>DALTYD010000022.1 GCA_029986255.1 Methanocorpusculum sp. | reverse complement strand
GTAAGAATGAACAGCAGCATGATGGTATGGATCATGCAGTATCATATCTTTTGAAAATTGCGCGCATAATCAGAGAACTAAGGAAACAAAATGGACTAGGCACAGAGAGCAGAAAAGAATAAAACCTAATCTAAAAAAATCTTGGAAAAACGTCTAGTGGGTGATAACACGAGTATTTTTTCCCATTAATTTCCCACAGTGAATTTTTCCCATCACCAGAATATTGTTTCCATACACCTCATCAGAAATAATCCCTGGACGAAGCAAAACGTTTCCTTTTGAGTGAATAACACGTACCTTGGCATTATCACACACTGTTAATTGCTCAAACCCTGAATTTAGTTCTCCCTCTATCAAACATCCACAGGAGATAACCGCACCATTACAAGTAACGTTGCCACCGATTCTTGAGCAAACACCTAAGGAGAGATGACCAATTACTACAAGATCCTTCCAAAACTGAGTCTTTGGGGGGACTATGAAATCTCCATCAATTTTAACAGAATCCTTAAAGTAGGATCCAGGCTCGGCCAAGTATGTCCTATCCTTTACAAAAACTTTCATGAAGTACTCCCAATGACAAATTACATATAATAACCTTTTTTTTCACGATATTAATATGTTATCCATCACATTTTTTTTTAAATGAACGAGGTAATGATACCACTCCTTAATTCCATCGCAAGAAACAGAAACAAGGCAGCAAACATGCCATATTTAATTAGACTAGTGGACTTTGATGCAACCAACTCCTCTGAAGTCTTACATAGAGATGACTTTAAAGCAGCAAAAAAAATGAAGATATCAATTACTGTAATCAAGATAAGATACATCATGCCCCAACGTGGATATAACAGAAGACTTACTGCACTTGCACATAGGACAAGGAAGATCGCAAGATATCCGCTCTTCCTCACCCCAATAATCATCGGAATGGTCACTGCCTCAGCTGAAGAATCACCTTCAATATCCTCAGCTGCTTTAAGAATTTCACGAGCGAGAGTCCCGAAGAATGTAATCGCAAACAGGAGCGTAATGACAGTAAAGGATTCTGAGGAGCCAAGGACACCTCCAAAGAGAAACACACTACCAGAAAGATAGGCTACCAAAAAATTGCCAATAAATGGCATCTTCTTAAGTTTTATAGCATATAGACACAGCAGGAGAGAGTTGATTACAGCAATTGCAAGACACTCAAGATTGGTGGCAAGACTTGCAATAAGACCAAGGGAAAACAGAATACCTGCCCACAGCACCGCGATTCCAGGTGCAACTGCACCTGATGGGATCGGTCGATCCGGTCTGTTGATTTTGTCAATATCCCGATCAAAGTAGTCATTGAGCACATTTCCAGCACCGCATATGACAGATACGATGAAAAACAGCAGGAATCCATAACGCAAATTGGAACCATAGGCAATCAGATAGGCCATGATTGCGGTAAGACCTGAAACAATCGCGTTTGTTGGGCGAAGGATAGTAAAATATGGAAAGAGTTGCATTTTAAAACTATTTATTTAACTACTGTAGGTAAAAAAGTGGGGGGAACAAAAACGGAGAGGAAGAGCTAAACAATAGCAAAAAAACAGAAAAATACGCCCATAATTCATAAAAAGGATAGACGTTCCAGTATCGAAAACATGAGAGGAAGACCCATCCCATGTTCAGAGAACAAAAAACCAAAACTATGAAAATCACAGAGGGAGAAAGGTGCAAAGTTAATAGCCTGACCAAAGCCTAACAAAATAATGATGAGAGATATGAGAGAAAGTGTAAAAAAATAGACACAATTCCTGAATATAAGGATACTCTCTCATGTAGATGTTGGTGATGGGGATAGTATCCGCACGAAACGAAATTCGAACAGTGCATTTTAGGTTCAACAAAGGAAGATCACCATGGCTATCAGAATATCTGATGTTCAAACAATTTGTTAATCTTCTCAAGCAGTAAATGCCATGTTATCCAGCGTTAATGATGGTAACGACATGCAACTGCATAAGAGAGCAGTCATGCCCAAACGGGGATCGGATATATAAATATATAGACCTTCTTCCCATTGTCTCAATAATACGGATTTCTGCGAGGAAAAATGCGTTTTTTCCCACAAAACGTATCACTAATGCGGATTCCAAGTGCTATCAACTCATAACCCTCCCATGCTATGAGCAGGAATATTGATATTTATCAGAGGACACGTCTTCGGAAAACAAAACGAACAAAACAGCTATGTCTATCGAGTCACCACACCTCGTGTTTGGAAAAATCCAGAGTACAACAACATGGATTGGTGATTTTATTATCAGAATCATTTAGCTGCTGAGAGTAGGCAAGCACTGAGACTCCTTGATTTGCCGCTTCCATTGCAGCACCGACTGTACGTGAGGAAGTTCTCCAAGATTGATACCGCTCACCATCAAATCAGGTTTAAGATGCTTGCCTTAGAGACAGAAGCCCACAAACCACATGAAGTTAACACCAACATCAGTAGTCAGAGGTATTTGTGAATGCATCTATCCATGATGTTATTATTATTTTCTTTCAGAGAACTACAACACCTTCTGCTCCTTTTGATACACCTCAACTGCACCAACACCGGCATCGCGAAAGGCACGAGCAACTCTCGCAGGGCCAAGCTTGACACCCCCAAAAATGCGAGAAACAATAAGCATATGAGCATCAAGATGGTTGCGTGCCAAAACCCCTGCAAGAACGCGTCCGGGTGAACCTACTTCTCCATCGGAACAACTTGCAGTTATCGTACCATAGACCATTGCATAGCAGTGATGGGCCGCTTTTTTGTAAAGTTGGTCATGAATTTTGCGCACCCCTAGAACATCATCAACAGTATCGATCTCATAAAGATGAGCATAAAACTTAGATTTTTTTTCATTCAGTCGAACGGCGGCTACTTCACGGAATGCCATTCAGTCCTCTCTCACACGGACAAGAGCCGCGCGGAATTCATCAATATACGCCTGCATGGAGAGACTACCCTCCGGAAACGGGCAATCAGCATCATAAAGCATATCGATCATTAGGTGGGTTGGATAAATCTCAACTGGGATTTGCGTTTCGGAAACAGCCATTTCCAATGTCGTACGGAAAAGACCAATACAATAAGCAATACGCTTATCATATGTAAATCGCGTTTTTTCAAGATATTCAGCAATGCGTCGAGTTTCAATATGGAGAAAATCATCTTTAAGGCGTTGATCCTTGACATTGCCGAGCATATAATGGTAATGGGCATAGGGATACATCAATTCAAGTTCAGATGGGACAACACCGCAAGTACCGAAGATAACAACGTGATATTTTCCCTTATCTTGGAACACTTCATTAAATATCTTGTGAAAAAGTCGGTGACTTGGGCTTTGACTATAGGGTTTACGTACTGCACAAGGAATAAAGATTGCTATTTCATGAGGTACAATGGGATAATCATCGATGATGTAACGATATGACTGTTCAAACTGCGGGAGGTAAAACGGGGGAGCGGTGATATCATGTGCATTATTTCGCATGGGTCTGACTCCTTTCTCTCAAATAAAATGTTGATAATGTCTGGAATAGTGATGATTGAAATGCCATAAATTTTCAGGGAGAATAACTATTGTAGTTCCACTCCTATAAACAACCAATGAGCAAACTGAGTAATAGAGGCCATAATTAATCAATATAGACATATTGTCATGCTCCAACATATAAGGGATATGAAGTTATTAGTTGTCAATTCTGCCACTCTCGCCCAAAACAGATTTTTCATCGATAATTAGTAGGAGCAAATAGAGAGAAAGACAGGAAAGAAGTTAGAGATGAGTAGATAGTAATTTCAACTGAACAATAGCCCCCCAATGATAAAATGAAAAATGAGTAAGATAAAAGAACTAGTTTGAATAGAGAAGACTGAATATATAAATTTGTTCTCCAAATCCTTCAGAAGACGAGATCTTGAACAGCATTGAGTGCAATATTCCCTACATGATGATAAGACCATATACTTCAAACAATACCAAAGCAAAAGAATCTCGACAAACATGAGAGGAATATATCTGCAAAAAATGGGATAAAATTCATCAATTTTGGTAGAGAAAATAACGTTGACTCAGTGGAGTAATTAAGAGTAATAGAAATCTCAACATTTTTTTTATTGGAGATCTATATTGTTAGAATTATAACAATAGGAATTTAATCAATCCCCATGTCAAGAAAATTGCAAATAAAACAGCGGAACACTAAATCACGAGAGATAAGACAAATACATAAAAGGTGAATACGTTTCCTTTGGATCTCTCTAAAATTTTTGCAATATGGACGTAATAAGAAAAAAACATAAAAATAATTAATTGATACTTTTCAAATAGAAGAAAGCTTATACAATCTCTAACATATCTGCCCTATATAGTAAGTATTACTCTTTCACTTTGAGAATGAGAGACAATGCTTCCGACTTCCGATGTTTTTCCAGAAAAATTACATGTTAAATCAGATAATAACACTAAAAATATCAAAATATTCATAAAATAAAAAGAATATTATACTTGATTTATCGAACTTACTCGACGTGCCATCAATTTCACATCACCAGTACCAAGCAGAATGGGCTGTCCTACGATAACGTTCTCTGTCACACCAGAAAGTTCATCAAACTCATGGGCAATTGCTGCATCCAAAAGATGATTAACTGTAACTTCAAATGATGCGCGGGATAGAACAGATTCCTTCTCACCTGCAATTCCATGACGACCAATCTGCTTAACTTCACCATCCATACACATAATGTCTGCAACAAGCATAATGTGACGAAGATCCACTGAGATACCCTGCTCTTTCAGTGTTGAAAATGCTTCATAAATTATTGCTGAGCGAGCAGCTTCAATACCAAGCGTATTTACGATCTCAGCAATATTATTCGTTCGTGTTCTAGTACAGTCTACACCCTCAATCTCAAAAACATCTCGCAAGTTGGAACCTTCCGTATGAAGAATGTACTCGTCATTCTCCTTGCGAACCACAACGCGACGAATGTCATCAATACCCTGCACAATTACCTGACGAACATGCTCGGCCAAGTGGAATAAATTCTGATATGATTCACCTGTTTTCGGGAGAAAACGAAGAATACCCTCATTTTCATCAACCTCAACCTCAAAATCACGGTAGTGGCGTTTATCCTTAATCTTCTGAGGGGCACGCTCTAAAATCTCGGATACAGAAATCTTTCTCTTTTTACAGACCTCGCGATTAACCTGTACAATAACACACATCTCCGCAATATCCGTCTCAATATCTCCAAACTCGTGCAATGGGGCTGCCTCTATTTTCCAGGAAACTTCACGAGCTTTATCACGATCCTCACGATAGCCCTTCTCCAAAAATATCGTCATCGTTGGAGTGGAAGGTTCTTTTCGAGCGTCCATAATCTCAATAAGTCGCGGAAGACCAAGGGTAACATTGATCTCAGCTACACCCGCGTAATGAAATGTACGCATTGTCATCTGAGTACCTGGTTCACCAATAGAGTGTGCAGCATTTATACCCACTGCTTCACAAGGTTGAACACGAGTATGATTATATTCCACACTAATACGGGTTACAATCTCCTCAAACTGATCATCCGTTACATCATGCCCCTCATCAAACTTGGTAGTAAGAATTTTCACCAGTTCAGTTGTTGTAGAGACCGGCAGATCCTCAGCCACTAGACGCTGAATACGGAGTTTTAACCGATCAAGATCTACAGCCAGCATCTCCTCAGAAGTTTTTTTCTCAAGCCAAACAAAAATCTGATCAAATAGCGTTTTCGGGAGATCCCAAGTGTAAAGCACCTGTACAATTTCATCATTAACATGTGGATCATTCTTTTCTTTCAGAAAGATAAAGCCATCCCTAAAATCAGAAGCATTATCTGCAGCATCAGGCGCCACAGCAATGATTCCTTTGATATCATCTATCTTTTCCTTGGTCTCAAGAATATCTGATTCATAGTCTTTTTTCTTAGTCGATTCAATGGGAACAGCAGCATTAGAAAAGGAAGAGTCGGCAAAAGATACCAACTCATTCACAGTACTCTTCTTTCTAGGGGTCATACTCACACTGCCTCCTTCAATACAGATTCAGCAATACCCTTTACATCAACCGGTAGACCAGATGCAGACTTAGCAGGATCGGTTCCATCTTCACCGTACTTGAATTGGATGATCTTGCCCCCGGTACTGCGAACAGTACCATCATATGCAACCTTCAAATCCTGCAAAGCATTAATCATACGCCGCTGTAAGTAGCCAGACTGGGACGTTCGAACTGCTGTATCTACAAGACCTTCACGACCGCCAATAGCATGGAAAAAGAACTCAGTTGGAGTTAAACCTGATTTATAGGAATTACGTACAAAACCATGTGCATCAGAACCCTTATCCCCACGTTTGAAATGAGGCAGCGTACGATCTTCATAACCACGAACAATACGTTCCCCACGCACAGCCTGTTGACCGATACAACCTGCCATTTGGGCCATATTCAACATGGAACCACGGGCACCTGAAACAGCCATAACCACGGCAGAGTTCTCAAACCCTAGGTGGCGAGAGGCAATTTCTCCTGTGCGATCACGAGCTTTTCCGAGTTCTTTCATCACCTGCATTTCCAGTGTTTCTTCCTGAGTTCTACCAGGCATAGGCTCAAGATGTCCCTGTTCATATATGTTGATACGTTGAGCAACATCAATTTCTGCCGTATCAAGCACATCGCGGATCTGCTTATATTCCTCTTTTCCGAGATCCGTGTCGTTAATTCCATAGGAAAAACCATTGAGCATAATTGCACGAATCGACAATTTAGTTAAATCATCAATGTACTCACGGGCGCGTTTCATACCATGCAAACGGATAATACGGTTTAAAATCGCTCCGTCCATGGCTCCGACAGATTTTTTGTCAATCGTTCCAGAAAGTAGATGGCCATCAACAATTCTAACGTACGCATCATGAGGGCAGTAAGTGTTCTTAGAACAGGGATTGCAGTTCCTGCAGCAGGTTGCCTTGTAAAACATATTGACATCGTCGGGGAGAATCATCGAGAAAACCTGTTTATTGCTCCAGTAAGGAATGCCATCCTCAAATTTTCCAGGTTCAGGCATATGCTCCATATTAGTGTACTTCAACAGGTATAAGAACTGGGACTTAGTATACCATTTCAGTTGATTTGTCAGGAGGAAGATACCCGAAATATGATCATGCAGACCACCTATGATCGGACCTCCAAAACGAGGAGAAAGAATATTTTCTTGCACTAAAATCAACAATTCGGCTTCAGCTCGGGATTCCTCGGTCTGCGGAACGTGCAAGTTCATTTCATCTCCATCAAAATCTGCATTGTATGGAGGGCAAACTGCTGGATTTAATCGGAAAGTTCTGCCATTCATCACTTTGATATGATGAGACATGATGGACATTCGATGCAACGATGGTTGACGGTTAAACAACACAATATCACCATCTCTAAGCTGACGGTCAACCGTCCATCCAGGCTCGATCATGTCTGCAACAGCATCACAGTTACCATCTGGACCAGAAATCAGACGGATACGACGACCATCCGGACGATTGATATAGTTCGCACCACATGGATCACGGAGAGTTGGACGATAAGGCCCAACCCGAATCATACGTCGGATATCCTCAATGTTCTGTTTAGTAACTCGTACTGGAACAGACATCTCATTCGCAATGGCAAGTGGAACACCCACCTCCCCAATAGAGAGATTTGGATCAGGGGAGATAACCGTACGGGCCGAGAAGTTCACACGTTTTCCAGAGAGGGAACCACGGAATCGACCATCTTTACCTTTTAGGCGTTGAGATAGTGTCTTTAACGGGCGACCAGAACGATGCCGAGCTGGGGGGCATCCAGCAACTTCGTTATCAAGATAGGTAGTAACATGATATTGCAAGAGTTCCCAAAGATCCTCAATGATCAACTGTGGAGCACCAGCATCCTGATTCTCCTTAAATCGTTGATTGATACGAATAATATCCACCAGCTTGTGTGTCAGATCATCCTCCGACCTCTGTCCATTCTCAAGAATAATGGAAGGACGCACTGTAACTGGAGGTACGGGAAGAACAGTAAGAATCGTCCATTCAGGTCGAGCTACGGTCGGATCGATGCCAAGCAACCGAAGATCCTCATCAGTGATTTTCTCAAGTCGCTCACGAATATCGGCAGAAGTGAGTTTATGTTCTGTTTTATGCACTTTGCCATCTTGTCCAGTATCAGTAACCACCTCGACGAAATTTGTCGGCTTTTCGAAATTGATTTTGAATTGCTGATCTCCGCAATACGGGCAAATACGTTCCTTTTTGATATCCTTTTCGCCGATAGTCTCTGCAGAATAGGGATCTTCCTCAAGTGCGCTGAATCGTTCAATCTCCTCTTTATCAAGCAAGAGTCTTCCGCACTCTCGGCAAGTCACCCGCAAAAGTTTCCGGATAAGTCGGGTATAACCAACGTGAATTACCGGTTTTGCAAGATCAATGTGACCAAAGTGACCGGGACAATCACCTTGCTTCTGACCACAAGTTTTGCAACGGAGACCTGGGTCAATAACACCAAGACTAGGATCCATTAAACCTTTTGGATAGGGAAAACCATCATCATCGTATGTATCAGGCCAGATGACCTTACAGACACTCATATCGCGAATTGCTTTTGGGGAGAGGAGACCAAACTCAATCTTTCCAATTCTCTTTGGGCTGGGCATATTACACCATATCCTCCAATTTCAGTCTAGGGGCGATACCCATACTTTTCATCTCATCAAGTAACAGTTTAAATGCATAGCTCATCTCTACTTCGTAGATATCTGTTTCAGCACCACAAGCAAGACAACGTGTGGTCTTCTGCTTTGCATCGTACATAGCAACCATACCACAGCGAGCACAGACATACTGCTTAACGGAATCAGACTCGTCAAGAAGACGTTCCTTTAAGGCCATGGCCGCACCATGACCAATCATCACATCACGTTCCATTTCACCAAAACGAAGACCACCTTCGCGAGCTCGACCTTCAGTCGGTTGACGTGTTAAAACCTGCACCGGGCCCCGAGATCGCGCATGCATCTTAGTAGACACCATATGATAGAGTTTCTGGTAGTAAATGACACCAATATAAACATCTGCTTGGAATCGACGCCCGGTTATCCCATCGTACATGACTTCGCGGCCTGTGTGGGCAAATCCTGCCTTTACCAATTCGTGACGAAGGACCTGTTCACGGGTCAATGTACTATTAGCAACATTCTTACCGATCTCTTTGTCATCAAGAAGTCTCTTCTGAGCAAAAGGACTATCAAAAATCTGTTGAACCGGTTTTCTTCGGAATGATGTCGCATTAACACGAGTACCCATCAAGGAACCAGTTTTGCCACCGATCATTTCTAGCATATGACCAATAGTCATGCGAGAGGGGACGGCATGAGGATTGATAATGAGATCTGGAGAAATACCAGATTCAGTGAAAGGCATGTTTTCCTGTGGAGTAATCAAACCACATACACCCTTCTGGCCGTGACGAGATGCGAATTTATCCCCAATTTCTGGAATCCGGAGATCGCGAGTACGAACTTTGACTAAGCGCGATGAGTTTTCCGATTCAGTCACAATCACGGTATCGACAATACCCGTTTCGTTGCTTCGCATAGTAATTGATGTATCACGGCGTTTTTCCACAGATATAAGTTCTCCAGTAGGTTCCTCCAGAAACCGAGGTGGAGAGGTTTTACCAATTAGAACATCTTTTTCCAGTACACTGGTTTCAGGATTAATTATGCCATCTGTATCAAGATTGGCATAGGCTCCAGGAGCGTGAGATCCCTGTACAGCATCATCCGGAATCTCAATTCTATCAACCTGCCCTCCAGGATAACGACGTTCCTCACCTTCATAGGTTCTAAAGAAATGAGAGCGACCAAGACCACGTTCAACAGATGCCTTGTTGAAAATGAGTGCATCCTCAATGTTGTATCCTTCATAGGATATAATAGCAACACAAAAATTTTGACCTTGGGGACGATTATCAGAACCAATTAATTCAGCAGCCTGCGTATGTACCATAGGAACTTGGGCATAATGCAACATGTGACCACGAGTATCGGGTCGCAGTTTCATGTTTGATTGGGCAAAACCAAGAGCCTGCTTAATCATACCAGCACCCATAGTAACACGGGGAGATGCATTATGCTCCGGAAAAGGAACATGGGCCGCACCAATTCCAAGTATCAGCGATGGATCAATCTCTAAATGCGTGTGCTCAGGGGTTAAATCCTCTTCATAAACAGCGATATAGAGATCATCTTCTTCTTCTGCATCGATGAACTCGATCTTGCCTCGATTAACAAGCGTAAAAAAATCATATTGACCAGATCTTACTTTTTCTATGTCTTCAGGAGTAACCGTTGGGACACCATTTTCTACGACAATCAATGGACGACGGGCACGCCCACGATCGGTATTGATGACGATTTCATTGCTATAATCTTTATAAGAGATATTAACTTCAGAGGATATCTTTCCATTTCGACGCATATGACGGAAATTTCGCGTAAATTCATCAGCATCATTAACCTTTCCAAAAAGAGCTCCATCAACAAATACTCTTGCCATTTTCTTTTCCATTTACTCACTCCGGATAGGGTCGATATCCATACTACGGATAAGGTGCAGCATCGCTTCTTCGTCTTCAATTCCGTTGCTGATCTCAACGATCTGGGCAAAGTTCTTGACAAGACCACAGTTTGGTCCTTCTGGGGTTTCGGATGGACAAATTCTACCCCACTGAGTTGGGTGAAGATCACGTGCCTCGAAATGAGGCTGAGAACGTGATAATGGGGATATTACACGCCGAAGGTGGGATATTACAGACATGTGATCAACACGATCCATGAGCTGAGAAACACCAGTTCTTCCACCAACCCAGTTTCCAGTTGCAAGTGGATGGATTAAGCGTTCAGTTAAGACATCTGCACGAACTACAGTTCCGATAGCAAGTTCACGATGACGCATACTTGCACGCTCTAGCTGATACTTGACATCACGAGTAAGTCTGTTTAAGGAGATACGAAAGAGATCCTCCATTAAATCTCCAGCAAGTTTCAAGCGTTTGTTAGAGTAGTGATCCTTATCATCGATTCTCCTTTTGTTTAACGCAAGATCGAAACATGCCTCAGCCATTCGACCGAGAAATTCAGCTTTAGCAACGCGAACATCCTTTGCATATAACTCATAATCCTCATCACCAGGTTTCAAGTGGGAAGGAATGAGATAGTTCAAATGCGGCAGGAGATAGCTATCAAGAACGAATTCAGCGCGTTTTCTCTGATAATCCTTTGTTTGATTGGGTGCAAGCTTTTTACCGACGTACATAATACCCTCCTCAGAGGTCGTGCAATCGGATTCTTCAAGATTTTGCATCATATAGATTAAGACATCTTCGGAAAGAGAGACGGCAGATACAATCTCTTCATCAGTCTCAAGACCAAGGGCACGCATCAGGTCTACAAAGCGGAGATGACCTGCAACGGATGGAAAACTAACATCAAGGAGATTCTTTTTATTTTTTTCGACGACTACGAGAGCACGATATCCACGAAACTGTGAAAATACTTTGGATACATGAATTTGTTCGTTGTACCGTTCGGTATATTCGGTCATGATCTTGTTGGAAGCAAGATCTTCCAGCGTCATTAATACACGTTCAGTCCCATTTACAATGAAATAGCCACCAGGATCATATGGATCTTCTCCCTGTTCAGTTCTTTCCTCCATAGATAGACCACAAAGATTACAAACTTTTGATCCAATCATAACAGGAAGCTGACCAATGATCGTCTCTTGGGGCTCAAAGACTTTATCTCCCTGATGAAGAGTCATAGCAAGAACCATTGGAGCCGCATAGGTAAGATTACGCAGGCGTGCTTCAGTCGGAAACAATCTGCTTTGAGATCCATCCGCTTCACGAACAATTGGTTTTTCTACGCGGAGTTCGCCAAGTTCAACCCAAACGGGTTCCTGATTTTTTCCCCGATTTACAATCTCCGTTTCAACAATACGTTGTTCATTGACGACTTTCTGGAGATTATACTCCACAAAATTGTTAAATGAATCTAGCTGATGACGGGCAACATGTTCCTGGGAAAAGTAAGCTCCAGAAAGTACACTTCTATCAATCAAGAATATCCACTCTGTTATTTTTTCGGTCGTCGGACTACAAGGCGGTAAGAGGTAGCTTCACCTGCTGTTTGACTTTTACGGGTAATGCGGAGAATCATGCCCGGTTTTGCTCCGCAGGCTTTAACAGCAGGATCGTCATGATACATTTTAGGAAGGTGCTCATCAGTAATGTCATATGTGGCAAGAAGTTTAGAAACTTCTTCCGGAGTCATGATCTGGTGATCAGGAACCATCTCATGGAATAATACGTTTAATCGTGTCATAGAGCTCCTAATTTAAGATTTTGATAGATATAAATATCTGTGCTTGGGATTTAGAATTCTCATCACAAAAAGTATCAGAGTTTTTTTTGATGCCTGTTCTAATATCCAACGGACGCATCAATACACGCTACCAAAAGTCAACAGAGAAATTCATTTTATTGAATTTTCTTAAAAAACCATAGCAGCATGCAAGCGGGCCAGGAGGGAGTTGAACCCCCGACCTGCGGATTAAAAGTCCGACGATCTGCCTGACTGATCTACTGGCCCAAATTGTCCTCTGGAAGGTAGCATTATTATTTGGATTAAAAAATATATATACATACCGGTTAGTTCAACATAAAAACCGATATATTCTGAAAAGGAATACAACTCTCGTTCCAGAGCCAAGCTATACCTTTTTATTATGTTTTTTTGTCAGTTCTTAAATAAGCTTGAAGAATATTAATAAAACAGTTACATTCCATATTATTATATTAAGAATATGAAAAATAATATGACACAAAATAACGATCCTTTTTCACGTATCTGCCAAATTATTGCACAAAGCTGCCGTGCAGTCACAATTACAATATATGCGCTAACTGCGTTTCTCTTGATAGTTGCGGCATTGATCAGCGTTAACGAAACAATAACACTTGCAATGCAAGCAATGAAAACACCAACCCAACAAGGATTGTCAAACCTACTGCAAGCAATTCTTCTAATTATTGTGATTGCAACACTAGTAGATATGATTGCATCCTATGTTCGGGCGGGTCGTGTACTGATTCGACCAATTCTAATTGCAGGAATTACCACAATGGTGAGACGACTATTAGTAAATGATTTAACATTTATTGACACCATTGGAACAACAATTGTAATCCTCGGATTAACAGTTGCAATGATATATGGAGGACATAATGAAATAAAAATAGAAGAACAACTAAAAGAAATGAAGCAATCAGAAGAGCAATGATCCTCCTTCTTGTCAGGATCAAAGTAAAAGACTAATAAGGAACGCAGATCCTATATGTATAATACTTCATTGTAGGAAGGAAAAGTTTGAAGGGGCCGTAGGGTAGCCTGGAATCCTAGGAGACTGGGGGTCTTCTGACTCGCGTTCAAATCGCGGCGGCCCCATTAG
>DALTYD010000004.1 GCA_029986255.1 Methanocorpusculum sp. | reverse complement strand
CCTGCTTGATCAATCGAAGGTTCTAACAAAAATGTGGAGAAGAAAGAATATTACCAGATAATTCTATTTTATCAGATAATTTTCTTGAAATATGAAACATCTATATCATCTCGGAAAATTTAATATAGAGATTATTTAACCAAAAAATTGAATATTCCACGCAAATCTCCTTAATCACCTCTATGCATGAGATCTCTTCGATGGTTATCACACAAGAGGAATACTGAGATGCTCGTCGATGTGATGTTTGGGGGTTCAAAGTGAAATTTCCATCACTATTGATTCACATAATAGGAGAATTCTGTGAAAAGATAATGCATTTCCTTGATAGAGACTTTTTCATAGATTGGGAAAACTCTATACAGAACATTGCATACGGCATTATAAATAGATTACATAGATTCAAAACCTATTATTTCATTTTCAGATTCAAGAGTGTTCATTTTTTTACTCGAACAAAGATACACATCTGTACACACAGTATCTATGAAGAGAATCAATCCAGGGGCATACAATATCTGTTCTAAAGGAAAAAAATCCAAGATATTGCTAATAAGAATATTTAGAGTACATATTTTTGCATATTAAAACAGAGATTTTGTGGAAAAATTATTTTTTACAGCAAAAAATTTCTTAATCACGTTTCCCCAAAGATAAAGTTTCTCTGCGGCGACCATATCCTGTACTTCTCCCATGACCTCAGAACGTTTATGATCTTTGGCAGCACCATAAAATGGATGCTCCATCAGGCTAGATCTTTTCATATGGACACGAACCAAACCGAGAAGAAAAGAGACAACGGAGACACGCTCATCTTCCCCGAAAGGCTGCATGCTCCCTCGTACACAATTCGTAAGAGAGATAGAGGGGCTGCACATATCCCTGATTTTAGTTGTAATCGAGCACAGTTGTCGCAATTTCCACACGAAGATATTTCCTCACCAAAATAGGAAAGAAGAACCTTTTTCCGGAACTCCAATGTTTCACAGTAGGAATACATGTCCGTGAGTTTTTGTTTTGCAATGCGAAGTTTTTCAAAGCTGGAAAAATCCAGATTCTAGCATAGAAGAGATATTTGCTCGATCACCAGAGGAATAATAGAGATATAATCCACACAGTCCCCATCACGGGCAGCACGACCTGTTTCCTGATAATACGATTCAAAATCCTTTGGAAGATGGGTATGAATAACGTATTCAACGTTTGATTTGTCAATTTCCACGCCAAATGCGGTTTTTTCACAAATAATCTGAATGGAATTTTTCAGAAAGCCTTCCTGAATACGACTGCGTCCAAGTGATGACATACCAGCATGATATGGACTCGCTAGAATACAGGAACGTCGGAGACGCTCGGATACATATTCACAACTCTTTCGGGAAAAACAATAGATAATACCCGACACATTTGGATGTACAACAACATAACTGAGAATTCTTTGAACGCGTATAAAACTGGATGATTCTTCATGCACCTCGTACTGAAGATTCCTCCGAGTGATATTGCTGACATATTCACAATGATTTTTCATGCAAAGTTCACGAATAATATCTTCTCACACTCGTCTAGTTGCAGTCGCGATTAGGAAAATAACTGGTGCTGTTGGAAATATTTCTCGACGGCTTTTGATCTTCCCCATACTCGGACCGAAACTGATGCCTCCACAAATAAATACAGTTGGCCTCATCTACTGCGATTAGTGCAACACGACAACGAGAAAGCATTGTGATAAATACAGGAATTACTGAACGTTCCGGATAGATTTAAAGAATTCGAACAGTTCCCGCAATAATTCTTTTTCGACCCTAAACGCTCATCATACGTCTATGTGCTATTGAGCGTTTCCTCTTGACCATCCTGCTCAGAAAGAGCATCTACCTGATCTCTCATGAGTGCAATTAAAAGAGAGATAACAATCGTCACACCATCCAAAAGCATTGCCAGTAGTAGGTAGCAGAGAGATTTTCCACCACCAGTTGCCATGATAATCAGAACATCACAGCCAGAGACAATATCACGAATGATTTCTTCCTGATTTTTTTCCGAAATGTTTGATGGTGGAAAACATCTCCAGAGCTCTTTGGATTTTCGTCATAAAGTTGATTTTCAATTAATTTATCCGATAGATTTCTTAATAAACTATGGATATTCGAAAAAACAGATAGACTCACTGTATCCACATCATTATAATTTCATGAAGTTCTCAGACTATTATAGAAAGATCTGCATACTCCAAAGGAGACAGAAAATAACGATTTATGCAAAAACATTCAATTTATAATAGTATTGTGGCATCATAATCCAAAGCATTTATTATTGTAATAACCTAATCAATTTTACTTAACAAGAAATTCAGTAATATTTAAATATAAGTGGATAAAACCTGAGAAGACACCTTAGATGGAGTTAGTAGAGATCAGAGTCAATCTGTGTTGTCATTACATTAATTTTTTTAAGTTATCTATGAAAATAGAGATTGGTTCAGACATATCATTAGTTTCCAGGAGTACTTACCATAAATTCCAGGAAGGAAATTCCTTTCCTCTCTTGTACTAGATTGTTAGAAATGAACATGAAATAATATCACAATTAAACTACTGTGGATGAACTTCGCAACTCAGGTAACTTTGATAAAGTGTAATAATTGAAATTCTTTCTTAAAAATCATAAAATAAAAAAATAGACAAAGACATGCAAATTAACACAGAAAATAAAGACTATTAAAAATAAAAATTATTTTATGTCTGAAAGAGTCTGCCGGACTGTATTACCAATCTGTTCAAGTTCGGACTCAATCTCCCGCCGCATGAGTGCTGTATACTGAGGACAATTCACCTGATTTTCGAGCAACCACTCGCGAGCAAATGCACCAGACTGGATCTCAACAAGTATTTCCTGCATCGCAGCAAGAGTTTCCGAACCGATCACACGTGGACCACGAGTTAGACTTCCATACCCAGCAGTCTTTGATACAGAATTATGCATCTGAGTAAATCCTCCTTCATAAAGAAGATCAACAACCAGCTTCAACTCATGCAGGCATTCATAGTACGCCAGCTCCGGTTCGTATCCTGCCGTTACCAAGGTATTGTATGCCGCTTTCATCAGATTCACCATACCTCCACAGATTACTGCCTGTTCACCAAAAAGATCAGTTTCAGTCTCATCTGCAAATGTTGTTTCCATGATAGCAGAACGGGCAGAACCAATACCTTTTGCAAATGCTAGAGCCATGTGTTTTGCAAAACCAGTCACATCCTGATGTACAGCAATTAGGGATACAACTCCCGAACCATCAAGATACAATCTTCGGACTTGTGGGCCAACACCCTTTGGGGCAACTAGTACCACATTCACATTTGGCGGAGGGACGATCTGTCCATAATGAACGTTGAAACCATGGGCAAAAACAATGGTGTGGCCATCATGCAACCATGGCAATATATCACGACGAAATATCTCAGCAGCCACTTCATCTGGAACTAACATTGCAAGAATATCCGCTTTGCGGACAGCATCAGCAACTGGCATCGTGGGAAATCCATCACGGCTCGCAGCCTCAAAACTCAGTCCTGGACGAACTCCAACAATCACAGAAAGACCACTGTCTCTCAGATTTGCTGCCTGAGCACGTCCTTGTGAACCATAACCAAGTACTGCAATCGTTTTTCCAGCAATCTGCGACCAGTCAACGTCAGCATCATAATATTGTTTCAGCATACGCGTCAGTGATAAATAGGCATGATGAGATATAAAATTATATACTGTGGGGGTAATACACTTAGATGCACGTTACTCTGCCGATTTCTCCTGTGAAATGTTGAGCAAAATAACGAAGGATACAATATAATGTCATTACCAGATGTGCAGTCCACTGCTCCTGACGTACGAATCAGCCTGACCAGTGTCGGCGTGAAAAATGTCAAAAAACTCGTTGAAGTTGGAAGACCTGGCAAAAAACGCCCAGCAATATTCATCTCCGATTTTGATGTCTTTGTCGATCTCCCCAGCAGCTTAAAAGGTGCAAATCTGTCCCGAAATTTTGAGGTTATCGACGAGGTACTGCAGCAGGCAACCTCCGGTGACGTCCGTGGTATTGAAGATGTGTGTGGAATCGTTTCCCGAAAACTGCTTGATCATCATGAATATGCAGACAAGACCGAAGTGTTCATGCGCAGTTTCTACATGATAAACCGTGATACACCGGTTTCAAAGACATCATGTCAAGAAGTCGTCAACGTCTATGCCCATGCAATTGCCCAGAGAACCAAAGGAGAACCAATCGTTCGCAAGAGCGTAGGAGCCGAAGTTACTGGTATTACTGCCTGCCCATGTGCTCAGAACATCATGAAGGATCATGCAATGCGAGTAATGCAAAAGCTTGAAATCCCCAATGATAAAATTGATGCATTTTTCCAGGAGGTTCCAATGGCAAGCCACAACCAACGAGGCCGTGGATTCCTATGTGTGGAGACCGATGATGACATTGTCGTTCCTCTGGAACAGATCGTCAACGTTCTTAGGGAATCTATGAGTGCAAAAATTTACGAACTTCTCAAACGCGGAGATGAAAGTTATGTTGTTATGGCTGCACACAAGAATGCACGGTTTGTAGAAGATTGTGTCCGGGAAATGGCACGTCAAGTTGTAAACACATTTTCATACCTTCCAGGTGATACCCACATTACGATCCGTCAAACGAATGAAGAAAGTATTCATCAGCACGATGCCTATGCAGAGAGGAAGGCTACACTTGCAGAACTACGCGAAGAACTAAATGTATAATATACTCTGCGTACTTTTTTTCCAAGTTTAATAGGGATTATCTGAATAATTTTTGAAATTTCCTAGAGCGCATAAATGATTTCATAGTTGACAAGAAAAAAATTATGAATTCTTCAAAAAATAAAGGCTAAATTAACGTTTTTTTCAGAAAAGTGTTACACAAATACAAACAAGTAACACTTTCGATCATTTCACAAAATCTGGGTAAGACTATTTGGAAACACATAGAAAATAGTTGGACAAGAGATCATCAAAGAGAGAGGAAATCTTTAATAAAGCCAAGGAAAGAAAGTAAAGATAGCGTACTTCGGTACGTGTCATTAACCCAAAAGGACAATGGTAATTTTCCTGTATAGCTGATCGAACAACCTAAATATTTAGGATGAGGCGATAACATTGTCGAAAGTAGTAGAAATTTCCCCGACCACCAGACATGAGGGTCACTCCAAGCTCGTTTTAAAAGTAAACGATGAAGGAATCATTGAGCGCGGAGACTGGCTTTCCATCACACCGGTTCGTGGAGTAGAAAAGCTTGCCATTGGTAAAACCTATGAGCAGGTTCCAAAGATTGCTTCCCGCGTGTGTGGTATCTGCCCAATTGCGCACACCCTTGCAGCAACAGAAGCAATGGAAGCATCAATTGGTGTAGAGATCCCAGATGACGCATATCTTCTGCGTATAATTCTTCAGTGTGCAAACAGACTGCACTCACACGCACTGCATGATATCCTTGCACTGCCAGATATGTATCTTCCAGGAACAGACTCAAAAATCAACCCATTTTCTCCCGAAGAGCCTGTTAGAACCGTTGCAAAGAGGATTCAGACTCTGCGTATGATTGGCCAGACCATCGGTGAGATCGCTGGTGGGGAAGCAGTACATCCGTCCAATACACGTGTAGGTGGTATGTACAAGAATATTACTCCACGGGCAAGAACCAAGATATACGATCTTGCAAAGCAGGCACTCCCACTTGCACGCGAACAGATGGAGTTCATGATTGCAGTCTTCGAAAACTATGCAAAACGCGACTGGGCAGAGATGTGTGGACGCGAAGTTGCAATTCCAAAAGATCTTGGCTTCCACCAACAGGGTTACATGGCAACCGATCCATGCTACGGAAGCTCATCTCTTGATGAAAACCCAACCTGGGACCCTGCACGCTGGCTTGAGGTAAGACCCTGGGATTGGTACATGGGTGAAGAAGAGATCACCATGGACGATCCAAACTATCCAATTGGAGGAACCACTAAAGCAGGGGCAAAAGCTTGGCCTCAAATGCAGGCATGCACAGGTGTCCCACTTTACGATGGACAGCCGGTAGAGGTTGGGCCACGAGCTCGTCTAGCAATATATAGAAATTACGACCGAAAGGGTGCCATAGGCCTCAACATTGCACGTGAAATGGAATACATGGACTCCGTCTACAAGATGATTGAAGCCGCAGATGCACTCAACACCTCTGGAAACGTCGTGGCAGATGTTATTCCACAGGGTGATGGAACCATTGGATGGGCATCTAATGAAGCTCCACGCGGATCTGATGTTCACCTTGCAAAGGTTCGCAATGGTAAAGTTGAGTGGTTCTCCATGCTCGTTCCGACTACTTGGAACTTCCCAACCTGCAGTCGTGCATTGACAGGTGCACCGTGGGAGCTCGCAGAAATCATTGTGCGTGCATATGATCCCTGTGTGTCCTGTGCAACCCACATGATTGTACTGGATGGAGATAACCGGCTAGTGGCACAAAAGCTCCTTGAGTAAGTATATATGGAAGGACTGTTTCCAGAAATAATAATCGCCGGCGTCGGTAATGAGCTGTTTGGCGATGATGGGTTTGGCCCTGCAGTAATCAGAGCACTCTCAGAGTACAAACTACCTGACAATGTGAAAGCTATGGATGTTGGCCTTGGAGGGCCACATCTCGTTTTTTCGATGATTGAACCGAAAGAAACGAAAAAATTGATTATTGTAGATTGCATGGATTTCGGTGGAAAACCAGGAGAACTAACGAAGATCCCTGCTGATCTTTTGCCGGAAAGCAAACAGGAACGTTACATGGATGCTCATTCTGGAAATCTGCTAGATCCTATCAGCAGACTAAAAGAAAAGATGGATATTATTATACTCGGTTGCCAGCCCGCCTATATACCTGCACCGGACAGTGAAGACTTCGCTCTTGAACTAAGTCCGGAAGTACAAGGAGCTATTCCCAAAACTGTAAACGTCATCTTGAAAGAGATAGAGAGCTAAAATGAGATTATTCGATAAACTCAAAAGCTTACTGTTTGGAAAAGGCGATGTCAGCGAGGGAACACAGGACGAAAAACCTGTTGCCAGTAAACAGGAAGAACCTGTGTCAGCAAAGCATGAAGCGTCTGTGACTAAGGCAAAGCCGGCTGACATGAAGGTCGAACAAAAGCCAATTATTCAAAAACCAAAGGAGGAGAAACCAGTGGCTGACAAGATTACTGTAGGACATGTTCACATGAGCGGATGTACCGGATGTCTCGTGTCCTTTGCAGATAACTATGAAGGATTACTTACTATCCTTGACAAATACGCTGACCTCGTCTACTGTCTAACGCTCGCCGATGTGCGCCACATCCCAGAGATGGATGTCGCGCTAGTCGAGGGATCCGTTTGTTTAAACGACGAGTGCTCAATGGAAGAGATTCTGGAAACACGAGAGAAAGCAAAAATTGTTGTTGCTCTTGGTGGTTGTGCATGTTATGGCAACACCACACGCTTCTGCCGTGGGGGTCAACAAAATCAACCACAACACGAGGCATTCCTGCCAATTGGTGACCTGATTAAGGTTGACGTGTATATTCCAGCATGTGCACCAACCCCACAGCAGATCCGCAATGTATGCCTGATGGCATATCTGCTCTTGAAAGGAAACGATGAACAGAAAGCACTCGCAACGGCATATCTTACCCCGTTAATGAACCTTGCAACAGCAGGTACTGAGGCGTGCGGATGCAATCTGATGACCGAAGTCATCAATCAGGGTCTCTGCTGTGGATGCGGTAGCTGCTCCGCTGCCTGTACTGTTCGCGCAATCACAATGCAGTACGGTAGACCACAGATCGAGCGTGATTTGTGTATCAAATGTGGCGCCTGCTTTGCGCAATGCCCACGGAGTTTCTTCAGCTTTGATGTCTGCGGACAGTATGAATCAATTACGAACCTCATTGGAGAGGTTATGAAACCATAAAGTCTGGGAGGAAAAAAAATGGAATATCTTGGACAATACAAGGCAGTCTACAAAGCCAAATCTGGTTGTGAAGACATTCTCACAAAAGCCCAGGACGGAGGAATCGTCACTGCAATGTTTGCCTATGCACTTGAAACGGGCATCATTGACGGAGCAATCGTTGCTGGACCTGGAGATGAGGCATACAATCCAGAGCCAATGATAGCCACTACCGTAGACGAACTTCTCGCAGCACGTGGTACAAAATACTCGATTTCTCCAAATATATCCCTGATCAAGGAGGCGACGCGAAGCTATGGTCTTGATAAGATCGGTATCGTTGGAACTCCATGTCAGATTCAGGCAGTCAGGAAAGCACAGCTGTACCCAATTGGACTCCGTGACGTTCCAGACAAGATCGCTCTTGCCCTTGGAATTTTCTGTATGGAGAACTTCCCTTACCAAGGTCTTTACCAAATGGTTGAGGATCACTGTGCTACTAAGATCGACAATGTCACAAAAATGGATATTGGAAAAGGAAAATTCTCTGTGTACACTGAACGGGGTATAAACACACAGATCCCATTAAAGGTTACTCACAAGTATGAGCAGCCCGGATGCCATGTATGTCTTGACTACGTTGCAAACTTGGCAGATATTTCAACGGGATCCGTCGGAACTCCAGATGGATGGTCAACGGTCTTCGTCCGTTCTACAGCAGGAGAATCTGCTTTTAATAAAGCAATCGATGCAGGATGGATCATTGCAGAGTCGATGGAAGGCGTTAAACCAGGTCTAGAACTCGTGACAAAACTCGCAACCGAAAAGATTACAAAGAACCAAAAATACATCGAGCACCGCTCTCATGTAGAGCACAAAGCACTCAAACCTCTGCGCAACCCCTATATCTAACCGTATCCTTGGGGTTGTAAGCATGTACCCATATCCCTCTCGGGTACAACTCTTTTTGGCAAATTATCACACAAATTATAGTACGAGATTGATAAATGAGAGCATGTTAACTAAAAACCTATAAAAATTCGAAAACAATACTTTTTTAGAATTATTAACAATAAACATATTAACCCACCATTAGATAAAAATGAGTAAAAAGGCATATGTAAAATCATAATAAACCATTATCCATTCAATTACCATTCTGTAAATCAAAACTATAGCAATCATCACTCGTACTCGCGCATATACCATGTCTAGGCAGTTAAAAGCGTAGCAAAAGATAAAACCATCGTACAAAACAAGAAAATATTCCGATGATATTTTTTTACATAACACCCATATTTTTAGTGAATGACTGAGGATGCGCCACTCAGATTAGATACTGAGACTGCAAAGCAAGAGGATCAGATACCGCAGCCAACGGTCGTTATACCGAAAAAGCGGAGGAAAAAAATAAAATTACCAAACAATTCAGAAAAAAAAGTAGCAAGTGCTGATACTGGACTAGAGGAACAAAATGGATTCAACAATCCTCATAAAACTGTTCCAGAACAATTTCTGAAGGATTTACAACAATTCGCTGAAATTTTTGAAAAAAACCCTGCAATGCTGAATCCAATTCGAGAAGTGTTTGAGTACCATCTTGTAGATCCAATCGATCGAAAAACATTTCCTCGCATGATGAACGCAATGTCAATGTTATTGGGTCCAGCAGCTACCATGGTTGTAATGACAGCATGTCATGTAAACTCCGCAGCATTCTTTGAAAACCTCCTGTACGCAATACAAGAGGAAAAGAGTAGGAGAGCAGTTAGGATCATTCAACATTTGACGGCTCTTTATGGAAATCGCATCCAACAGGCATACACACTGTCGTCAGGAACCATGGATGAGGACTGGTACACCGTAGATGTTAATACCTTTAAACGGGAAGGAGAGAATACATATTGGATTGTTGACGTGAAAATGATGCTCTACTCAGGCAGAGAAAATCAGATTAGAATGACACCAGACTCAATCTTTCAACTCGTGGAAATCTTTGCAGCAGAACTTGGCAGAAATGTCCCACTGGAAAATGTAGATCCTTACCTCATAAAAAAATGTGAAGAGAATTTTATGATATTTTATGAAAAATTCTATGGAACAAAAAAATCTAAAGAAAGGGAAAAATTCAACACAGAAGACGAGTATCCCCCAGGTTATGCATAACCTAGAAAAATATGTAAAGATTTTGAGATATCGTAACACAGTGGATCAAATTATGGAAAAATTCCTTTAAACTACAAATGCCAAAGACTATCGCTGCATCACAAGTGAACAGATTATATCATATGTTTCCATTGAAATTTATTCATTTTTATGTAACTTGAGTATTGATGAAAAAGATAAAAAATCTAAAAACAATATACGCGTAAAAGAAAATTGGATAAAGAAAAAAATTAAAAATTGAAACCAAGATTATGACATCAAAATTTAGGAGCGTTAAGACTGAAATTTGTTTTGATAAAATCACCCAATAAATTAGAACAAAAACTTCGAATAATAATATATCAACGAAATATCACTGTTTTAAAGTAAAAATTTTCACATAGTATTTATACCTAGCGAACAAGATCATACTCCAAAATACAATAACTTCTGTAAAGTATCTCAAGATAAGCAAAAAAATAAGACATTGATATGATGGGAAATTCAAAATCCATGTAAAACAGCATACTCTTCTTAGACCAGAAGCAATCATGTAAAAAACAAATAATACATCTCAGATTACTTTGCCAGATAAGATAGAGATGAAATATCAACAAACTACAAATAGACAAAAGTTTTTTTTTTAACAGCAATGTAAAAGAGAGAGCACTAGAATTGTATCATCAACCATTGAACCCAATTGGACCATGCGATAGTTTACTCTTTAATTTACTCTTTAATATGGATACATGATCTTAAGAAAGATCTAAAAACATAAGGATAGGAAAGACACTCCTTCCTTGAAAAAGAAATTAGAGTATCTCATGAATAACCATGCCAGACAAAAGTTTTGGCTCAAACCATGTAGATTTGGGAGGCATAATCATTGCATGATCCGCAACATCGATGACACTCTGAGCAGTTACTGGTTGCATGATAAACGCCGCTGAGTACTCTCCCGTATCAATCTTTTTCACAATATCTGCAAGTGGAACAACACCACCAACAAATGAAATGCGAGGATCGCCTCGGGGATCAAGAATCCCAAGCATGTCATTTAGAACAGAATCTTGTAACACTGAGACATCAAGTTTCTCAATTGAATTAGCGTTTAGATCCATTGGACAGGTCAACTCATACCACTGATTCTCCAAATACAGGTGAATAATGTGAGTTAAACCATCAGCATCCACTAGAGTAGGGATGATATTCTTTGTTGTATCCACTTTTTCGATCGATGTCACATTAAACCGCATGGCGAGAGCACTGATGAATTGATCGGCATTCATACCCGCAAGATCACGAACCAGGCGATGGTAACCGTAGATCCGGACCTTATCATGAGCAAAGAGAACACTCATAAATCGCGCTGCATCTGATGTACATCGATTCTCTTTCATTCGGAGATCATACACATTGGATGAAGATTTTGCACGATGATGACCATCAGCTATGTACAAATTCGGAATTTTCACAAACATTTTCTCCAATTCTACAATCTGTTCCGGATCATTCACGCGATAAATCTGATGTAGATTGCCATCTGCACTCCGATGCTCACCAAACGGCTGTATAGATTCAGCAAGGATAGATATATAGGAATGGACATTTCCAGGATCCTTGTAAAGCATGAACACCTGACCAGTATGCGCTGAAACTGAATCGATATGGCGAGTACGATCCTCTTCCTTATCGTAGCGAGTCAGTTCATGCTTCTTGATTGTATCATCCTTGTACTCTGCAACACTCACACAAGATATAAGACCAGTAAAAGTCTCACCGTCAATGGTAATAACACGGTAGAGGTAAAACGCCGCCTTATCATCAGAAATAAGAAGACCTGTTTCCTTCATCTTCACAAACATCTCTCGAGCATGTGCGTAGATACGAACATCGTGGGGATCAATGTCACGTAGTTCAGCATCAGGTCTAATAACCCGAAGAAAAGTTTTATCATTTTTTTCAATTTCAGCAGAAGCATCTTCCACACTAATAACATCATATGGAACAGAAGGGACAAATGGAAATCCCACATCTGACGGATGAAGACCAATAAATGGGTATATAGTAACCATAAGGTAAAACTCCTCTATAACCTCTATAATATAGTTCGATGACAATACTAAAATAACAATGGTAGAAATGAACGGTGTCGGTGGGACTGTCGCCGGTTGCATTATTCGCAAAGCAACACTGAAGGACATTCCAGATATCTATCGGATTGAATTGATGTGCTTTTCAGATCCATGGGACTATAAGGGAATGATCGAAATGATGGGAGTGTTTCTAACATCATTCTACGTCGCAGAAGCAGAGAGACGAATCATTGGATTTTCTGCAGGAGCTATAGAGGAGACTGACAAGGAAAAATATGGGCATGTCTGTAATCTTGCAGTAGTCCCAGAACTTCGGAGATTAGGGATAGGCAGGCTTTTACTTCGCACATTGGAGCGGGATTTTTTTTTAGGAGGATGCAGTGCATGCAGCCTGGAAGTGCGAATTAGCAACAAGACTGCACACAAATTTTATGAAAAGATCGGTTATGAGGATGTAATCGTATTTGAAGGTTATTATGGAGATGGTGAGGATGCAATTGTAATGATGCGATGGTTTTGAATCAGTATAGATGCTGTAATGAGAAAATATAATGGATCTTCCCCTAGAAATATTACTTAATTTCATTTTCCATAATATCACATAAAGCAGATTTAAAAATTAAATTTAAATAGAGATTTATCTTTTGAGATATCAATAACATGGTATGAATTATAATCCAGAATGCCTAATCGGAATACCATTCAATATTTCTGCATTCACGGAATACCAGCCACAATCAATTGTCTCACGAATGATCATCAACAAAAAAGCTGGAACTGTAACAGGATTTGCCTTTGAATCGGGAGAAGGGCTGTCTGAGCACACTGCACCGTACGATGCATTAGTGATCGCCATTGAAGGTGAAGCAGACATTTTAATAGATGGCATCACCCATCATCTAAAAGCAGGACAGATGATAATCATGCCTGCAAAGATACCACACGCAGTACATCCAACAAGTCGATTCAAGATGATGTTAATCATGATTCACGAATAATGATGAATAACCAAAATGTGAATATCCAGTGTATCATTCCATATTTAAGATCAATAATAATTGATTAATTCAATATTTTTTGTGAAAAGATAAAGATATCTAAAATAAAATTTTCAGGGGAATAATAACCATCAAAAAGCTATCATAATTAGGAAATATATTAGTTATTCCTCACTTTGCACATAGAATTAAACAATGAAGAGTATATTATAACAGTACAGGGCCTGATATTTTTTACATAGATCAACACACTAATCAGAGTTTTCCAAAAAATTCCTCCAAACCATATCTCATCAAAGATATTATCATCAAACGGATGTGAACCCTGAAAAAGTTCATAAGGCAACAACATGAAGACGTTCCAGTGAAAACGTGGCATATCCCTACTCGAACTTATCAGGGAAACAAAAAATGAAATGGCATAGCATAATAAACCTCAACTTTGCAACAAAGTAATCAATGTCGATTACTACAACTAAAAAGTTGCATTGTTGAAGATTACATCAACATTCTCTGAGTTTGCATCGATAGTGCATCTCTCCATTTGCTCTATGCCGCAATGATTACCATTCAAAACTCCAAAAAACAAGAAATGATTTTGAATTTATTTGATTTTCTGGCGAATCAAATAAAAAATAATTTATTAATATGTGTTTGGAAGAGCAGAAACATAACAATCACACACATCAAGGAAAAAACAATTCTGAAATTCTATCCTTTTGGATTTGTGGCTACCAAATTTTCGATAGAATTCGTGTACATGAATGAAACAAGTTTGTCAAATGCATCAGCAAGGCGAGGGCCACCACGATCAAAGATATCAGAATCCATGACATATATGCGATTACTTTTCACGGCAATCAGAGACGATAGATGGAGAACATTTTTGAGCGACTGTTTAAGAGTATCTCCGCTTATTTTCCAATGCGAACCAGAACCAACGAGAATCACATCTGGATCTCTGATCAAAAGATGCTCAAGATTAATAATCCCCCACCCATGTACCTCAGGAAAGGCATTTTTTCCTCCAGCTAGCGTAATAAGCTCATCTTGAAACACATGGGTGCCTGATACCCAATATGGATCAGTGCTCATAAGATGCATAACAGTCAGAGGTGTTGCTCCAGTATTCTTCACTTGTTCAGCAGTCACAGCAAGATGCTGCAATAAGGAAGTAATGAGTTCTTCAGCAGCTATAGATGCACCAGTTGCCTCCCCTATTCGACGAATAGTACTAAACGTTCCATTAACACTGTCAGAGTTAAAACAAAGAACAGTGTATCCAAGTTTCCGAAGATAAGAAATGATGTCCCTACCATTCATTTTGTTAGCAAGAATGATATCTGGATTAAGAGCAACTATTTTTTCGATATTGATGGACGATATCCCACCAATGATCGATTTGGTCTGGGCCTCAGCAGGATAATTACAGTATTCAGTAACGCCAACAACTTTGTCACCAAGACCGAGTGCAAACAAAATCTCTGTGCTGGATGGGCCAAGAGAGACAATCTTCTGAGGAACAGTGGAAATTTCCACAGTATAGCCATAGTCATCAACTATGGCTATTGGTGTCCATTCAGAAGCTGTGACAAGACCAAATGACAAATCAAAGAGGAGGACTAGAAGGAAAATAGATAGAAGAAACTTCATTATAATAATTCATTTCATGTGTATTATATTCAATTATTTTGTTTGAGAGAGTGATTTTTCAGGAAGGAGCATGTTCTACAATTCCAGGATATAGCAAAGAATACTAACATAAATCAAAATAAAAACCTCATTCTCAATGGGAAATATCCATTTTCCATGATTATTGAAAGCAATTCTCCAAGAAGCTATTACAAGACCAACAAGGATATAGGGGAACAGCAACAAATCTCCAGAATCTCAGAGACGATGTAATACAATTGCATCTGAATTTAGAACCGAAACAAATTCTCTCAAAAGGAAGATCAATTGTTTGGAAAATGATTGAGAAGGATTTCTATCCGTAGCGAGAACTCGCATTACTACACAATTTTTTTTCTGAAAGGTTAATTTTCAGGAATATCAAGCAGAAATTTCGAAATATCAACGAAAAATTTGACGAGTTCAGAAAAACTACTTCTCCCACCAAATATGAGCTGTGCGAGAAATTCCTGGGATCACATACCCTAACTCTTCATGAACAGTTCGATCCAGTAGAAAGGCATCTACAATATGTTTCTGCCATTCCTCTGTAACCGACAGACGTTTGTAATAATCCTCCTGCATCTCGGAAAACGACAAATAGTGCTGATTCTTCTCCTTTTTCTCCACAAGAATATTCGCATAGATTCCCAATTGACAAAGAGCATTCCATAAAATATTGGCGCTTGCTTCACTACAATAGGGCTCTCCATGAAGAATGGGCCATAATTCCTCATTGCCTTCATAGGCGGATGGTGATGTCAAAAACCAGTAAAGATGAACCATAGAGTGGGCTGCTGCATCCATCTTCAGAAGACAGTTTCGAATATCTCCCATAATCAACGAGTGTGATGCAATCACGACATCATGAACACCTACTTCTTCCAGTGTCACATCCTCCCAACGCTTGCAAATTTCTATTATAGGTGGGGCACGCATTATTCTGCGGTACTGTTCCATTGCAAGTCTCATTGACTCCAGTGGTTCAATCGCTGTCACTCGACACCCATCACGAGATAGAGGAACAGCAAGAGTTCCTGGGCCTGCTCCAATGTCAAGAACCGACGAACCAGGGGGAATTTGAAGTTCCGCTATCTGTTTCTCTATTTGAGATGAATCATTTGCGATAACATTTCGAACAAATCGATTAACCACACCCTGATCAGACCAGAATGAACCATTGTGTTCACCCATCTTCTCCTTTTGTGCAACGGAACGAGCATGTTGTTCATCCCATAAAAGGCAGTAATCTACATTCTCCAGAGATATATCAGAGCTATGCAAACTCATACTGTATATAAAAGTGTCCTAAGATAATCAAACAATTCCCATTGAAGGAATAAAATCAACTAAAAATATTTTACAACAGATATTAATCATAAATGAAGAATCATTCCAAAAATCTGAAAAGCATCCTATTGCATGACCAAAAATATATGAATTAAAAGACTTTAATTCCAATTTATTATGATGAAAAATTTTAAAATACAACTTTATTTGAAAAAGATCCACATATTAGAGTATATTTATTAATTTTGAGTATAGAGATCAGATGCACATATTTTTGTAAAAAATCAGATATGATGCGGATATCAAGTTCATTTTTTAATTTAAGAAAATATCTAAGATTAAAAACATAAGATGGAAAAGGTTCCCTAAACAATGTGGTACTGACTATACAGTTGATTACACCTTCTTTAGAACACTTCTTCGACGCTTCCAACCTAAAAAAACAACCACAATCACAAGACCAACCAAGACACTGAATTGAGAAAGAGATGATTTGGTTGGAACAGGTATAAATGAAGTACTTGGTTTTGCATAGATCATCAGATCTAAAAGTTCAGCATCCGTCAAATTATAGTGGAAGAACAGCGAATAAAATTCTTTCACCCGATCATTGAGATCGTAGTCAAAAACATCCGGATACATCAAATTGCCAAGCCATATCAGAGACAGAAGTCGGTGAACTGATGGTGGAGACCCCATCCAATTGTATGGACCATATGGAGCTTCATAGACGTGGCCGTTCTGCACAGCAGTCAGTGATCTCCACATTAAATCACCCATGATTTTCTTGTAGTACGCGTGATCCTCAGTATATGAAACGATGATAAAGTCTGGATCCATCTGCAAAATATCTTCCATCGTATAACCATCTCCAGTTCCACTACTACTAATCATTGGAGCAACAATATTATTACCAACAAAATCAATGACTTCCGCATGATACGAATGATTACCAACCAAAGATACCGAGTTGCCATTAATCGCTGTCACATAAATCAACGATTTCTTACAATTGCCAATTGTTTGCATACCCATATCAAACTCCGAGAGAAGTAATGATAAATAGTGAGCAAGCCGCTCTCCCAATTCTTTTCGATTAAGAAGTTCTCCAAGCTTCAGATATGAACCTGAAATGTCGGAAAGTTTATTTTGAGTAATAAATGCAAATGCAACGTTTGTCTTACTTTGGAAAGAATCAAGATCCGGCCTTACCGTCTCTTTTACCTCTCCAATATCCAAAACAACATCAATGTGGAGCTTTTTATCAAGTTCCATAATTGATTCCGCATTCATTGATGAAGCTTTCGAGCAATAGAATTGACCAGTAACCGGAAGCAGTAGCAACCGCGGATCAATATATTTCATTGCAATCGAATCAAACGGACTAGAAACACTTGTAAAAAGATCAGGATCCAATGAGTATAGTACAATCTGCGCAAGTGGGCCAGAGGGAGAGACTGCATGGATATCAACAGGCAGAACAATCTCCCGACCGACATCATCAACAAATACTCGCATTTCTTCAGCATGAACACTTCCAGAGAAAACAATACATATGAAAAAAATCAACAACAAAACCAGAAAAATATCTACAACATTTTTCATACACTCACCTCACCAATGTTAACTACATATCCATAAAGGTATCACTAATTTCCATTAGTAAATCCAAATTGTAACTATATAGAGAAGTAATAGTGCTTATAATATAAATAATTAAAATTATTTAAAAAGTCAAAAACTAAAAGAAAAAAATAGAAGAGATTTTTCAAATATCAAGATTACGTAACCATTCAGAAGGGAATAAATCCCATAAAGAATAGCAGAGGAACTGTAACAGTAGCCAAAATTGTAGTGACCAGTATGATCTCTGCCGCTACTTCAGGATAGGCTTTGTATTCAGATGCGATAATAACAGTTTGGACTGCAGCAGGCATGGCTGCAATAATAACTGCAACAGCGAGGATCATATTTTGAATGGTTTGCACCTCAGGAGATAGCACGAGATGGAGAATCTCTATGCTAAATAATGGAATTAAAGCACTTAAAGCGGCATAGACAATTATTGGTAAAACAACAAGCCGAGCAATAGCCATGAGATAGTGACGATAATTTTGGAACAGAGCAAGAAGATCAACTTCAAACAAAAATCCTCCTGTCGCGATTAAAGCAAGAGGGGTCGATGTTTTCCCAAGAAGACTGAGTGTTTCATGGAAAGGCTCTGGAATTGAAATAGAGAAAATAAACAACAAAAGACCAATTAAAGTAGCAAGAAATGCAAGATTCAAGAAAATTTTCGGATCGAATTTGAACACTTTCTCCTTATTCTCCAAAGCTGAGGTCATAAGCAAGATGCCGAGGGTAAATGTCAGGAGGAAATAAGGCAAGTTAAATATTGCCGCGTAAAGAATACCTTCCTTACCATAGAGCATTTCGACAATAGGAAATGCAAAAAAGACCGCAGAAGGAAATACTAGGATAAAACGATAAATACCTATTTCTTTTGGTTTTGAACGAAGCAAACGTGGAATTATAAGAGAAGCAGCGATGGACAACAGATAATACACTGCTGACGAGAGCAAAAGAATAAAAAGTATGTTAAAACAATCAGAAGTGAATGGTTTGCTAGTAGATGAAACAAGTATCAATGCAGGGAGAGAAACAAATAAAACAAATTTCGAGATACTACTAACTGATTCCTTACTTAATATATGATATTTTCGTGCAGCATAACCAATCCCAATGATCATGAGCAATGTTAGTACCATGTTAATAACAGATGAAAACTCCATATACATTTTTTTTTTATTATTAAAAATAAAAATATTATTCGATATATAATACTGTGAAAAAGGTTTATCTCAATATAAAAAAAGATATTTTAAATATTACATGTACCATCTCAAAACCCCTAGCACAATTTAAAATCAATTAATAAGAGTATGCATTTAAAATTAATAGGAAAACAATAACTCAGAGAATAAAAAATATGAAATTTAATAGGATGGAGATAGATTACCTATACTCTTCTGTACCATCGTCAATTGGGATGCAAAATTTATAGTGACGAGAACCGTTTTGATAATCTTCAATATGAACATTCACCCCATACACCTTCTTTATCAATTGTGCATCTAAGACATCCTCTGGTGCACCATCAACAATCACACGACCTTCATTGATTACCAATGTTCGATTGGCATACAAAAATGCATGATCCGGATTATGAGTAGAAAGAATAATACTATAACCTCTTCTTGCGAGATCTGATATCTTAGCCATAACCCGAAACTGATTTCCATAGTCCAAATTCGCTGTTGGTTCATCCATAATCAGAATTTTTGCCTTTTGGACAATAGCTCGAGCAATCAAGGATAACTGTCGTTCTCCACCACTGATCTCTCCATACCCAACATCCCTCAGATGAGCAATACCAAGATTTTTCATCGCGGAATACGCTTCATCGATATGATTTTGGCTTGGGCATGCAGTTAGATTCACCCGATTGGTCAGACCCATCAAGACCACGTCAAGAACCGTGTAGTTGAACACCGGATAGGTTGACTGAGGGATATAAGCAATATCTCTGGCAATCTCTTTGTGATCTAATGTATGAATATCCTTACCATTGAGAAATATACTACCCTGATAATTTCGAAGAAATCCGAGAATACATCGAAACATCGTACTCTTTCCAACACCATTCGGACCAAGAATTGCAAGTAAATCACCTTTATCAATCGAAAAAGAAATATTATCAAGAATTATGCGAGAATTTTTTGCATAAGAAAAGTACAAAGAGGATACCTCAAGATTCATAATATTCTACCTCCTATCATCAAAAGATATGCAAAAATAGGAGCCCCAACAAAGGCCGTAAGAATACCAAGTGAAACCTCAATGGTTGCAATAGTACGAGACAAATCATCCACCAGTAGTAGGAATCCAGAACCCATAACTATAGATGCTGGGATAATTCGTCGATAATCGAAGCCAAAGAGCATACGACAGAAATGGGGAATAACAAGGCCAACCCAACCAATAATTCCAGAAATAGAGACAGCAACTGAAGTTATTAACGTTGCACAGATAATCATAATTATTCGTAGAAGATTTGTGTTGAGGCCAATACTCCGAGCTTCGTCTTCATCGAGCGTAAGAACGTTCATTCTCCAGCGAAGCAAATATATAGGGATAATACCTGCAGTAATAACAATGCCTGCAAAAATTACATCGTCCATAGTTGCGCCAGAAAGACTTCCCATTAGCCAGTAGGTAATTGCTGGAAGCTGATCATTTGTGTCAGTAACAAGTTTAATGTAAGAGGTTGCAGAACTGAAAAGACTTCCAACCAGTATACCAGCAAGTACCATACTTAAGGTAGTGGAATCGCGTGTAAGACGACTGATAAGATAGGCAATACCAACAGAAATAAGGCCTCCTAGAAAAGCGAAAAGGGTAATATATCCAGAATCAAGGTAAAAATAAATAGCTAGTGCTGCACCAAATCCAGCTCCTGCAGATGCACCAAGAATATCAGGAGACACAAGAGGATTCTGGAACATCCCCTGATATGCAGCCCCTGCTGTTGAAAGAGCGGCGCCAACAAGAACCGCTGCAATAATTCTAGGTAGGCGTATGTTGAACAATACGCTGTAAGTTGAAGCGTCCCAACTATTGGGAATCGAAAAAGCCATGAAAAAAGGATCCAAAATACCAGCAAGAAATGCAGATAATTCCTTCATCACAATGAATAAAGGGGAGAAAGAAGAAAGCATCGAGATTAATGCATTGCAGAGACAAAAAATAGATTCGATAGCTGATAAAAAAGAAGAAAGAAACACTAAGACTATATCAACAATTCCAATAGGATATCGACCAACAGCAAAAGATCCTATAATACAGAACACAGTCGCAAAAAGCAGAAAAACAAATCTAAGCCGATAGTTAGGTAGTTTTTGAACTGAGGGAGGGGGTATTGAGGTTGTATCAGCCATGTGTATATACTAATTATCCATTCTAAGATGATTAAATTTCATGAATTTTTTTATGTTTGTTAATATAATAATGTTTACTTTTCTAACGATAAAAGGAATGACATAACAAGAATATCCCAAATATGAATTATCAAAAAATGAGGCTATGATTTTACTGATTATGCAGCGAAATTTAGGATTACGGGCACAAACACCAATGCAATCATGCTCATCAGCTTAATTAAAATGTTCAAAGCTGGACCGGATGTATCCTTGAATGGATCTCCAACGGTATCACCAACAACAGCTGCCTTATGAGCATAAGAACCTTTACCACCAAAATTTCCAAGCTCAATGTACTTCTTTGCGTTGTCCCAGGCTCCACCAGAATTTGCCATAGTAAGAGCCAGAAGAACACCTGCAACAAGAGATCCAACAAGGAGACCACCAAGAGCAAGAGGACCAAGAATCAATCCTATAACGATCGGAGAGATAATGGCAATAACACCAGGGAGAACCATTTTGTGAATTGCTGAGTCAGTCGCAATAGAAATGGCAGATGTGTAATCTGGTTCAGTAATTCCCTCCATAAGACCCTTAATCTCTTTGAACTGACGACGGACCTCAATTACAATCTTTTGGGCTGCTTGGCCAACTGCAGTCATAGTAAGGGCAGAGAAGAGAAATGGAAGCATACCACCAATTAAGATACCAATGAATACATTAGTATCTAAGAGATCGATTGCCTCAAGACCAACTGCCATTGCATAAGCACTGAAAAGAGCCAAAGCAGTCAATGCAGCTGAGCCAATTGCAAATCCTTTACCAATGGCAGCAGTCGTATTCCCAACAGAATCAAGAGTATCCGTGATTTCACGAACAGAATGTGGCTGACATGACATCTCAGCAATACCACCAGCGTTGTCAGCAACTGGGCCATATGCATCTACAGCAAGTGTCAGACCTAGTGTTGAAAGCATACCAACAGCTGCAATACCAATACCATACATACCAGCAAAATAGTAAGCAACATAAGTTGCAGTCGCAATGATTAGAATCGGAAAAACAGTCGATTCCATACCTGTTGCAAAACCATTGATAATGTTGGTTGCAGCCCCAGTCTGACACGATGAAGAGATTATCTTTGTTGGGTGATAGTCAAAGGAAGTGTAGTACTCAGTGATTAGACCAATACTAAATCCTGCGATGAGACCTGCAATGGTTGCAAACCAGATACCCATACCGAACTGACCACCAACAAGACTTGAAGTCAAGAAATAGGTTGCAATAATTGAGAAGAACAATGCAATAACAGTTCCTGTGTTGAATGCCTTGTGAATTGCAGAATTTTCATTTTTCTGAGTCCGAACAAAGAGCGTACCTATGGCAGCGGCAAGGATACCAAGCGCAGAAATAAGCATCGGCAAAAGAATAACATTGAGTGCATTAGCATTCTCACCAAACTGAGAAAATGCAAATGTAACACCTACAATACCAAGAGCCATGGATGCAATGATCGAACCAACATAGGATTCAAACAAATCCGCACCCATTCCAGCAACATCACCAACGTTATCACCAACATTGTCTGCAACAACAGCAGGATTGCGAGGATCATCCTCAGGAATACCTACCTCTACTTTGCCAACAAGATCTGCACCGACATCAGCAGCTTTGGTAAAAATCCCACCACCAACACGAGCAAATAGTGCAACAGAAGAGGCACCAAAACCAAAAGCTGCCATATTAGAGATGACAGTGTTAACAGTAACAATATCACCAAATCCACCAAAAATGCCGATAAGAACAAGGAAAACAACAGAGACACCAAGAAGGCCGAGACCAACCACAGACATACCCATGATTGAACCACTAGCAAAGGAAACTTTGACTGCCTCAGCAATACCGCGTCTTGCGGCATTGGTAGTTCTTACGTTTGCCTTAGTTGCGCTGTACATACCTATGTATCCTGCAAGTGAGGAAAGAGCAGCGCCAATAACATATGCAAGAGCAGCCCAAATACTCATTCCATCATCTGTGATAAAGGAAAAGAATGCAAGGATAATAGCAATAACAATAACAAAGGCCCCAATTGCACGATACTGACGATTCAGAAAGACCATGGCACCAAGATGGATAGCCTCAGCGATCTTCTGCATTTTTTCATCACCAGTTCCCTCTTTCTTTATTACAGAGTAAGAGTAGAGAGCAAAGAGAAGGCCTATTACAGCGCATATTGGAGAGAGATAAATTAGATCCATACGAATCAAAAACCTCCGGATATCCGGTTTTGTTTCTCTCTATAGTAGAGAGAGACTACCTAATAATACTAGTGCAAAAAGAGTGTCTGACCTTAAAAAAAAATGTCGTACAATATTTAATTATTGATGAATAAAGAATGATTAAAAACTTAATATGAGGGAGAGAGATGCATGCACACCTTCTGGAAGGATGACACACTCATACGTATAATTTATCATTCCAAAAAACAAAATTTTTCAGGAATTAACGTCGCCAAATCCACAACAATCGCCTCTGCAGGAGTTGGATTAATATTCATCTGTTTCTGAAACGATGTCTGACTCTGCCATGTCCCAGCATTCACACCAAGCACACCACGATAGTTAATAACGTCACTAATATGCACATGCCCAGTTTGCAAAATATCTGGTACATTACGAATAATCAAATTATCCATAGGTGTTGAGAGCAATTGTGTTCTCTGACCATAAATTGGAGCCAAATGACGACGTTTCAACATTGCTTCCATGATTTCCCCAGGATGCTCATAGCTTGCTCCTGGAATAAACTTGATAAGATCATCAATACTACGCCCATGATACATCAAAACATTCACAGATTGGATATTTACAACCGCTGGGTTTTCTACAAACGTCACATTATTCGGAAACTGTTTCCGAAATTCTTCAGGAAGAACTGGTTGTGGTTCCGCTGCTCTTACCGCATCATGATTACCAGGTGAAAGAATAATCTGCAAATGTGACGGCAATTCAGAGAGCATATCTCCAACCACATCGTACTGTTCATAGATCGTTTTAATGTGTAACTCCTTATCCTGATTTGGGTACACACCAATACCATCTACTACATCACCTGCAAGCAGCAAATACTTGATATCAGGTGTTACTTCCAACCATGAAACAAACTGATCCCACGCTTCCAGAAGAAAGGTATCACTTCCCACATGAACATCAGAAATAAAAACAGCCCTACCAGAATCTTTCGAAGGAGAGATCGTATGAGTTAATGGAATTTCAGGCCTAAACAACACATCAGAGAAAATTATTCCTCTACCTCCACTCATATCACGGGAAAGTTTTCCTCGAACACCAATAACCTCATCAGGAATGATCTTTTCTGCCTCATCAAATCCTTCGCGCTTTTTGTTGAACAAAACCTTAATAGTTCCAGTTGGATCCTCGATCTCCACTATTCGATGACCTTTTGCACTCGTCGAGCTTTCAACTACCATACCGATCACACCAATATCAGTATCAGCAAAGCGACAGTTCTGTTTCACCAGTGCTTCAATTGGAACAGGATTAACACGAGGTCGCATCATTGCAGCAAGAACATCGTAACGATCACGAAACATGGAAAAAGACTCTTCAGGATTGGCTATAGGCATTGAAGAGCCAGCTCTTCCAGCAAGAACTTCTGGAAGTACACTCACACCCACTGTAAGTTTGTCAACCCGTGCTGCCGTCATACCTGGCACATCCTTTGGAGTCACAACCAAAATAGTAGACGGCAGTGAACTAATAATTCCTTCAATAACACTAGAGGACCCACTTTCACTAATATACGTAACAACTGCAGGATGAACCAGCAAACCCGCCTCAAGGAATCGTGTAACAATTTCTCTTTTTTGCATGAAAAATTAAAATATTTATATGTATATTCCACAATTTAAAATATTTTCTCCTCGTTTGAGAACCGAATAAGCTGGAAATTCTAAACATCTAATCGAAACACTGTAACTAAAAAAAATTTAAATATTAAATTCAAGACTTGTAGTATTACCATAAGAAACTATTTATCAAATAGATTTTTCTCAGCAATAAATCAGAAGAACTCATTCATAAAAATAAAACTACTTTCTTATCTATAATTAATTTATCTTACTCCTCCGTACTCAAAGTAATGGTTGTAAAATACTACATTCTCTAAGACTTGGATCATTCATTACTACTGTACGTATTTGATTAGTAGGACTATTAAAATAAATTTCTGTTGTTCTTCCATGACGACCATGTGAAACAACACGAGCTGTAATAATACCAAGCATGTTTAGTTCATTAATAAGATCCGAAACTCGTCGATGTGTCAAGGGCTCTATATCGAGTTCTCGTGCAAGTTCACGATAAATGTTTATAACACTTCCGCTAGTGAATACCTTCTGACCAGAAGAGGAAACAAGAAGCATGGCACATAGTACCATTTTTCCCTGTCGTGGGAGAGTTTGAACACATTCACTCATAGTATCAGTTTCAATATTTTCTTGGGCTCGACGAACATGAATTTCAAGAACTTTATCTGAAGATTCACGTTCTGCAAGTTCACCCGAAACACGAAGAAGATCGAGAGCACGCCGAGCATCTCCATGCTCTTGTGCGGCAAGTGCCGCACAAAGAGCAATAACATCTTCACTGACAACATCCGGAAAAAAAGCCATTTCAGCGCGTTGATGTAAAATATCCTGTAACTGAACGGCATCATAAGGGGGAAATACCAATTCCTCTTCAGAAAGTGAAGATAAAACACGAGGATCCAGAAAATCTTTAAAGGTAAGATCATTTGAAATACCAATAATGCTAACCCGAGCGTTTTTAAGATCACTATTGATTCTCGTCAAATTATAAAGTGTATCATCACCACTTTTTTTAACAAGTTTATCTATTTCATCAAGTACAATAATTTGTAGACCTCCTGCCTGTTCAAGTACATTCTTAAGCTCAGAGTACACCTGATCCGTATGCCAACCAGTTGCAGGAATAGTATTCTTGGTGCGATCACTTGGTTTAAGATCATGACCACTAATATGATTTGCAATTTGTGCAAGCACACGATATTGGGTATCAATAGTCTCACAGTTAAGATGCACCATACGACAAGGAGAGAATTCAGAACTCTCATTCTCTAGTTCAGAACCAACAAATTTAACAGTTGCCGTTTTTCCAGTACCTGTCTTACCGTAGATAAGAATATTTGAAGGAGTTGCGCCTTGAAGAGCAGGAGCAAGAATTACAGCAATGGAATCAATTTGATCTACTCTGTGTGGAAGCTCACGTGGACTATAACTATGGCGAAGAACTTCACGATTTTGAAATATTTTATTTTGTATGGTGTATTTTTTGAAAAGGCCAGTAGATTTAAAATTTTCATCAGGCATAGAATATCAGATCTGTAAATTAAAATACACTTTTTTTTATATTAATATGCTACTTTCTCTACAGAGAAGGATAAAGATAATATATAGATAAAGAAAAACAAAAATCTGGAAAATAGTTCATATTTTATACATGACACCCCTACCCCATTATTTCGAGTGGAAAACTAAGCTAAGTATTTCTAAAATATTAATATGGTAATCATTAAAATATCTAACTCATATTTTATATCAGTTTAAAAATTTTATATCTATTATAACTATAAAATAAACTATTTATATTATTATTAATATATAGAATAATGATTATATTATAAAATGAAAAATATTTTTTTATTTTATACTATTTGTGGTTTCCACTCGAAATAATGGGGTAGGGGTATTTCTAAAAACAAATTAAAAAATTTTGGTAAATTTTTAAATTATTCTAATGCATAATGACATGTAACACTTTCAGTTCAATCTCTTAAATTTATTAGATAATTATATAAAATGTCAATTAATTAATTAATTTTTTTCATTTTCATTAAATTCATTATATATACGTACTTATTTGTACACATCTACTAAGGCAATTCTTTCTATTATAAGCTCATCAATACGATTTTTTCCAACAACTTGAAGTTCTTCCTTAGTAATTCCAAAATCTTTCATTAGTACTGCTTGAGATGCATGTACACCATGTTTTTCTGGAAGGATAATTTCATTTAGTAGTTCTTGTGCTTTAGTTCCTTTTCCATCAATAATTACTACAAATAGTACGTTTTTTCCTTTATGAAGTCCAAATTGTAATGCGAGTGAACATTGTCGCTGGCCAGAAGCATAAAGAAGAATCTCCATTGCAAGCGTTCGAGAAATTGGCTTTTTAGAAGTATATGAACGCTTTGCATGTAAAATTGCAGAGTATATATGACTATATCCAGCAATCTTTCTTGCATTAAAAAGTACAATAGTTGATGTAGTTTTTTTTGCTATTGTATTAATTTGTGAAAGAGTTGTTGTTATATCATTGATAACAGCTTTCGCCTCATAAATTATAGTAGATTGCTGTCTCATTTTCCTTCTCCTTCAAAATCGAATAATGTTTTCTGTGATTCTGATTTTATTGGAACTGTAACTAGAAAAGCAGTATAATTATTTGTTATTCTCATTTTCTTTGAAACCTGCTTTAAAACACTTTTTGCTAGCATGTTTCCAAGAATTGATACAATTTTTTGGGAATCAGTTGAAAGTAGTTCTTCAGGTGTTGTAATTCCATGTTCAAATAGTTTTCGAGCACGAATGCGACCGATACCACGCAATGTAATTAATGGTAAAAGTTCCTCTTTTACTCCGTTTTCAACTCTAATTTCAAGATTTCGCATTTTAATCTCAAACCATGGTGCAAACTCATGTGTGATTCTTCTTGATGCATGTATTAACCAACGAAGATTCTCTATCATTGCGTGAATATCCCCAGAACCAACACCAAAATTTTCGCAGATGGTGTTCTCTGGAACTTCATTACACCAGGCTTCTGCAACTAATGCTGTCTTTACTGCAGCGAAGAACTTTTCAGATAATTCTTCACACCACAACTCCTCTTTTCTTTTACAAAACACATGATCTATAAGCTGATTATCAGATGCCTTTAAATAAAATCGGAACATATCTGGTGTCATGCATAGAAGATGCAGTATTCCAAATACTGAGAATTTTTTCTGATTTTTTAATGTTTTATGGAGCAATGATGCCGTTTCTGGATTGAGGTACAAGCGGGAGGCAAGAATACCAAATGGTGTTCCTAATAAATTGCCATTCTCTTCCTCAGTTATCATTTCCGTTTCTATTAAATATAAAATAGCTTTATTAATGTTTTTGCTGAGTCTTTGATAATTCGCCTTTTGAATTGAATAAAAAGATTTTTTCATGAATTCCTCAATTTCAGATCGTGTTGATGCAAATCCAGTTGTAATTAGTGCCAACAGATGATTTCGTAGTTCATTCTCTTTCTGACACTGGGAAAAAATGTTTTCTGTTGGTGCATCAATAAATTCCTCAAATAGCTGTTTAATTGTCTTGTAGTCTTTGGCGATTAACACTGATTCACCATAAGGATCAAATTGTGGTCTCCCTGCTCGTCCAGCCATCTGTCGGTACTCCATTACTGGAATTGGATTCATGCCAATACCTGCTTCATATCGCTTATAATCACGGATGATCACTCGCCTAGCGGGAAGATTTAGACCTGCTGCAAGAGTTGGGGTTGACGCAATAACCTTTATTTCACCCCTACGAAATCCTTCTTCTACAGTTTTGCGAGCATCTTGAGATAAGCCAGCGTGATGAAACGCTGCGCCATTCCTCACAGTATTTGCTAGCGACTTTCCGGATGATGTTGTTTCTTTTTTTGCAATTTTATTTGCATATTCATCAAGTTTTACTGATTTCTTTTTCAGTGCTGCTGCCGCTCTCTTTGCGTATACTTCCGCTGATCGCCTCGAAGAGACGAATACCAGGCATTGCCCTCCCTCATTGATCGTATCTAATAGTAGATTTAGATCATCGTCCTTCTTCGGTGTTGGAATAGTCCGTTCTGCATCATGAAAATAGATAGTTCCATTGTGGTACACACCTTCTCTGAGTTTCACTGGTCGCCATTCGCTCGTTATGAGATTTGCATTTAACCACATTGCTAATTCTTCTGGATTTCCCATTGTTGCAGAGAGGCCAATTATTTGCATAGTTGGGTTCTGATATCGTAATTTTGCAATCACCATTTCCAGTGTTGCTCCGCGGGATGGATCTCCAATTAAATGAATTTCGTCAACCACAAGGAGTGAAATCTTTTTTAGCCATTCAGATTTGTTTCGCAGGAGTGAGTCTGTTTTCTCTGATGTTGCCACAATGATATCATAGTGTCCAAGATATTCATCGCGCTGATCTGGATCTCCTGTTGCTATCCCAACTTTTACTTTTTTTCCAGAAAAATCCTCATATTTTTCTGAAGCAAGTGCTTTGAGAGGTACAATATAAAGACACTTTCCTCCGTTTATTATCTCCTTTTGCATTGCCATTTCAGCAACAAGAGTCTTGCCCGATGCTGTTGGAATTGCAATAAGGAGGTTTTTTCTGTTGAATAGACCTGCCTTTATGCATTCCACTTGTGGTGGATAGAGTTCAGATATGCCTAATGCTGCATATTCATTACGAAGTGAAATTGGGAGAGGTAATGAGTTTATTTTCATGAAATAATCGATCTGATATAAGACCCCTTCGTTTCTAGTGGAACTCTGGAGAACATTTGTTTATAAATAAATTTGTAATTGGTTGAAATGAATGGGCTTGTTTGCCCATCTCTCTAGTAGTAGTAGCTTATCATATTCATCTTTGCTTCCTTTTTCTTTCGATCCAAAAAATTGAATACAATATTATGATCTGAGCCATTAATCAGCATAATAATTGCTGTGTGGGCATCGTTCACCTGGTCGGGAAGGCCAATAATGCTTATAGTTTTTCCGTACACCGAGATATAAGTTCCGGTCATATTCTCGATTTGTTCACGAGATTTTCCATTTCTGCCAATAATTCTTCCCCGAACACGAGAAAGTTTTTGTGGATTATCAGCATCATTGGATATGTCGATCAAGTCTAGTATTATATTGTCATCTTCCAATAGCTTCATAGCGCGTTCTGGAGAAAATCCACGACTGATTGCTTTGATAATCTCCATCGTTTTGATCTCGGCAAGTGAGTTCTCTTTGTTAGTTATGATAATTATTCCTTCATTGCTATCAACTTTGAGTGTTACATCTAGCTGTTTTTCCAGAATTTTTCGGGTTTTTCCGTGCTTCCCGATGATTACACCGATACGTTCGCTAGGGATTTTTACTTCCTGAGTCATGTTATCTCTTAAAAAATTCTTCTCCAACTATGTTACGAAATAAGTCAAGTTCATTGGATATTTTGCACTTTTGTGCAAAAAATTTGTTAATGTTTCTAATATCGCGGTATAGAAAATTATAGGCTTTTGGATGTTCAGGTGTTACAGCCTGGCCCATGTCAATTAGAATAAGTTCTTCCTCTCCTGAAAGGATGTTATATTCGGAAAAATCTCCATGTACAAGATTTGCTTTCTGATATAGGTCACGAATGAGGCCAATTGCCTCTTGATAGGTTTCCTTTGGACTTTTTGGGAGTTTTTTGCGTATTTGGGGGTAGGGTATCCCTTTTTCCCCTAAAAATTCCATGATTAGGATATTTCTATCAAAAGCAATTGGTTTTGGGCATGGGATCCCTGCATCTCTGCAGCGAGAAAGATTGCTGTACTCCTTTTTAGTCCAGGAAAAAATAATGTCTTTATGCGTTTGCTTGATGTTGGAAAACCTGGGATCGCCTAAAACGTATTCGCTCATGGTCGTGAAATTACCCGTGCGCATACGGTAAATTTTAACAGCTGCAGAGCTCTTTTCGCCTGCTTTATCTGTATATTCTGCAATAAAGACGTTTGCTTCTTTTCCAGTTGAAATAGATCCCCCTATTGATTTGATTACTTTTTTGTTTACTAGTTTGTACAGTGTAAGAAGTGTAGTTTCATCAAAAACCTCATCAATAACTTTGTGATCATCATCATCTTTACGAATTTTTGTATTGATATCAGTAAATTTTTGATCAAGTTTTTTAATTTTTTTGATATTTTCATGGATATAATCTCGGTGATTTGATGTTGATTTCATTTTTTTATGCATTTTCAATTAGTATTTTTTCGTGTACTTGGTTCTTCTCCTCTCCCTTTCTTTTTGTGAGGTTTGAGGGGATATTGCAATTTTTGTGAATTTTCTCTTCAGGAGAAATTTTTTTTATTTAGAATCTTGATTAGTTGATTTGGTTATAAATGGTTAATGTGATTAATCTTTACAGCTCTGCACGTATGAATATGCATCGTTGAGGAGATCTATTAGCATCTCCCCACAGGTTGTCTTGAGATCCATTGGATGAATCTTTCCTGCAGCATACGCATCCTCAAGTTCGGCATAGTTTTGGTACTCCATGTTTTCTCCATATTTTTTAGGACGATGAATGACTATTTCTGATACACGGGGGAAGATGTTGTATTGGAACACCTGCAGAATTGGGTTTTCTTTTACCTCTTTTGGGCAATATGCTTTTTTCATTTTTATTTTAATATCTTCTGGAGAATCCGCAACTGAAATGACATTTCCCTTTGAAGAAGACATTTTTTTTCCATCAAGACCATTTAGAATCGGTGTGTGAATACAGACTGGTGGATTGTAACCAATCCTTGGCAAACGTTCTCGGGCTAGCATATGAATCTTGCGCTGATCGATACCCCCAACTGCTGCATCAACATTTAGAGTTGGAATATCAACGACTTGCATAACTGGGTATATCATCTGTGAGACCATTGGATTTTCCATTGATCGACCTATCTCATCCATACTACGGGTAGCACGATTTAGATTGATTTCTTGGCACAATGTTAAAACTTTGGTTTGATACGTTGGAGATAATTGAATATCTGTTCCCAGCACAAACTCCACATTTTTTAGACCGCATGCCTCAATACATGCCTTATTGTACTCAGCTAGTTCTTTAATTTCTTCAAATGTTCCCTTTCGGTTTAAATATGCGTGCAAATTTGCAATCAAAACTACAACATCAAATCCTGCTGCTTTCATATCCATTAGTTTATTGATGGTCACTAAGTGACCTAGATGAATCTCGCCACTAGGTTCATACCCGGTATATACCCGCTTAGTTGATTTGTTCAACAATTGCCGAAGTTCTTCTTCAGTAATGATTTCCTCCGTATTACGGGTAACGAGTTCATATGCATCCATATCTTACTAGGTTGGAATCACAATGAGATAAATTCTGCTGCATTCCTTGCATTTCAGAGTCACGTATGGAGGAGAGAGCTTTCCAGTCTCTGTTCTATTCCACGCCACCAAAGGAAGTCCTCCTTTCCCCGGCGCAGGAAAATGCAGCCGTCCAAAAAACCAGGCCAGTCATTGGTGAAATCATATCCAGTCAAAATGGAAATGAATGGGACAATCCAGGCATCGTGTGTTATACAGATGGAAATTTTTCCATCTTCAAGTGTACTTTCGATGAATTGAACCATTCGCCGAGTTCCTTCCACGATTGGATAATGACCAGGGAGTGTCTCTTCGGAAATATATCGAAGGCTTATAATCTTGACATGATTTGCGACGTAGAGTTCTCTTGCAATGTCGTCATCTATAACATAGGCGCTTGGTGCACCAAGCATCAGGCTTTTCTTTGTTTTATAAGAACGATTTGCCCCGATTAAAATCTCATTGGCTGTCTGAGTACATCGCATTATTGGACTTGCATATGTTTTGAGAGGTATCTTTGGTAGTGCAGCTCCAAAGGCTCGTGATTGCTGCCTCCCTCGTGTGGTGAGAACTTTTGTGTGTCCTGGTTGGCCCTTTATGAATGGTTCGCGCTCTCCATGTCGCATTAAAACTGCTGCTGCATCCCATTTTGTGTTTTGTAAAGTTTTTGGTATTGGATTTTCTTGTGGAATATAACGAACCATTCCACACAATGGGAACGAATCAGTTGGTTTTTCAGTTCGTTCAATAACTGTTCCATCTGCTTTAATCAAAATCCACCCTTTTTCATCCCGGACGTATGCTTTTCCCATGGAAAACGGCCGAGCATCATAGTACCAGTCTCCGTAGAGCAGTTCACCTGCAGTGGTAATGTGAGTTGCTCCAAGTATTTTGTGATACACCACTGCGGAGCCTTCAAAAAATCCAGTTGCGTAGATGTATGTATCAAAAGTGATTGGTTTTCCTTCCTCATCGATGAGTAGATATTGCCCGTTTGAGTTTTGGACGGGTGCAATCCCTTCGGAAAAGTTTCCAACCCATGCATATCGCTCGTTGTATGCTGGTTTCCCAAGAAGATTTATGTGATATGCCTCTTTCCCATCATAAACTGCAGCCAATCCTGGTAAGCAAAATGGACCAACAAATTTAAAGCGACGTTCATATATTGGTCTCCCTCTGTAGAGGTGATGTGTTGCGCCTGGACTAATGTTCAGATCGTTAAAGTCCATATAAAAGAGAGTTAGTGGATAGTCGTCATTCCTATTGCTTTGTTAGTGATTGCAATTGATTCCTCTGCGGACGTTACGTCACCTATCATTGCTCGAATGCAGTCAACAGTTTCCACTACAACATCTGCTTCCTGATGGATTGCCTGGAATAGATAGAGATCGGTTCCATCAAGAATGGAGATTGAATCCTTGAATATACCATTTTCCCAAAGATCTCCACGTGGTCGGAGGAGATCAGAAGTATATTCCTTTAACTCTGCTGTACTAGTAATGCCAGTACTCTTTTCGATTAAGCCGAGACGTGAATCGGTCCTAATCAAGTCGATTATTTGTTGTTTTGTTGTGGGTTTTTTCAGTTCCATGTTGATAAAATGCATGTGCATCAGGGTTGTTGGTACGATCATAGCAGAGGTGACGATGTTGATGTGTGGTAGCACGCTCTGAACGTCTGGACCATGATGTGATGGAATTGTGACTGGATTTAGAGATATTGCATCAATAGGCCCGTGTTTAATGTCTCCTGGATCACCTCCTCGACGAATTATAGTTGCCCTGACCTTATTGACACCAAATTCTGAGTCGATTAGGTTAATGATACGACAAAGACCTGTTGTGTTACAGGAGACAACACGGGCATACTGTCGCCCTATTGCATCTTTGTAGTTGCAAGATGCGTTGAAGGAAAATCCTGCAATCTTATGTTCTTCCCCCCCTTCCCAAATGGCTTTTTTACCGTACTTTTCGTACAGTGTTTTGTTTCCTTTACCTACACCCCCTGGTGTTGTATCGACTACGATGTCAGTTTCTTGAATCATCTCTTCAACACTTCCAGCAATAAGAACACCTGCTTTTTCGAATGTTTCTTTATTGGAAATGTCTGTAATGTAGAGAGGGTAACCCCGCTCTTTTGCAATGAATGCTTCTGCTCCCATTTTTGTTTTGGAAACTCCAATAATTTCCATGTCAGGTTGTGCAGCGACTGCGTCTGCAACACGTTTTCCGATGGTTCCATATCCATTTACTGCAATCCTAATCATAATCTAATATGCTTTTTCTTTGGTATCATAAAAGTGTATCCTGTAAGCATCCTCTCTTGATATAAAATATTTTGATATGTTGTATGATGAAATAATTTTATATTTTCATCTTTTTTTGCAGTCATTTCGAATTTTTCCTTTTGATTCATAGATTACATATAGAATTTTGTTCCTATTCGAATGGGAAAAGTTCACTTTACAACTTACAATTCTATATAAAAAGCGTTAAAATCATCCTTGTTAGGTTGTGTTGAATCATCCATCATACTTGCTAGCTCTGTGCATTCGAAAATAGTTCAAAATATGAGGAATTTTAAGTACTTCTATTGCCGATATCTACCGTGTACTCATCGTATATAGTAGTGACCTCATTTTCTGGTTTGGTGGTGAACTTTGAAGCAAGATAAATTACAAGCAAACTTGTAATCACGCCAGGTACCATTTCATAGAGTCCTGTAATTTTGGTTAGGTATGTACCCCATCCAAGTGAGACAATTCCCCCAGCAATGATTCCAGCGAGTGTTCCTTGCCAGTTCATCCGTTTCCAAAATAGACTGACAAGAATTACTGTTCCAAATGTACAGCCGAATCCCGCCCAAGCATTTGATACAATATTGAACACTGTGTTTTCCTGATTTAACGAGATAATGATTGCAATTATAGAAACAACTATGACTGTTCCTCGAGATATCCACAAGTGGATGTTGTCTGATGTGGTTTTATTAATTATGTTTTTGTAGAGGTCTTGTGAGATTGCTGAGGAGGCCACCAGCAATTGAGAAGATGCTGTACTCGTGATCGTACCAAGAATTCCGCAGTAGATGATACCTGCGATGAATGGAATTGCACCGAATATGTTGCTTGTCATCAGGATAAAGATCTGCTCAGCGTTCTCATCCAATGTATGGTTTGGGAATATAAGCTGGCCAACTAGACCCACAAAAATTGCAGTGGATAAGGAGAGAATTAACCAGATCATTGCTGTTCTCCGCGCCTTTGGTATCTCCTCAGGATCTTTGATTGCCATAAATCGAGGAAGAATATGTGGCTGACCAAAGTACCCAAATCCCCATGATAATCCCGAGACAATTGTAATGATTGAGACAAACTCAAAAATACCACTTTCGGTGTTGTACTCATGGAACAATGAGAACATCTGTGTGTTTATGGATGCAAAATTTATTCCCTCATTGAATAAGATCACACAAGAGAGAAGCGGTACCAGAATTAGAGCAAAGAGCATTAATAACCCCTGGATAGTATCAGTGATACATATTGCCTTGAATCCTCCAGTAAAAGTGTAACTGAGAACAATTAGTGCACAAATCAGTACACCAATAACATAGCGTGAATCTGCATCCTCAATCCCAAACGCGCATAAATCAACACCATAGTTTGTTATCAATGAGCTGAATAGCACCCCACCTGCTTTAAACTGGGCAGAAGTGTAAACGATGAAGAAAATCAGAATAAAAATGGATGTCATTACAGTAATTAATCCTTTTTTTTCCTGGAATCGGTTTGTGAGGTATTCTGGAATTGTTAGTGAATCTTTTGCTTTGTGTGTATATATTCTCAGGCGTTTGGCAATAAATCTCCAGTTTAGATAAGTTCCAATTGCAAGGCCAATTGCGGTCCAACCGGCTATTGACATACCGGTTGTATATGCTAGGCCTGGTAGACCAATGAGCAGCCATCCACTCATGTCGGATGATTCTGCAGACATTGCTGCTACAAATGGATGTAGATTGCGCCCTCCTAGTACGTAGTCACTTGCGGTTTTTATCTTTTTGAAGTAGAAGAATCCTATGTAGATCACTGCAGCGAAGTAAATGAGGAACGCTGTTCCGATGCTGATTATATCCCAGTATAACACAAATATTCCACCAATAGTGGTATTTTTCCCATTTTGTTTTGCGCTTAACTATCGGGTCTAAATACTCAGAATTACTGTAACTTACTTAATTCGTCAGCATGCTATATATGTACTTTTACATAGATTTCAAGGTAGAAGTATCCATTTAAATATTTTTCTGAAAAAATGCTTTGGTGTTTTTGGTATATGGAACGTATAGAACTGGAAAAGAACTGGAAACCTTGTGATGTACGTATTTTGCTACTGTCTCTAAAGATTTGTTATGATTAATTAATGTCGTTCGTTTACTCCAATTATATTTGAATGAATTGCTCTTTTTGGTTATTTTTATTCAGTCTATTGATTTTTTAGCTAATAATTTTATCATAAGATTTTGTACAACTAAAGCATGACGTTTTTTTCCTTGAATCTATAGATGGAGGTGATAAAGCATGGGAAGTTCAAAGATATATGATCAAAGTCACTGTTCTCTTCTTATCTCATAAGGAGAGGCTATCACTCTCACATTTTTTCTCTTTTGCCGTCGAAATAATAACACTATGGTCGAAACGATGACGGTCGAGATGGCATATGCGATTCTTGGTGTTCCAATGGGTTCGAATTTTGTTACGACAGCAAAGGCATTTCGTGCTCTTCGCGATAAGTATAACCCAGAGAAGAATCCTTCATTCTGCAAAGAATTTGCTAAAGTTATAGCAGCTTTTGAATTTCTACAACAACAGTTTTAATATATGAATTTTCATATATCTTTAAAAATTCATTACAAACACTCTATTTCTGATAAATATCACTTTCTCATAATATATTCTCTGATGTATTTTATCTCTTTTAGTTTTATTAGGGTATTCTATTGTTTCTGAGATTATTTTTTCTATGTATATGCTCTCTCTGATATAATAAGAATAAATCTTCGTTTTAGGAGAGATAAATTTATTACTTTATTACTTCCAATTATTTCTAATCCATTCATCGCTGAACTAAGGAGGACCGATTGGGTTAAATATGCAAGAACTCCGTTTGCATCAAATAGATGGATGAGCAATAGGATAATCTTGAAGATGGTATCCAATCATCTGTGTTCTTATCTATTTGCTTTTTTAGTGTTTGTGTCGTTACTTTAAGTCGAGCAATATTGATGTATCAGAATTCTGGTATGGCATAATCCTTAATTACGTACACTCTGATAATTAGTAGTATGATCACCGTCGGTCTGCTTGGATGCGGAAATATTGGCCGCATCATTGCTGCAGGTCAGGAAAATTTCAAAATAACGGCTGTGTATGATGTCGTTCCAACTCGTGTGGAGGCGTTTGCTCGTGAATTCAATGCAAAGGCCTTTTCGAACTTTACTGCGTTTCTTGCTGAACCAACCGATATCATTGTTGAGGCAGCTTCTGTTGTTGCTGCTACAGAGTATGCACAGGACATTCTGGAATCTGGAAAGGATATTGTTATCATGAGTGTTGGAGCACTTGCGGATAGTGAGTTCCGTTCTCATCTTATTCAGATTGCTCGTGACCTGAAGCGGAAGATCCATCTTCCATCCGGCGCAGTTATGGGACTTGACAATATTCGTATTGGTCAATCAAGCCGCATTGATAAATTTGTTCTACGCACGACTAAGAATCCTAAGTCACTCTCTCGTGAAGAAACTGAACGCAGGCAGTTATTTTCTGGAAAGGCATATGACTGTGTTCGCCAGTATCCAAAGAATACAAACGTTGCTGAGTCGTTGTCGATTGCCTGTGGTCGTGATGTTGATGTTGAATTGTGGATGGATCCAGAGGAAGATCGTAATATGCATGAGATATTCTTCGAAGGGGAGTTTGGAGAGGCATATATCAGAATTAGAAATCTTCCTTCTCCCGATAACCCGGCAACGAGCTATCTTGCAGCTTTGTCGATTCTTACTCTTCTTAAAAATCTTGATAATCCACTGGTGATTGGTGCATGAATTACGAACAACAGATAAAAACCCTTGCTAAAAAAAAGAACGCGATAATCCTTGCCCACAATTATCAGCCTCCAGAAATCCAAGATGTTGCTGATGTTTGTGGTGATTCGTTGGAACTTGCCCTGCTAGCGAAGGAAACAAAGGAACCCACGCTTGTTCTCTGTGGTGTGTATTTTATGGCGGAGACTGCAAAGATTCTTTCACCAGAGAAAACGGTTCTTCTTCCCCGTCCCGAAGCGGGGTGTCCTCTTGCGGATCAGCTGACACCCGAAATTGTGCAACAGGCTAAGAGAACTCATTTAGGTTCACCCTTTGTTGTTTACGTTAATTCGACCGCAGCGACAAAGGCAGAGTGTGATATCACGTGTACCTCTGCAAATGCTGCTGCGGTCGTAGCATCGCTACCTGAGAAAAAAATCCTTTTTGGCCCGGATGTGAATCTTGCCAGATGGGTTCAGTGTCAACTCCCAGACAAGGAGATAATTCCTATTCCATCAAATGGTGTTTGTCCAACACACCATGCATTTACGATCCGCGATGTAGAGATTGCTCGTCGTGAATATTCCGAGGCAATGATTATCTGCCATCCTGAATGCAATGTTGAGGTGCAGCAGGCATGCGATTTGGTTGGCTCAACAGGGTACATGATACAGAATTGCGGAAACGAGAGTGTATGGGTAATTTTTACCGAAGCAGGGATTGTCCATCCCCTGAGAAAGCGATATCCTGATAAGATGTTCCATGTGATGGATACAGCCATTTGTCCAAATATGAAGATGATTGAACTCTGTGATCTGTATGTGACACTCCGTGATAGTGTGTATCCCGTGCAGGTTGATGACTCAATTGCATTTAAAGCAAGAATAGCTATTGAAAAGATGATTGAGGCATCAAAATAATGCTGCCTATTGATAGATTGCTCTCTTTTTTTGAGGAAGATGTTTCTACTGGAGATATCACGACTCTTGCTTTAATCCCAAATCAAGTTGTTTCTGCCAGAATTGAGGCGCGAGAGGAGATGATCGTTGCAGGTGTTGAGGAGTGTGTCTGGTTGTTTGAGCACGTCGGTGTTTCTGTAATTGTTGAAAAGACTGACAGTATGCATGTTTCCCCTGGAACAAAGATTCTATCGCTAGTGGGTTCTGCTCATGCGATTCTTTCTGTCGAACGAACTGCACTCAATCTTCTCGGAAGAATGAGTGGGATCGCAACGGCAACGGTTGAAGCACAGAAACGTGCAGCGCAGGTGAATGATCATGTGCGGATTGCTGGAACACGGAAAACAGCACCTGGATTGAGGTATTTTGATAAAAAGGCTATTCGTATAGGTGGTGGAGATCCACATCGTGATTCTCTTTCAGATATGTTTCTGATCAAGGACACACATCGCTCTCTGCTACCAGTAGTTGATGCTGTTCGTCGGGCGAAGGAGTATTCTGCGTATCATAAGGTGGGGTGTGAGGTGGATAGTTTGATTGATGCAGTTGCAGCTGCAGAAGCGGGAGTCGATATTTTGATGTTTGATAATATGGTGCCATCTGCTGTTCAGGAGGTGATTGATGTTCTTATAGCGCGAGGTCTCCGTCATCGACTGCTGCTTGAGGTATCGGGAGGGATTACGTTGGAGACGCTTCAGATGTGGGAGGGGGTTGATGTGGATAGGATCAGTATGGGTGCGCTGACCCATTCAGTGCGATGTGCTGATGTAAGTCTGGAGATAGAATAGTTCCTCTCTTTCTTTCCTATTTTTGGTGAAATCTGTTTTTAATGGAAGATGATTGTTCATATCCTCTTGTTTCGACGCTTTACATGAGAAAAGAGTAAAATTTTTTGTATAAGATTTACTCAATGATAATACTTGCATAGGAATAATCGACGAATTATGGTTAGCATTACAAAATGAGCTTGTTCCAGATTTAGTAGAAAATTTACAAATATATATGCATGTTTACATGAGTGAGATTCGTGTATTTACCCATTTTTCAATGATTTCTAGATACCTTGTTCAAAGGAAATCCTGAGAATGTAAGAGCTATGGTCACCCTTCTAGTTTCTGTATGTGGAGGAAATTGTAATGCTGTGCTAAATCTCCCAATTTTCACTTTAATCTCTTTGTACTTAAATTTTCTCGAATTTTTTATAATACTGTTAGCGATATAATAAAATAATGTTTCATTGTTTTCTGATGATATGAAAGCGATTAATTTTCATATTTTTTGTTTCTTTTTCAAAATTTTAGCTTGAAGTGTTTGTATTAATTTATTTTTTAATTTGTATATATTTAGTGTCAATTATATTGTTCATAGTTCATTTCTAACATTTTTCACTGCGCTACACATATTTAAAAGCTTTGCGAATGCAACCTCTGCTGTGAGCATCCGGAGGCCACAGTCGGGATCGATCAAAACATTTTCTGCGCCGAATACTTCTACACACGTTCGGATCCGTTTTTCGATTTCTTCAACAGACTCTACCTTAGTATCCGAACTGTTTACACAACCACAGCCAATTATTTTGTTTCTTAAATCATGGCGCGAAATGTAGGAGAGATTATCTGGATTTACTGTGTACTCGAAATCAATTACATCTACTGGTAGCTGCGTCCATTCAAATGATATTGTACTTAATTTTCCACATGTGTGAATACATGAGGGTGTTGAAATATCTTTGAAGATAATCTTGAGCGCTTCTTTTGCAATTTTAATATCCATGACCTCAGTTGAGAGGATCGGTTCATCTACTTGAATCATGTATGTACCGTTTTCTGCGAGATATTTCGCCTCTGAGTGAAGAGCTGTTGCAAGATCAAGTATCAGTTCATTTCGATTGCGATAGATTGGTGTTTCGATCTTAAGTGCATATGCGAGAGTGCAGGGTCCAGTCAAAATACCTTTTACATACTTTGTCTGTGTTAAGGCATATTGGGTATCTGCGACTGTAATTGGTTTTTCTGGGGAACTTATTTTCCCAATAACAGTGTTTCCTCTGATTCCAGGAAGTTTTGAAGTAAATATCTGTACCATATCGGCTCGCACTTGTCCATCGGAGATAATGTCAATACCTGCTCGGAGTTGTTCTGCCACTGCAAACTGTACTGCTTTTTTGTATGGGTCAATAAGTACGGATAGCCCCGTTCCTTTCACACATGGAAAAGATCCAACAACTGTAGTTGGGAGAAGTTTTGGAAGATGCATCTCTACAACATTCGGACAGAAACATAAAATAGGTTTGGATATGTACAATTCTGGATTAGCTGTTTCCCAAAGATATCTCTATCCATTTATTTATAGACGTATTACTTATATTCATTATATTTCTTTTTATTTTAATTAAAAATCTATATGTTGCTGTTCTTTTTTTTAACAAAAAAAAGGTCAATATAACTGATACTTCTCAGAAAAGAAGAGAAATGAGCATTTCTGGTTGCAGTGAGACGTAGAGAATTATAAGCGATATCGTAATCATGATTGTAAATGCTACTGCATTCCAGTGAAGGATCTTTCTGCCATCTAGAGGACCGAAGGGTAGCATGTTGAAGAATGCGAGCATTGCATTCACCTGGAAACCAACCATACCTATGTAAAACAAGAATCCCTGGGCTGTGAACAGATTATTCAGTGCACTCTCAACTAGAATACTTATAATCAGGCATGCAGAGAATGGAATTGCAAGGATAAGATTTGTTAGAGGACCAGCAAGAGAGATTATCCCATTTTCCTTCTTTGTCATCTCACGTCCAGCGGTATTGATCAGTGTTGCACCTGGTGCCGCAAATACGATACCTGTAATGACTGCAATTGCGATTGCAATCAATAGCATTTGGGTATTTTTACGAAATTCTGCCCAATAACCATATTGAATTGCCACAAATTTATGTGCAAGTTCATGCAATACGAACGAGAGTCCTACCGTTACCATCGCCACAATAAATGTCGTCACAAGAATATTTATCGAAATTCTGTTAGTTCCTATGATCTGCATTAGACCATCTGAACTACCGAGCATAAATGCAATTGCTAGGCAAAACCAGGAAAATGTGAGATCACGGCGCTCAAATGGAGATATTTTTTCAAGAAAATTCATTTATTCACCACATCCAACTCGAACACACTCTTCAAGTGTCCCCAGTCTTGGAGTAACCCCGCACATGCTCGGAAGATACGAATACGCCTTTCCTGAGCTAGTCATGACGGCTCCTTTATGATCCAATAGAGGTGAGACCACCATACAGGTATCTGGCACTACCTTTGCACCGGATTTTGTAATTACTGCAAGTTCCTTCGAACATGAGTTAGTTAACTCCTCGGCGATAAATACATAAAATGGTATTACCGTCTTTTTTCTGTAAAGGAGTTCTGCAACTTGGGCCACTTCCTCTCGTGAGAGATGTGGGCAGCCAATTGCAACTGCAGAGACCTCTGTTTCTTTGAACACGTCTTGCACATCTGATACTGCAATTGTTACTACCTCGCGCTCATCCTCGAGAATATGTTTTTTGAAGAATGGGAATCGTGTCTCTGGTGTAATGCCATTTACATGATATAGTGCAACTGCACCTGAAGCGGCCATTGCTGCCCCGAGACTTTTTAGCATGTCTCGATTTGGTCGTAGATCCATAAACAGTGGGATACGGTTACCAGCAGTTGCTCCTGCGATCATTCCCAGTGCTCCGTACTCGGCATTTGTCCATTTTTTTGTTGTGTCTGGTTTATCCAGTCGGAATTCGATTTGTGGTAGACGATTTTTTACAATATGCAGACCATATTCTGGTGTCTTTCCAGTCAATGCTGCTGCAATGGCTGATGGTCCACCCTCGCGATTTGTCCGCGCACCTAGCACTGAGTTTACATAGCTAACTGCCGAACTCTCTGACCATGCAAGGTGATCTCCCCGCTCTACTATGCTAAAGTAGTATGGGGTGCATGTACAGGTTGGTCGAATACCAATTCGTACGTATGCCTCGTTTACTTGCAACTGTTTTTTTGCAAAATCCAATGGAATATCAAGTCTCTCCCAGCCATTCCTTGGCATGCCAATGGGATTAAGGAATGTTGGTACCACCACTTTTGTGTCGATGTTTGATAACCACTCAAGACCGGACTCGCCAATTGTTTTGAACGATGCACCGGATACTTGCACGCTCTTTATCGGAATAAATCGTTCAGCATCATAAATTTTTCCAAGTGCCAGCAAAATTTCCATCATTTTCTGACGACTCTCTCCGTATTCTCCATCTAACAACGCCTGATCGTACTTATCTAGTTCCATAGTCATTCCTTACTTTTATTCATTCCAATTAGCCCGGATAAATTCATTCTCGTGCCCAATCTGCATGGTTGCATCGATTCCCATCTTCACGTTTATCCCATCATCAATTCGGCATGGATCGAGTGATGATCCGCGAACACCGGGGATGATCATCACATCTCGATCTGCCCTAACACGAGTTGCAATAGCAAACTCTACATCGTTTGGATCATAAATGTTGATGTCTTCGTCTACAACTACAACATGTTTAAGCGAGGTGTGCGCTGCAAATGCAGCCATGATTGCATTCTTTCCATCCCCATTGGTCATCTTTTTTACCTGTATCACTGCATGGAAATATCCTGCACCGCCCTGTGTGAGATAGACATCACGGACATTTGTTACGTTTGTTGCTGTCTGAAAAATCCTTGGTTCGTATGGTGCACCCATCAGCATTTTGTGTTCGGCTCCTGCAGGGACAATTCCATGATATATGAAATTTTGTTTGCAAGCCATCCCTTCCAATTCAATTACTGGTTGCATTCGAACTGGATCATACGTTCCGCTGATGTCAACGAATGGTCCTTCTTCATGAAGTTTTGTGGTCATATAACCATAGAGTACAATCTCTGCATCTGGAACACGGATGCCATTTGGGCACTCATAGAGGGCAAGATCTTTATTGAGGATTTCAGCTGCGTATACCATTTCCTTTCCTTCAGGAACTCGAGTACATGCAGAAAATATCACTGCAGGATGTGCACCAATAACGATTGCAACTGGCAATTTCTCTCCCACTGCTTTCACTTGCTGCAGTAACTTGTAAGTATGACGGCCTTCTACGATTCGTCCTACTAAATGTTTATCGTCGAGAACTCCCATACGATGAATTGATGCATTTTCCACTCCGTTCCATGCGGAAAATAGAATACCGGAGGTCAGATAGCAGCCTGCATCTTTTGGAAAATGCTTCATGATTGGCAGTTTTGAGAGTTTTACTGGACCAAACGAAAGTTTTCCTGCGTTATGGGTCTTTCCTGAGTATGTGCATGCAGCGAGAGTTCTGACGAGTGTATCCTGAGATATTCCTAGTGCAACTGAGAGACTTTTGCGGTCAACGATTGTGTTCATCACACATCTATGTCCGTTACAATTGTGGAAATAAAGCATTTTTTTGCTAAAAAATGCTCGTTTTGGAGCTTCATATATTGATGATACTGGTTCATGGATCTCCTCCACAAGTCCCTCGTTAATCATTCGTTTGATAAATTCTCTCATTCTTTCCACCGAGTCCCAATGGTGTGGGATATGTCACAATGATCCAGTACGCGTGAGACGATCTGGTCTGCGAGATCGACAATTGTCTTTGGGTGTGTGTACATCGGAGGAGAGGCAGGCATGATAACTACTCCCGCATCATGGGCAGAAAGCATATTTATTAGATGCACGCGAGAGTATGGAGTCTCTCGTGGTACGATTATCAGTTTTCGTCGTTCTTTGAGCGCTACATCGGCTGTTCGTGATATCAAAGTTGATGAGTATCCGTTTGCAATTGCGGCAAGACTCTTCATGCTGCAAGGAATGATTATCATGGCATCAAACAAAAACGATCCACTTGCAATTTCTGCCGAGAGATCGCAATTTTCCTCATAATGTACTGAATAACCGGAAAGATCTATCTCTTCTAGGTGTGCGATGTTCTTTGCAGTTTCGGAGATTATCAGATACACCTCGATGCTGTCAATTTTAGTGAGAGCTTCAATTAGCCGTTTTGCGTACAGCATCCCAGAAGCTCCCGTGATTCCGACAACGATCCGTTTCATCTATCTTATATTATATCTATGAGTTTATGTTGTTTTGTTGTATTTCGTAATGCGAGAACTTCTCGCGCGGCATCGCTGACCTTCTTGCGTAGGTTAGCCGGTGTGTACACTCCAAGTCTCCACTGTCCTTGACGGGTTGTATTCATCATAGTAATCATTGGAACGATCTCCTCAAATGGAACGAGTTCGTGTTGGTTGCGCACTTTCACTTTTATCCTCATTTCTTTTCTAATTGGTGGAATGTCGAGAATGATCTTGTCTGATTCTACTCCTGCTGTCTCTGCGATTGCTGTACGAAGGCGTTCAATTCCGTTCTGTGTTTTTGGTAGATGTTCGTGGTCTATGAATTCTCGCCCAGCATATATTGCTCGCTTATAGAGCTTTCGTGTACGGATACGTGTCATCAAATCGCGGGTAATTTGTTCTGATGAGTTTAGCAAAATAGAGGTTGCTGTTGTATCATCCATGGTAAGAAATTTTCGGATTGCCTCAATGTCCTCACCGAAATGTTTGTGGCATGCAAGCAAAAACATTTCCTCTGCAATTCGGCAAGCGTGGTGATAATAGACGGATGGTCCCATGAGTGTTCGTGCAATTAGCAGAGATTCTGCGGATGAGATACCCGATTCGTTGAGGACAAGAGTATCTGCATCAATTTCAAGAGATTTTGTTAGTCGTTCGGCATCAAAATTCCCATATGGTACTCCTGTATAATGGGCGTCTCGTAATAAATAGTCCATTCTGTCTACATCAAGATCTCCATGTATGATCTCGGAATATCGATGGTTCCCGGAGATAAGGGCTGCAACCTCGTTAGGGTTCACAGAGATTTTTTCTAGATGCGCTACAAATTCAGATTGATTCAGTTGCTCATGGATGTCATCATGTGAATACTTAGTATATCTTTGCATCAATCGTTCGCTTGCATGTGAGTATGGACCATGTCCGATGTCATGCAGAAGTGCTGCACAGCAGATTGTTTGCATCTCTGCTTTTCCGAAATCGAGGTGTTTGCACAAGAGAGATGCGAGATGCATCGCCCCAAGAGAATGTTCAAATCTGGTGTGGTTAGCTCCAGGATACACTAAATATGCAAAACCCAGTTGTCTGATGTGGTGAAGGCGTTGAAATACTGGTGAATCTACCAGTGGTAGAAGTTCTTCAGGGACTTCTATGTATCCGTGTACTGGATCTTTGATCTGTTTTGGCATGAGTATCTCTCTCCGTTTACTCTCAAATGAGGTTATAGAGAGCTGAAATGGGCAGTTATCTTGTCTGTAAATTTTTGAAATACGCTCATCATAGAATGTGTATTAATGGAGATTTTGTCTGCGATGTAGAACATGGTAGGATTTGATTCATCATTTGTGAGGATTATGGTGAGTTTATTGCTTGTTTTTTAGTAACTTTTTCTTTTTTATTTTAACTTGTCATTTCTTAGGTGAGTGTTCTAATTCATCTTGCAATGATTTTTGTTTTGCTCATTTTTATTGAGATAATTATATGCGTGTGTGTATAAAAGAATATTTATACTAATTTTTTTCTGGATTTTTGTATTTT
>DALTYD010000049.1 GCA_029986255.1 Methanocorpusculum sp. | reverse complement strand
CCTGTATTAATCGAAATAATAAACAATCCAGCTGATAAGCTTGTCCATCCTAATACTGGTTTCAACAAGTAAAACAAGAACATCGCTTGAACCATCATCGGTGTTCCTCTAAACACCCAAATATAAAATCCAGTAATCAATCTTCCTACTCTTTTCAAAAAGCGAATAATAGGCTGATCATATTCGCTGATTCCAATGGCACGAATACCACCCACTAAAAGTCCAACAAGAAAACCAATCAATGTTCCAACAATTGCAAACAATAATGTAATCTCAATACCATATTTAAATAAAGGTATATTCTTAACAAAAATAGTCCATGCTCTTACAAAATCAATTCTCATACTTATTCCTCAGAAGGTTGTCTTGAAACAGCATCAGTCATCAATTGTTTTCTTTGTTCATCACTAATCTTATCTAAAGCAGCTTGCACATTATTAAAGAACTCTGTATCTCTTGTTCCTTCTTTTAATCCAATAGAAACAGTTGTATCAGCTTCAAATCCTTTTCCTTCATCAAATTGAACAACTGTCAAATCTGGATTTGCTGAAACAACACCCTCAGCAACAGCCATCTCTGCAGTAATTCCATCAACATCACCTTGTTGTAAAGCCACAACCATTTCAGGATAAGTTGCTTTTGGCGTTACATGGTTAACTCCTTCGATTTGATCAATAACATCATCATAATTAGTTCCTTTTTGACCAACAACATTCTTTCCACTAAATTGTTGAATATCTGTATATCCTGCTTCTTCACTATCTTTACGGACAATCATGATCATACCTTCACTATCATAATATGGTGTAGTGAAATCTGCCCCTTCTTCTCTTTCTTCATTGGCTGTCATACCAGCAATGATGGCATCAATTTCACCTGCTTCTAACGCTACAAGTAAACCATCCCAAGAAATCTTCTTAATTGTTAACTCTAAACCAAGCTCATCAGCAATCAGTTTAGCAATTTGCACATCATAACCATCAGCATAACCAGCATTACCTAAAGACACTGTTGTATCACTTGCTGTACTAGTTTGCCAGTTAAATGGAGCATATCCACATTCCATTCCGACTACAAACTCTGTTTTTTCAGCAGTATCACTACTATTGCCACATCCAGCAAGGGTTGCTACCATCGCAAATGCGACTAAAATTTTTCCTAATTTTCTCATTACTCTAACCCCTCTCTTTTACTCATAAATAAAAGCCGTGCTATTAACACGACTTATCTATCATATCAATAGCGCCTCTTCACTTACATGAAGGAGTGTTATAAGTATTTCCCATAACCCCAAGATCAATATCCGCCAATATTCATCTTTCGGCAATGATTACCTTTCTGATTCTTCACAGTCTGCCAACTCTAAATCATACTCTGATGCATTGCTTCCTCTAATCACTTTTATTTACTTATCTAACATAGTACTGTTTTTTCCCACAATTGTCAAATCATTTATGATTTTTTCCCATAATTTCTTTGGTATGTCATCATTCATAGTGACAAGTTCAGTTGCATTGAATAACATATGGACAGAGACTCGATCAACTGGATTTGTACAAAACCGAATACAGGATATCGATTTGGAAACATTGATGAAGCGTATCCATAATGACAGCAACGGTCTGGACTATGTTCTGATCGGGGACTATTACATATCAAACTTGAAACTGCCGGAGGAAAGCCGCTCCATTGGAAGGTGGAGCTGGGTGCCCAAGACGCACTTGCAAAAACACCGTCCTGGACAGTCAGTACAATACCCTGCTTCTGTCGTAAAAACTCCGGACGTATCTTGCCGATCTGGCATCAGCAACAGGAAATAGCAGAAAAAGTTGTATAAAACGGTTTATTCAGAGACATGGTAATGGTATCGTGTCCCTGTTCATAGAAGGAGAACACTATGAGCAAGAAAGCAACCAAAAGCATCTAAATGACCTAGTGGTAATGCAGAATCGAACTGATGCTATGGATAAAAGTAGAGTCTACACTTTGATCAAGGAATCCTGTGATTAGCATGGTCAAGAAGGTGAACGGCTAGAAAATACAAGAAGTTAAGATTATTCATAACTTGTTCGAGGAAATCCCGACACGAAAATATAGATGATAAACATAAAACACTTAATTGTTAAACGCTTTAAGCGAAACGATCTTCTCTTTTCCCCAAAAAGGAAAAGGAAGGCCGTCTCACTTATTATTTTTTAATTCTGCCAACATCAATCAGGTCATCGGACTGCGAATCCAATTAAGCATGACTCACACCTCAGTAAAAATCTTCGCCATGACCTTCCAGCCGTTTACATCCTTCTTCATGGCATGGAAATCCACATAGTCAGCCCCGAAGTAGTTTTCCAATGTAATACGGATGACCGCCACATCGTTTACCACGTCTAGCACATCGACACGGGCTTTGGAATCAGTAGGACCAGCCTGCGTAACACTGTCAAACAGAGTCTGGATTGGAGCTCCGTTGATAGTGGCACTCTCATGAAATGTAGGTTTCATCATCTCTCCGTCGCCCTTTGCACAGCCATCAATGTATAACTGTGCAGCTTGCAAGATTTCTTCGTAGTCTTTCAGTTTCACATTGCTCATTTTTGTTTCCTCTCTTTCTGTTATGAAGTGACCTTTGTCAAGTATAAATTACACATTCATAATAAAAT
>DALTYD010000021.1 GCA_029986255.1 Methanocorpusculum sp. | reverse complement strand
TACTTGTCCGTTGAAACCGAGGAAGCAAAAATAGACACTTTTGATGTAAGTTTCACTTATCCATATTATCCATACACCCGTTTCATCAATCGCTCCACCAAAGGCAGAAGTTCTGGGGATATCCATTTTGCATTGCAGTATTGTGGGTAGACGCACAAACGCTCCTGGAGTTTGTATCCAGTGATCTCATTCAAAACATCGAGAGATGGCCAGGGATGTTCAGGATTGATGTAATCTATAGTCACAGGAGATATTCCTCCAATATCAGTTACCCCTAGATGAAGCAGGCTTCCTACATTCGAAAGATTTGGAGGAATTTGGATAGAAACATCTTTTGGAAGAATTTCAACCGCAAGTTGGAGTGCTTCGCAAATAACCTCCAGAGATGCACCAGGAACACCAGCCATCTCCGTCCCATTTTTCGGACAGAAATTCTGAATGATGACCTCCTGAATGTGGCCATAACGTTTATGTAGATCTCGAATCTCTGCGAGCGAACTCTCACGGTCATCAGAAGTCTCTCCTATACCAAGTAAAAGTCCTGTTGTAAATGGAATATGCAATTTTCCAGCATCAGCAATCATCTCTAATCGAACAGAAGGATCTTTTCCAGGACTGCGACAATGCGCAGGAAGAATAGCAGTCGTTTCTAACATTAGCCCCATACTCACGTTAACATGGCGGAGTCGTGCCAGCTCATCATACGATAAAATGCCAGCGTTTGTGTGCGGCAACATACCGAGATCAATTGCCACACGGCTCATCGCTTCACAATAAGAAAGAATATCAGAATAGCCAATAGCCTCAATATATCTCAGAAATCCCGGAACTTTCTCAGGACACTCACCAAACGTGAACAACGCTTCAGTACATCCAAACGCAGAACCGCGGTAAAGTAGAGACATAACCTCTGATTCAGGCATCACACAACCATCAACAACAGGGCCCTTAAAAGAACAGTAGCCACAGGCGTTCGCACACACATTGGTCAGTGGGAGAAACACATTTCTGGAAAACGTAATCGTTCGAGACATATCGATTCTAAAAATAGGCTTTACTCATATATGAAGCTGAATAGTCCCATCAAGACCAAAATTATCAAGAAATGAATAATTCAACAAAATTCATTACAGCACACAGAAAAAACAAAATAACATTGATTATCATTACCCAACCAATTGGGTTCAAATTCATATATAATTATTATTATTGAAATTAGATGCGATATCCGGCAAACAAAATAACTATCATGAAAATATATTAGTGTGAAACAATAGAGAATTGTAAGAAAAAACAATAGTTGTTTAATTACATATATATATAAAATAAATAATCATTATAATACAATATAGCCGAAATAAACAGGATTTAAAATATGAAAGCGGTCTTAGGACTTGAAGATGGAACTACTTTTATCAGTAGTGGTTTTGGCGTTGAAGGCACAACAACAGGAGAACTTGTAGTTACCCTCATATCCAATGGATATATAGAAGCCATCAGTGATCCAGGTGTGGCCGGACAAATATTAATGTTTGGATATCCACTCATTGGAAACTATGGCGCAAACATTGAACAGCTACAGAGTAACAGAGTACACGCAGCTGGTATCATTGTTCATGAACTTTGCGAATGCCCAAAACAAAGACCAACACTCGGTCAGTACTTCGAAGAAAACGGACTCATCGGAATCGAAGGAATTGATACTCGTATGCTTACAATAAAACTTCGAGAACACGGTGTTATGCGTGCAGCACTTATCACTGGGTCTGATGATGGACAGGAAGCAGTTCGCATCGCTCAGAATGCTCCTGTGCAAGAAACACGAGAACTTATCCCAGATGTAACCTGTGAAAATGCCTATCATATCCATGGCCCTGGAAAAAAGATCGCAGTGCTAGATCTAGGATGTAAAAAATCAATTATACAGAGCTTGGGAAAACGTGGCGCAGACCTTTATGTTTATCCATATGGAACGACAGCTGATGTAATTCTCGCGGAGAATCCACAAGCACTCTTCATCACCAATGGTCCAGGATACCCATTTTCTGCACCGAATGCCATTGAAACCGTAAAAAATATGCTTGGGATCATTCCAGTTCATGGGGTTTGTATGGGATCCGAAATAATTGCTGTAGCACTCGGAGGAAAGATCGAAAAACTTAGACTTGGTCATCGCGGAGCAAACCATCCCGTCAGATTCTCTGATGGATCTGTATCCATCACTTACCAAAGCCATGGGTACACGGTAGCCAGTGATAGCCTCCCTGAAGGATGCGAAATATCCTGCATCAACGTAAATGATCAGACCATAGAAGGATTTATAAACAACGATCTCAGCATTTACTGCGTGCAGTTCCATCCAGAACATGACGCAATTTATGACGGTGCAGAAAAACCAATTTACGACATCATGTACAGAGGGATCCCCGATGCCTAAAAATCCAACACTCAAAAAAGTCCTCCTAATCGGATCTGGGCCAATCCAGATCGGCCAAGCAGCAGAGTTTGACTATGCAGGAACTCAGGCATGTAAAGCCATTCGCGAAGAAGGAATTGAAGTAGTTCTTGTGAACTCCAACCCGGCGACCATTCAGACTGATCCAGAAACCGCAAATAAAGTCTATGTTGAACCGTTAAAGGCTGAAATCATCGCCGAGATCATCAAAAAAGAAAAACCAGATGGAATCCTCTCAGGTATGAGCGGTCAGACTGGTTTGAACCTCACTGCAGAACTGTACGAGATGGGGGCACTTGATGGCATTCAGATCTTAGGAACCCCACTTGAAGCAATCTATCATGGAGAAGATCGTGAACTGTTTAAAAATCTCATGTTAGAAATCGGGGAGCCAGTCCCAAAGAGTTTCATCCTCACCAAGATAGAGCAACTGGAAGAAGCCTACGAAACCGTTGGACTCCCTGCAATTATTCGCCCGGCTTACACCCTTGGAGGCAACGGGGGAGGTGTTGCAACAACTAAAGACGAACTCAAAAAGATTGTAGAACACGGTCTCACCACGTCACGTGTTCATCAGGTTCTGATCGAGGAGTCGGTCAAAGGATGGAATGAAATCGAGTTCGAAGTCATGCGAGATGCTGCAGACACCTGTATTATCATCTGTGGTATGGAAAACGTTGATCCCATGGGAATCCACACGGGAGAATCTGTCGTTGTCGCACCGATCCTCACCCTCACTGCGGACCAATTTAGTATCTTGAGACGTGCCGCCATAAAAATTATTCGGGCACTTAACGTACAGGGAGGATGTAACATCCAGTTCGCATTCAACAATGGCGAATATAGAGTCATTGAAGTTAATCCTCGGGTTTCCAGATCCTCAGCCCTTGCCTCCAAGGCAACAGGATATCCAATTGCTCGAGTTGCGGCAAAGGTTGCCATTGGCCTGCGACTTGATGAGATCACGAACACAGTTACAGGAACAACCACTGCATGTTTTGAACCTGCAGTTGACTATATCGTTGTTAAGGTTTCCCGTTGGCCATTTGACAAGTTCAAGACAGCCGATCGGACACTGACCACCGCAATGAAGTCCACTGGAGAGGTCATGGCAATTGGAAGAACTGTTGAAGAAGGGTTTAAAAAGGCACTCCGTTCCCTTGATACCGATATTTACCACCATACAGACATAAATAAGATCAAAATGATCCTCTCACGGCCAACTGATGAGAGATTCTCAACACTGTTCGATGCATTTCGCCTGGGTATGACAATTAATGACGTCTATGCACATACACAAATAGAACCATTCTTCTTGGAGAAAATACAGCATGTCGTGAACATCGAACATGAACTTCGTGAGCATCCAACAGAGGAACTTATTAAGAATGCAAAGAAGTTTGGTTTCTCCAACGCAGAGATCCAGGAACTCACAGGTTGGAATATCTACAAGATAAAACAACTCGTAGGTCTCCCAACTTACAAGATGGTGGATACCTGCGCTGCAGAGTACCAGGCAAAGACGCCATACTATTATTCTACCTGGGAACATGAATGCGAACTTAAGGAGACAAAAAACAAAAAAATACTTATCCTTGGTTCTGGCGCAATTCGTATTGGGCAAGGAATTGAATTCGACTACTGTACAGTCCATGCAGTCAGATCTCTGCGTGAAGAAGGAATCGAAGTTCACATCTTAAACAATAACCCAGAGACAGTTTCCACCGATTTTGACACCTCTGATCGACTCTACTTCGAACCAATGCAACTGGAAGATATTGTAAACATTCTCTGCAAAGGAGATTATGATGGGGTTATGGTACAATTCGGTGGACAAAATGCCGTAAATCTTGCTATTCCAATCCAGGAGGAGATAAAACTCTGCGGCCTCAAGACAAAAGTGTTGGGGACTAGTCCAGACAATATGGACGTGGCCGAGGACAGAAAAAGATTCAGTGCTCTTCTAAAAAAGGACAATATCCCATCTCCTGCAAACGGATCTGCATACTCTGAGAAGGAGGCCTACGAGATTGCAAATAAAATCGGATATCCAGTTCTTGTTCGACCAAGTTACGTGCTCGGAGGACGCGCAATGGAGCTGGTACACGACGAGCTTGAGTTACAGACATATATAAAAGAAGCAGTACGTGTTTCCAAGACTCATCCAGTGTTAATCGATCGGTACCTAGATAATGCAACCGAATTAGATGTCGATGCGGTCTCAGATGGAGTTGATGTTCTTATTGGAGGGATAATGGAACACATCGAAGAAGCGGGCGTTCACTCAGGAGATTCTGCATGTGTGATTCCAACACAAACCCTAACACAGGAACAGATATCAACTATAAAGGATTACACACGGAAAATTGCTCTCTCACTCGGAATTATTGGTCTTATCAATATTCAATATGCCATTCACAATGATACCGTATATGTCCTTGAAGCGAACCCACGTGCAAGTAGAACTGTTCCGTTTGTGTCCAAAGCAACAGGCCTGCCATTGGCAAAAATTGCAGCAAAGGTTATGATAGGGATGAAACTTGCTGATATGAAATATCAAGAGAAAGAAATCAAGCATGTTGCTGTAAAAGAGGTTTTACTTCCATTTTCACGATTGCCTGGTGTGGACCCAATTCTTGGCCCTGAAATGAAGTCTACCGGTGAGGTGATTGGGATTGATTATGATTTCGGTCGCGCCTTCTACAAGGCAAGTCAGGCAGCAGACAACAAACTTCCACTTGATGGGAATGTTTTCATCTCTATAACAGACGAGCAAAAAGAAGCTATTCTCCCAATTGCGCGGAAACTTTCATCACTTGGCTTTAACCTCTATGGAACAGAAGGAACAGTGAAGTTCCTAGAGTTGCATAATATCAAAATGAATCTAGTTAGAAAGGTACAGGAAGGTTCTCCGAACATCATTGATATGATTCGGGGAGCAGATATTGATCTGATAATTAACACACCAGGTGGAAAAAATGCACGAGTAGATCACTTCCAGATTATGAGAGCAACGATCGACTACAGTATCCCATACATCACAACCATTTTTGGTGCAGAAGCGGCGGTTCAGGCAATCGAATCAATGAAATCAAATAAGATTACAATCGAGCCACTGGCGCATTACCACACTGAATAAATAAAATTTATTTTTTATATTTGAGAAGAAAATATTTGAGGACGTATAAACAAGGTATGTGAAATCACAAAAAAAGATAAAAGTACAATAGATTTATTTGGTAAGTTAAAGGACTCACCAGTGATAATATAAAACATTGAGAGTTTGTGTTTATGAATACATACTGAAAAATGACCACCTATCTTTTATAATTATACTACAAGTGACTCAGGAAAAAAAACAAAAATTTTCAAGAAAAAAGAAATAAATAAAGTAATCCAACTCTGCAACGACATTTTTTATTCAAAAAATATCTCTCCAAATAATCTAGTCAAATGGCGTATTACAAACAGAAATGTGATAAAAAAAGAGAGAAAGTTTACAGACATCACGAATAGGGGGATTGATGAGTAATGTTATGATATTAAAATATCCCATAATATCCACGAGATGAGAATTAACAGATGTTATCCTTGAAAATGACAAGAAAATAAAAAAAAAGATTGATAAAACAACAGATATATTTTTTTATTTCCAGAATCAAACACGGCATTGAGGACTACAATAACAACGTCGATAAGATTATGAGGATTTCTGTTCTATAAATATTAGAGTTTATGGAAGACACGATTGATGTGTTGATATCTGGAGAGAGAATCAACGCACGTATCAGAGAACTTGCAAAACAAATCAATGATGACTATGCAGGAAAATCTGTAACACTCCTTACATCTCTCAAAGGTGCCTGCTTCTTTTCATGCGAGCTTGCCAAACACCTTACAGTCCCAGTTTTCATGGAATATATTCAGGTAGCAAGCTATGAAGGCACATCTTCAACTGGCGTCATTACTATGAAATTGGATGTTCAGGACAGTGTAATCAATGGAAAACATGTGCTTATTATAGAAGACATCATTGACACAGGAAGAACTCTTTCCACCATCAAAGATCTTATACAAACACACAACCCAGCATCTCTTGCTGTTTGTTCACTCCTTGACAAATGTGAAAAACACATTGTGCCAATTAATGGAGATTATATCGGATTTAACATTGGAAACGATTTCGTCGTCGGTTACGGTCTTGATTTGGACCAAAAGTACCGTAATCTCCCCTACATAGGAATTGTGCGGTAGTACTTAATTCGCCTCATCTATATCTCTCAAACCGCAGGAAAAATACTCAATGAGGAACCGGACCGACGTCACGCATAACAACCTTTTGAAATGAACACAAAGGTACATGGCAAAAATACCATGTATTCAGACGTTGACACAACCAGAAAATAAATGACGAGAAACAAGTACCAGCTAAAAAATAGAGAAATAAAAAATCCAAGAGGTAAAGTTATTTTATAACAATTATAATTTGGAAAGATATTCAAAAAAAATAGAAAATATATCATATCACAAGCATCTCTAAAATCTATATGAAAGAGTAACGGAGACTCAATAACCTAATGTTATTAGAGATCCTCACAAGGATATATTTTTGTTTAAAAAAACAAAATTCAACATTTTCAGTACCATTTACTGAGCATTAAAACCCATCTTATATCGTTTTTAAATCCCTAGAAACGATTCATCAAGTTAGTCATTTATGATAATGTATACAGTGGACGGTTAGAACGTAACCAAAAGAATACTTTTTTCTGTAGAGAAAAAGTACATGGTAAGTGTTTTCAAACGCAATGAGACATAAGATATTTAAAAATATGAAACTCAGATTTATCCATAATTTTCATAAAAATAACTGATATTCAATAGAATAGATTACATTTTTTTGAAAAATTTATTGAAGAAAAGATAAAATTAATAACAATCAAGTGAATGAGTTAAACAATTTTCGGAGAACATCATCAATAAAGATTCGCAAAAAAGTTTGCATCGCATACGACAAATATCCTCTATAATATAGTAGAGCAGGGAAAGATGATGAGTCACACATAACAGCATACAAAATTATTTCCGATACCCTTCAAGCAGCAATGTTGCAATGTTTTTCACTGGTAACCCAGTCACCTGATGTAAATGGAATTCACAAAATGGGCAGACTGTCACGATAAAATCAGCTCCAGTAGTTATCACCATTTCGGCACGGGTTGCACCAATGCTTGCAGCTTCATGGGGACAAGCGGACTTAACACCACCTCCAGCACCGCAACAACGTGCAGGAAGATCCACAAATGTTTCCACTACACTACGCAATAGTTCACGCGGTTGCTCACTGATACCTTGCCCTCGGAGAAGATGGCAGGGATCATGATAGGTATAAGTACCAGAAACCTTTGTGGGTTGAACAAATCCGATCTCACATAGATATTCTGTAATATCAGCGACTCTAAAGGGAGTATTATAGTCATTTTTGAGAGTAGAACCACAGCCAGCACACAACGTGAGAACCGTATCGACACCTGCATTCATGAACTCCGTAATATTGCGCTCCATGAGCTTTGGAACTAAATCGATATGGCCAGTACGGATCAGTGGGGAACCACAGCAGACCTGATCCTTAGGAATAATAATGCAAATACCATTTTGACGGAGAACCTCCAGTGCATCCAGTGCAGGCTGGATGACGCGATTATTAAACATGCATCCAACGAAGAATCCAACAGTTGCCCGAACTGCACCCTCAGACTCAATGATAGAAGGGACACGCTCAAGGAATGGTATCTCTTTCTGATCAACCGAACGGCCAGTTACCTCAATAAGACGAGCAAGGGCACGATGCGCTGAGAGTGAGAGTCCGCGTTTTTCTGCTTCTAATCGAAGTTTTTCCACCGCTTTTCTTGGGATATCAATTTTTTTTGGACAGACCTCAACACACTTATGACAAGTAGTACAGGAAAACAATCCTTTGGAAATCGCTTCCATGATGCGATCACATCGATCCCGCGGATCAAGATTCAAACGCTGTTCTTGTCGCATTGCAAGAGGGCCTGCATACTCTGATGTTGCAAACGCTGGACAGGATGAGATGCAACTATAACACTCAATACACTCGCGAAGCGGTTTGATTTCCTCAATTGTTTCGTGTGTCACCCCACAATTGCAGACGCAGGTATCATTCTCATCCACCTCTGGACTCAAACAGGAAACCTGTGCCAAAATCGGTTCAATGTCAGTGATGAGATCCAAGATACGAGGGAGTTCTAGCGGCTCAATCAGATCTCCGTCATGGGCCTCTTCCATGCAGGCAAGCATCGGCTCACCATTAACACGAACTGCACACGAACCACATTGTCCAGCACGGCAGCAGTGTCGATATCCAAGTGTTGGATCTATACAATCATGGATTGTTTCCAGAACGTTAAGGACTCGTGCGCCGCGTTCAGAGGGGACATTATAAGTCTCAATATGTGGGATATTATCCAATTTTGGGTCAAAGCGTGAAATATGTACTTTCACAATCTTCCCTCCAGAATTTCAATGCCAGATTTTGCCTTTGAGAAGAACGTATGAGCAAATGGGGATGTATTATGCGCCCATGGTATTTTAATATCAGTTCGTGTATGAGCGCCACGTGACTCACGACGAAGAAGTGCACCATCAATCACGAGCGATGCAACAAGCAACATATTTTCCGTGATGAGCGCATCACTGATCTCATGTGATGAGGATATACAAAGGGGTACCGAACGAAGTTTTGCAATGTCGCGCTCAGCAACCATAAGATCAAGTTTGTTACGAAAGATGCCAACATTGTTCCACATAATCCGCTTCATTAAATGACGAATTTCTGCTGGGGAAGAAATACCCTCGTACAGTTGTGCAATTCGTTCCTCTGCTGATTGAATCTGCACCAAGTCAATAGCATGCATTGAGGAATGTTTTACCATGGCAGCAGCACGACCTGCACGACAACCAAACACTTGTGTCTCAGCAAGGGCATTTCCGCCAAGACGATTCGCACCGTGGACACCACCCGTTACTTCACCTGCAGCAAAAAGATGAGACAGAGTAGTGTGAGTATCTGGAGTAATTCGCAGACCTCCCATAAAGTGGTGAGCAGTTGGAGCAACTTCCATCGGTTGAGTCCTGATGTCAGTACCAAATTTGAGAGACTGTTCAAGCATGACAGGGAGGCGGGTTTCAATCTGTTCACTGGAGAGATGAGTTACATCAAGCCATACACCACCATGAACAGTACCGCGACCTTCAAGAACTTCGGTGGCAATGGCTCGAGCAACCACATCGCGAGTGGACAGCTCCTTATGAATCGGATCATACTTTTCCATGAATCGCTCACCCATTCCATTGAAGAGAAGACCACCTTCTCCACGGATGGCTTCTGTGATCAAACGACCACGAGTGGCATCGGGATACACTGCACCTGTAGGGTGGAACTGCACCTGTTCCATATCAATAAGTTCAGCACCTGCACGATAACCAAGAGCGTAACCATCACCTGTTCCCGCAGAAGAGTTTGTAGTGATATCATAAACCTGCCCAGCCCCACCCGTCGCAAGAATGACAGCATCAGCGGTGATGATACCAAGTTCTCCATCACGATCGCACGTGATGGCGCCCGATATGGTATTGCCATCTTTCAAAAGATCAATAATGAGAAGTTCATCAAGGATCTCAACAGAGGAGGAACGGAGTTTTTCGAGAAGTGTCATTATTATCTCATGTCCAGTGTGATCACCAGAATAGCAGGTGCGAGGAAAGCATTGACCACCAAACGGCCTTTGGGATATTTTGTTATCACTGGTGAGATCGAACACAGCCCCCCATGCAAATAGATCATGAATGCGGTCAGGTGCCTCTCGAACAAGAACCTCAACAAGTGCAGGATCATTGAGGAAAGCGCCACCTTTCATTGTGTCCTCATAATGCATTGAAATAGAATCAGTAGATGTTAAAACAGCATTGTACCCCCCTTCTGCCATGACAGTACAACCTCCCTTTCCAGTGATGGTCTTTGATACGATTATCGTCTCCCCTGAAGATGAGGCATCAATCGCAGCGCGAATTCCTGCTCCTCCTGAACCGATAACAAGCACATGACAGTCACTTTTGTTTTCGATACCCATGAACTCTCTCTAATACTCTAATACTATAACATGGTGCTGCTGAATAGATAAAAACGCGTGTTTGAAGGAAAAAAATATTTATTCTATTAAGAATAGCAGAGATAGATGACAATTGAACATAGTGGATGTTTGGTGCAGCTAGAATTGCTTCAATCAAAATAAAACAGAATAATCATAAACATCTGAAATAAAATATTTTTTTGCTCCAAGATGGGCATTAAAGCGACATTACGTCAAATATTCTCAGACAGATGTACTCAAATATATTTAGAAGAGAGGCAAGACAGTAGAGAGACAAATGATATTTTTATGCACGTACGTTTGAAAGGAGCAGCAAGAATAGAGTGAACATCATAGACAACCTCAGGTTCTCAAACCAAAAGCAGATATCTCTTCCAAAAAATAATAGAATTCATGACAAAATCCCAACACACAGAAGAAATATCCAGGCAGATCCAAAAAATCCATTCTGATTCTGAAAAATTTGCAAAAATAAAAGGATGGGTAATGAATCCAAACAAAATTATTGTCGAATCAATTGTCGAGGGGCTTGCACGCAACAAGCTAATGTATGGGAAGAGATATTGTCCCTGCAGACGGATAAGTGGTAACCGAAATGTTGACAAGCTCTATATTTGTCCCTGTCGAAATGTAGAAATGGATGTAGAAAATTATGGTCATTGCCACTGCAGACTCTTTATGAAATAAGTTTTTTTTCTTCGGGACAATAAAGAGGAATAAACTAACACCCATGAAATTGGATTAGATGATGAAATGGTATTTAAGTGGAACCTACTGAGAGATATATTTACCATAGATGTGAGTAGTGTTTAGCATGAGACCTCGGCAAACCTGTAGAGGAAATAGTAAAAAACAAGGGGAATTTTTCGAGAAGAAACAGGAGAGTCAAGTAATAAAATTCACAGCTACTGAAAAAGAGACGGACGATAAACACAATAATAAGTATTGCAATAGAGAGTATAGGATAACTTGAAATAATCGATTATAAATTAAATTATATTCTTAAATATTAAATATAAATACTATAAAAGTATCACAAACATATTCAATGAAAATATATGATTTTAAGATGAAAAACAATCATAAATAGCTTCAAATGGATGTCTTTGTTACAATAAACAAGATCATAATGATTGGATTTATCTATGACAGAAAGGCCGGGTAGGGCTACGACTCCCATCCAAACATTGCTATTGAATATAACATCCTCGTGAGAACCAGTATTGAGTTTTAAAGTAATGAAGAAGAATAAGAAACCTTAGAGTCAAGGACCATAATAGAGATGAAAACTCCAAAAATGGTCGCAAATCTCATAGAAATAGAGAGATAAGTGAGGTTGGATATAATATTTGTTTCCTATAGCAAAATAATTCCTGAAAAAGTAGTACATTTCGTCAATCATGGAGGAGAGACAAAATACGATACGTCAAGTGTGCCGCATTCTCTCCTCCATCAACAGCCATACACGCAACAGGTACTCCTTTTGGCATCTGAGATATCGAGAGGAGAGAATCAAGACCGCCTAGAAGTTTTCCAGACACTGGCACACCTATCACAGGTTTTGTAGTTCTTGCTGCAACCACACCTGGCAGTGCGGCGGACATCCCTGCAATGCAGATGAACACCTTCGCCTCACTTTCTTTCACATAAGCATCAAGTTTCTCCACATCACGGTGCGCAGAAAGTATCTGCACATCGTATGAAATGGCATACTGCGTAAGAGTTGTCACTACCTTATTGACAATATCCTGATCTGATACAGAACCTGCAATTACTGCAACATCTTCCATGAATATAAGTATTGTCTCTTCACATATATGTACAAACAACCCTGATACCATGAATACTAAAGTACATCACATAACAGCAGGACCAGTCTCAATAAGAGAGCTTGTCAGAAACGGATGATGACAAAACATGAAATTACCCACAGAAATTGTAAATTCAAGAATTGCTATAAAAAGATAGTTCATGTATTAAAACAATTATTCATTACAAAAAAACGATATACTTGCACTCGCTGGAACAGGAATTGCAGAACATAATGCAGAATTGATATCCATGGAAAAAGGAAAGTTTAATAAACCATTTGGAAAAATAGTTGCAATAGAGGTGGTATCACCATGAACATCGGCATTGCAGACACTACATTTGCTCGCGCCGACATGGGAGCATTCGCTATTGACGAACTAAAAAAACACACGAGTGCTCGCATTACTCGCGTAACAGTTCCAGGAGTTAAAGATCTCCCCGTCGCCGCAAAAAAACTCATCGAAGAGGAAAGCTGTGACATAGTCTTGGTACTTGGGATGCCAGGGGGAAAAGAACAGGATAAAATCTGTACCCATGAAGCATCACAAGGAATTATAATGGCACAATTAATGACAAACAAACACATCATCGAAGTATTCGTCCACGAGGATGAAGCAAAAGATGATGCAGAACTTGCCTTGCTTTTGGAACAGAGAACACGCGAACATGCCATCAACGCCGTTGTGATGTTAACGCGACCTCAAGATATGACAAAATTTGCTGGAACAGGACAACGTCAGGGATTCACTGATGCAGGATCCGTCAAGCGTTAATATTTTTTTGAAAACTAACTAACTAACTAACTAACTTACTTACTTACTCACTTACTTACTGAAAAATAACTACACTATTTGCAACTAAAACATATTTGAATAAATAATATATGGTAGATGTAGAAGAATGAGAGCAAAGCATTAAAGACATTCTCACAACCGAAGAGAGAAAGGAGTAATGACTAATACAGTCATCCCATCAAAGATAAGAGAGTTTCATTTAAATTCATTCATTGACAGCATCAAACAAAATTGAACACATTCCATCTCGGCGATAAAAAAAACATCACAAAATATATGTAAACACCATTGAATTCTAAATAAATCTGGTTCCAAAGAATTTTATTGATGTTGAAATGTCATCTTCAACTTCATGTTTTATGTTTTTTTCATAAATAACTCAAGAATAAAGGTTCAACATTCAAAACATGGACAATTTATTTCATCTCTCAGCACTCATCAGATATCACAACACATCATTAATTACAGGTCATTAATTACAGGTGCAAAGCTGATGCGACTCGTAATGAAGTTTGGAGGAACATCCGTCGGTGATGAAAAATGCATTGCCAATGTAATCAGAATTGTTAAGGAATCCCACGATACAGGAAACGAAATCGCAGTGGTAGTTTCAGCCATGACTCGTGTAACCGATCAGCTAATCGCAATCGCCGAGGAAGTGATCAATTGCAAGCGAAAAGTTGCCCTCAATGTGTTCATCGCATCGATCCGCAGTCGGCACATGAAAGTACTGGAGGTAGTTGCACCAAACTATGTGAAAGAAATCAGTGAATATTTAGATGCCCAGTTCACAAAACTTTCCAATATCCTGCTTACCGTACATAATCTTCGTGAACTCACACCACGATCCAAAGATTATATCATCTCATTCGGAGAGAGGCTATCGGCACCTATCATTAGTGCCGCACTTCGACAAGCAGGTATTCCAAGCTGCTACATGAGTGGATGTGATGCAGGGATTATAACCAACGGCGTTCACAACAGCGCAACAGTACTTGCTGAAAGCTATGCCCGAATCCATGCACGAGTAGGAATGTTCCTCACAGAACAGATCCCAGTTATCATGGGATATATGGGATGTACAGCAGATGGAACAATCACCACACTCGGGTAGAAGTGGATCCGACTACTCTGGAACAATCATAGGTGCAGGGATCAATGCCGATGAAATTCTTATCTGGACCGATGTAGACGGTGTTATGACAACAGATCCACGACTCATTCCTGAAGCTCGCGTAATAAAATCGATCTCATTCCTTGAGATGATGGAGATGTCCTACTTCGGTGCAAAAGTAATCCATCCACGGGCACTAGTTCCAGCAATGCAAAAGAATATACCCGTTCGTGTTAAAAACACTTTCAACCCAGAATATCCAGGAACAGTTGTTATCCGCAAACCACATGCAGACAAAAGAATCGTGAAAGCAGTATCATTAATACAGAACAGCTGCCTCGTCAAAGTCAGCGGTTCCATTATGACTGGGAAACCTGGCGTTGTGGGAGAAATATTCACAACACTAGCGGAAGCAGGTGTCAACGTAATGCTACAAACGTTTCCTTTGTTGTCAAACAAGTCGATGGGATAAGAGCAGTACGGGCAATTCACGAAGAGTACCATCTGGAGGATGATGAGTGATGATTGAAAAATATTCCTACAAAGAGGCAGGTGTTGACATTAACCTTGAAACAGAGGGTATCAAAGCACTGATTCATCAACTGAGTTTCAAACGAACCGGAGAGTATAGTATGCTTGGGTGTGTTGGCCACTTCTCCAGCATGATCGATTTCGGCTCCAAAGTCCTCTCACTCTGTACTGATGGGGTTGGGACAAAGATACAGGTTGCCGATGATCTTGGAGACTGGACAACAATAGGAATTGACTGCATTGCAATGAATGTCAACGATATGTATGTGATGAACATTGAACCAATTGCATTTGTAGATTACATTGCAGCTGAATATGTTAACATCGATAAGATGATGCAGATAGGAATTGGTCTGAACAAAGGGGCAATACTTGCAAATCTGAACATCGTTGGAGGAGAAACCGCAACACTGAAGGGTATGATTAATGGTCTTGACCTTGCAGGAACGTGTCTTGGAGTACAGGACCGAGAACGGATTGTAACTGGAGAGAGGATTGTTCCGGGAGATGTGATAATAGGTGTTGCAAGTTCTGGTGTTCATTCAAATGGTTATACTCTCGCACGCAAAGTAGTAACAGAAAATGGAGGATACACAGTAGAACTTCCATCGGGAAAAACAATTGGAGAGGAATTAATAACACCTACTCGTATCTATTCTGAAGTATTGGATGTTTGCCGAGAGGTAGATGTACATGGAATGTGTCATGTAACAGGGGGCGGCCTACTAAATTTCCTGCGTATAAGTAGTACATATGGGGTCTCCATTGAAAATCCGATGCCGATCCCCGAAATTTTACAATGGATTAAGGATATGGGGAGACTTGAAACAAACGAATTGTATCGAACATTCAACATGGGAATGGGATTTGCATTTATAGTACCTGAAGAAAACGTTACAAAGATTCTAGCAATGGTTAAAGGGGCAAAGGTTGTAGGGCATGTGATTCCTGAGCATAAGGTATTACTAAATGATGAAGAAATAAAATAACAATTTTGTACACGAAAACCATTATCACCTACATTCAATATAAACTCTCATGGATTCAGTTTTCTAATAAATTTCCACTAAAAACCATCAAAAAAAGGAATATTTGGAGTATAATTACCACCATGCAATCAACTTTGCACTAGAACGACGCACTAAAATCAAAACAGAAAAATATTTTTTTAGCATCGCAGGATAAATAAATGGTTAATGTACAAATAAATTAAGAGAGATTAACAATTATCAACTTTTTTTTCAAGAGTCTTGAATGATTCTAGCTCAAACATGATGTCAATGGTATAAAGAAAAATACAACTCAGGATGAAAAACGATTGAAACGTGGTTGTACTACAAAGGTTGAATGAGAAAATAGAGACAACACAATAGAAGAATTAAGACGAGATTTGCGGAGAACAACAAACAGGCTTTATTCCAAAATTATGTTTTCACCTTTGGATAGCTGCGACAAACATGATGCTTATTCTCTGATCTCATTGAGCCGCGTCGCCGATACGTCTCTCTCAGCACTATAGTCTTGTCAGAAACAGATGGACCTGCAACACCAACAATCAGTCGCGTAAAACTATCTGGGCCCATCAGCAAATTGTAGGCATTTTGTTTTGAGTTAAATCGCACCAGAGCCGAATCAATCGCGACCACGGCTCCATACGGAGCGGAAAGCAAAGCCTCATGTCCAGAATTACGATGATGTGCTGGAAGAGCAACATACACAGGAGTTTCACCAGTACCATCACAAACTAGATACAAATAGTTCTTTGCATCTCCGATTTCTGCGGACATCACCGACACAACCACATGAATGCGTTTCCCAACATGTTTCTTTAGCTGAGATAGTCGAGCACGTTTCGCTGATGCAGGCACGCGATATCCACATTTTCTATGACCATCTTTACGAAGAATCGCATATGAAAACTTCACATCCGTATTCATAAACCGGAATCTATCCACATCCCCACCCAATGCAAACATCAACTTTGTTGGCTTAATATCAGCATATGTTGCAAAAGTCCAGCAGGGGGTAACACGGCAGAGGACACCGCGAATATCATTGCAAGGAGCATACAGAGTCAGACCACGATGCTTCAAATCACGGGATAGATCTCGCAGAGATGTCGCACTCGAAAGATCCGCAGGTTCAAGTAAAACTAGGCTACCATCCCGTACAAGATGTTCCGAGAGTCGCATTATCAAATCAGTTCTGGCATCATCATAAATATCCAACTCATTTATCACGTTAGAACATACGATCAGATCAAATTCTCCATCTGGAATCATCTCCATAATGTCGGCTGCTATCGGGCGCGAAACAATAAGGTTATCTCCCGTGAATTTAACAAACATCGGTACAATCGTCTGGTATGCCTCACGGAAAACCTCAGAACGTTCCAACGAAACAATTTCCGCAGTAATTCCATTACACTGCTCCAGAACACGAGCAACTGCTATTGCAACAGTACCAGGCCCTGCCCCTAAATCTAGAATACGAATATGATCACAAAACAGTCCATCTCGAAGAAGCTGGAAAAAAAACTCCGAAAATTCCATAACGTAACCAGGCATCTGATACGCCATGTAACCGAGAACACTGTATCCTCCCTTGTACCGCACCACACGATTCCTCCCTACCTTCCAATAAGAATCCTTTTGTGCAATGATCGCA
>DALTYD010000048.1 GCA_029986255.1 Methanocorpusculum sp. | reverse complement strand
TCTTCTTCAAATACTTGTAAGTATGATCATAATATTCGGGCTTTCTCGTAACATCATCCGCGTTACCCTCCGGCACATAAATTATATACCCCTGCCGTGCACGTGTAAGCAAAACTCTATATGAATTTTTTTTATAATCCTGAGCAATAGGATTATTAACCTTTGACCAAGAAGAACCAGCAAAATTATTATATATGAATTTACCATCTAAGTACCTGTAGTCCGCTTCCCATACAACAACTGCGTAGTCAATTTCCAACCCCTGAATCTTAAATTCCGATGCTGCGACTTCCATAAAGTATGAAGAGTTCACGTCATCTTTTCCATTCAGAAACCATTTTTCGATCTCAATATCCTTTGGAACCGTGACCCCATCTGCACGCAAGCGCTTAGCACCAGAACTCGCAATAATTCCATATCGTTCTGTGCCATGGCTTATAGTTCGTACCCATTCTTTAGCTTTTCGAAGATTTCTCGTTAAAAGAATCGGATACCGCATTTTATTGGTAGCTGAGTCAACTTCGGTGATTTTCGGATAAAGCTCCGCTGCGGTTTTTTCATCTCCATCGATTATTGCCTTTGCAAAAGCAGAAACAAACTCACTTCTAAAGCTTCGCATAGAAACCGACAGATGAAGTTCACGGCACTTATGAACTTCTGCATTGGAAAGAAGTTTATCAATCGAACTATGTCCAACATATTCATAACCTGCCATGCGATCTGAGCAGAACACCTTCCAGAAAGGAAAATGCTCATTTATTGCATTAAACCATTCTGCAATTCCTGCTTCGCCATCATGAATTTCCTGCCCTCCTCCAACTAAACATACAATAACCGCCCAATCTTTGTGCCTGTCCATGTACTCAATAAGACATTCGGGCTCAGATTTATCAAAGTCTGGCTGGCCCTTTTTTATCCTCATGAATTTATTTAGCTTCTCCTTTTTCCAGGCTCGCTGAGCTTCATCAAAGATCGCAATCTTATCGATAGGTGCCGGATGCCCCTCCAGCAGAGACTCGTCTCTAAACCAATGTATCATCTGAATAAAACTTTTGGTTCTAGAAAAAATGTCATTTCTTGTAATATTATACCTACAGTTGGTGCAATCTCTGTTTAAGCCTCTGGTTCTGCAGTCTGTACAATATGTCTTTTTCTTTTCTACTTGATCTCGAGTCAAGGCTTCTCTCAAAACCGTAACTAGAGGTTCATTTCCTGAAAGAAACACAGCATGTTCTTCATCTCCCTCTTGGAAATGATGCCGCCTATTCGCTATGTTCAGTCCTACCAAAGTTTTTCCGGCACCAGGGACTCCCGTAACGAAACAAATTGACTTCCAATTATTTTTCTTGCTGTCTGCAATAATTTTATCAATTCGCTTAGTTGTTGCTGTGATATCATTATCATCGCTTTCTTTACAGGATATTTCCCGAACATCATGCCCAGAATACAAAGCCTGTGCTGCCTCAATAATGGTAGGGGTGGGTTTATACATGGAATTGATCCATCCTACTGGATCAATAACAGTTCCATTATCATGGTTATTAATGATATTTAAGATCTCTCCAATAAGTGTATTTTTACTGCAAAGAACAGGTGATGAGATTCCATTATCCATGATGATTCCATTGGTATGTGCAGGTGCCTCTGTGCATACTAAAAACGGAAATAAATGTGCTGAATGACTTGCTTCATGAAAGTTACGCAAATCCAGAGCGTAATCTACAACTTGATCAACAGCATTTTTAGGGTATGCACTCTCAAACACTTTAAATTCCAACAAAATAACACAGCTTCGAATGATTAAAACTGCGTCAATGCGTTTTCCCATTCGGGGGATAGAATATTCAAACGCAATATGTCCCTCTTGAATATGGGACATTACATCTTTTATAATTCGGATTTCTTCATTCCATGCCAGTTCTTGTTGCCTTGTTAGATCAAACTGGAGGAAGTTATGTACTAGTTGTTGATAGATTTCACTTTTACTCACCGACAGAAATTCCTCACAGCTTCCATGATAGTAAGCTCTTGGAATTGTGTCTCTATTTTTGCTATCTGAATCCCACATGGCTATTCTTCTTTGATTGCTTTAATTAGCCGCACCAATCGTTCTTCACGCACACTCTTTTTCAGTTCGCATTCCCAAATAATCAGCACCTTCCATCCCGCCTCTCTGAGCTTTTTGTGGTTTTCCTCATCCCGTTCCACATTTCGATTTATTTTGGGTATCCAATATTCAAGATTAGAAGAGGGCCAGACAAAACGGCCGCAGTCGTGTTTGTGCCAGAAGCAGCCGTTTACAAAAATCACAGTATGGTACTTAGGAACAAGGATATCTGGACACCCTGGCATAGTTCGAACATTTTTGCGATACCGGAAGCCGTTAGAAAACAGATATTTTCTAACGACCTCTTCTGGTTTTGAATTCGTGCTCCGAATATGCGACATATTTTTGCTGCGATTTTCTTTTGAGTGATTATCAGCCATTTCTATATCCTGTCTAATGCAAATTTTCTCTTAAAACATCTGCAAGTTGCTCAGCAATCGCCTTTGCCATAATCGGAGGTACGGCATTTCCGACCTGCTGGTATTGTTTATCTTTAGATCCGCAGAACACAAAACTATCAGGGAATGTCTGCAGTCTAGCAGCTTCTCGCACGCTGATTGCACGGTCCAGTGTCGGATGAATCCACATGGATTTTCGTACATTTACCACCGTACCGCACGGTTCATCATAGCTCAGACGAAGATAGATTGTATTCTGTGTGCGTGCGGCATCTGTGTAAGTATTCGTTTTTAACGACTCATCAAGTGCATGAAAATTTTGCCCCTGTTTCAATGCGCGGAATCTTTCCAAGGCCGTATCTGTTGTTTTGGTCACCAAGTGATTTCGAAGGAGGTGAGAATTCCGAAGAGCCATTGCCAGCGTATTCAAGCCTTCTTTTGGCTCAATGCTGATACCATCCTTGTCGTCTTCAAGATCGAAAACTGGCTCAACGTCTTCTAAATCACCGATTGCATCACGCACGGTTCGATATCTATCTGCATCAAAACGGCTCTTTGGCAGTGCCGCCTTAGAGGAGATACTGCGTTTAACTCCGATTACAACAAAACGCATCCGTTTTTGAGGGGCACCGTAGTTTGCTGCACAAAGGATATCCTTATCTAAAACATAGTCGTTTTCAGGTGCTTGCAGAATCTTTTCAAAATAGTCATAAACGGCAAAGGAATGAATATTAGCAG
>DALTYD010000020.1 GCA_029986255.1 Methanocorpusculum sp. | reverse complement strand
ATCTGTAACCCCCACATGTAGGTGAAGAATTCACCCCAACAATAGCAACTGGTGGTACTCCACATCCAGCAATTATCTCCTGAACCTGCCCTCCAAGGCGATCAAGAAAAAAACCTGGATGACGGGGAAGGCAAAGATATAACATTTCTGAACACGGAAGAGAGATTATTTCAATATCAAATTGCTGACAACGAGAGATTGCAGATGCCCATGCACTACGGTCAGAGTCAATAGGAATACCTTCGGCACAGAATTTTTCATTCATAAGACACGGAGAGACAAGGACATACATTATTGATATGTCTGTGAGGAAGGAAAAGGTGATAAAAATCACGACAAAGATAGGCTGGGCACATCCAAAATCAGAATAACTAGAATAACTATTCACGAACAATAAGAATACTGAAAAATGATTCGAGACAAAATAGCACTCTTTGCTTACCGTGACAATTCCTGCAATCCAAAAAAATGTACTATGAAAAAACTCGAACGGTTCGGCATGCTGCGGATAGTGAACCGCATCTCACAGATTCCCAAAAGTACTCTGCTTCTTGACCCAACGGCAGAAGTTGTCCTGTCTCCTGCAGATTGCATCTGGGTACATTCGATAACCACTATTGATTGTTCATGGGAAGTTCTCAAAACAGCAAACCTCAGACCTTGGAAAGGACGACGTGCACTACCCTTCTTAGTTGCAGCGAATCCAGTTAATTTTGGAAAATCATTTACATTGACCTCAGTCGAAGCATTCGCCGCAACATTATATATTCTTGATAAAAAAAAACAGGCAAAAGAAATTCTGGAAAAATTCCACTGGGGACTCAACTTTCTCACACTCAATGCCGAACCACTTGCGGAATATGCGTCAGCAAAAGACTGTACTGAAATACTCAAAATCCAAAGTGAATACCTCATATGAACGTGCAACATAGAGAAAATGATGAGAGAACGCAAGAAAAATAACACACATTATTTAAAAAATTAATTAAATACGAATAATACAAACGAGTGTTTGTTGAATATTTTTTTTAACAAAAAGACAGAATCATTTCGAGGATAATTGTGATCACGGGTCAAAGCCTATTATAGAAAAATAGAAACAAATTCACAGAAACCAATCACAATTTTGGAAGATATTTAAGAACATGCTGAACGATCCATACCTACAGAAAACGAAAAATTTGAAGTACAACTGAACACATTTATTGAGATATATCAGACAATAAGATAACTAGATTGAATGACCGTTTTTTCAGCAACCGTTGAAACAGTGACAATTGCAGTATAGTAATGTCCTGCGATCTTCATGGCATGTTCATCAACAGGACCCGATACAATAAGTTCTGCACTAATGATCCCAAGACTGTTCTTGAGCGTAATAGAAAGAATTTCTGGGTGCACTCCATTAGGAATTGCATAAATGAGTGCCTGTATATGATGAATTATCTGAAACATCTGAGTTTTGTCAAGAGTCCAAAGACGCCCGCAATCCATAAGAAGACAGGATACATCAGCGTGAGGATCTTGTCCAAAAATGAGGTTACGCTTCGTAGGAATGCCAATTTTGAATAAAAGGCCAAGAAAGACAACAAAGATTGCACCGGAAGTGAGAGGCGATGCGAAGAAAAGTCGAAGTGTATCGGGTAGCGCTATGTAGAGGTTTGGACACATGACAGAGGAGACACCAATCATAATCGGGAGGATGACAACAAAAGTTCGGCGATTATCAAGTACACGAGAGGAAATGCTCTGTACACCTCCAAGCATAATGAAGGCGATAGCATAGATAACAACAGCACCCATAATTGGCTCAGGCATGACATGGAAGAACCAACCAATAATAGGAAAAAATCCACAGAAGATAAGGAAGATTCCGAGGAAAATACCAATACTTCGAGATGCGATACCTGTACCACGAATGAGACTGATGTTAGACGCAGAGGATCCTATACCAATGCCACCAATAACAGAACAGAGAACAACCCCTAATCCTTCAGAAAAAATTCCACGTCGGAGGTTGTTTTGATTGATCCCACCAATGTACTCATCTAAAAGGGAAATGTTTCCCGCCGATTTGAGCATCACACATAACATACCAATTGCAAAGGGTATAAGAAGGCTAATATCAAAGCTATAGCTGACAAAACCAAGGGGACTGGGAATTGAAAAGAGAGAGACAACACCAGATGCCTCAAAACTATTAGGAGTGAGAAGACCAAAGAAGGCCGACGAAACAAAACCGATGATTATACCTATCAAAACAGCATAAAATCGAAATACCTTTTTTTGCTGAATACTGAGGAGAATCATAGAACCAAGGGTGATGACACCAACTGCTGTGGCAGCTGGATTGAGGGAGGATGAGCCACCACTTCCAAAAAAAAGAGGAAAAGAAAAGGGAATGACGGAAAGACCAAGCATAAACATGACAACACCAATGACTTCTCCTGGAAAGAGAATACGAAAATACTGAGTAAGTCGACTAAAAAGCATCTCTAAAAATCCCGAAACAATCATCATGCCATAAAGAAGAGGGAGACCACCTGAAGTTGCAGCGAGAATAGAAGCAGGGAGATATGAAGAATTCGGGATCATGGGTAAGGTGTAACCACAGCCAGTACGATGGAAGCTCTGTAGAAGAGTGGCCATGCCAGAACCAATAAGAGTTGAACTAATGAGGAAAGTTGAGAGATCTTCGCCTCCCCCAATGGCTCTGGTGATGATTACTGGGTATGTCATGTAGACGGAAAGGACAAAAAAATGCTGAAGGATGTTGAGAATAAGGAGAGGGAGAGGCACGTTGTCGTTGACGTTGTACACCAAATGATCTGCATGATCCATGATTTGAGAGATATTTTTGTCTGGAAACTATTATAAGTTTGGAGTGATGTAAATATCTCATTTATCCATTGCAGAATCACATTCTGTAAAATACATAAAAATACACAAAAATGAATACTTCAATCGTTTTTTAGCGTCTTGTGATATCCTTGTAACAATACCATTCACAATCACCATCATTACTGACAGAATATGTTGCACCAAGAAGATAATGCATGAAAAAATCCATATTTTGTCAGAATAAAAACAAGGATAGCAATTCCTATCCCAGTTCATAAGTTCTGAAACAAGGAAACAATATCACCGATGTGAGTACAACATTAAAAATATTGAGCAAAAAATACAATAATTATTATCAAAAATATAATAAAAATACGATATATTTGCAGATTTTCCTGAAATATATATCAGAAAACATTCTAAAGATAGAAAATTTCGAACAGAGATAAATATTGAGCCTCTATAAAGATGAGTACACGGTGAAACGCGCTTTTTTTATTTTTTTCTCTAATTTATGAAATAATTTTGCTGAATATCATCCCTAACGATAAACAAAAAATGACATATCACCATTTAGATATCATTTTTTTAGAGGAATAATTGAAAAGATATATATAAAAAATTTCAAAGAATAAGGCATGTCAAACAAATTATAATATAAACGCCGAGGGGGAGATTTGAACTCCCGAGGTGCAATCACCAGAGGCTTTCGAGGCCACCGCCATTCCAGACTAGACTACCTCGGCACATCCATTTGTCCCATTGGAGACAATGAGAATCAACAAAATATCCACGATTTATTCAAACAAAGTCTAAAAAAGAGTGTTCAGTAATACTAATCTTTGTCAACACCCTTACTAATCATCATATCATCTACGCGGATCAGCAACATGGCTGTCTCAGATGCACTTTGAATGGCCTGACGCTTGACACGCATCGGTTCAACAACACCTTCAGACTGCATATCAACAACATTTCCTGTGAAGACATCTAGGCCTGCATATTTCTCACCAGTCGCATGCGCCTGACGGAGAGCGATGACTTTGTCCACAGTATCAAATCCAGAGTTCTCTGCAAGAGTTTTGGGAATAATTTCAAATGCCTTTGCATATCCCTCAATTGCCAGTTGAACACGGCCACCTTCAGTTGCAGCATAATCGCGGAGACGTAGAGCAAGTTCAATTTCCACAGAACCGCCGCCAATAAGGTAGGCACCGTCCTCAACAACGTCTTGCACTACACGAGTTGCATCCTCGATTGCACGTTCTAGCTCATCTACAAGATACTGTGAAGAACCGCGCAAAAGAATTGTTACCGCCTGAGGGTTCTTACAACCAGAAAGTTTAGTCATTTCAATGTCATCTAGCATTTCAAGGTTGCCTGCGGATCCGATTACTTCAGGTGTAAGATCTTCAGGCTTATTAACGATCTGACCTCCAAGTGCCTTTGCAGCATACTTTAGATCTTTCTCCGCGACAAATTCAAGTGCATAAATACCATTTTCAGCAAGATAGTATTGGACTGGGTCAGCAATGCCTTTCTGACAAAGAACTACGTTGACGTCGTTCTCCACAAACATTTCAGCCATGGCACGGAGAGATTCACGTTCAGCAACGGAAAAAGCCTCGAGTTGTTCATGAGACGTAATCTTGATCTTCGATTTTGTTTGAGTTTTGGTTATTTCAAGCGGATTTGCTATGAATGCAGCCTTAACACCATCTATCTTCTTTGGCATTAGAGCATCAAGCCTGGTTTTATCAATTAAGACGCCAGTAATCATTTCAGCATCCATCGTTTCGCTGCGTTTGGTTTTGACTAGGATATCATCCTCATTAACAACAGTCTTTTCCTCGGAAGCAATCGCAATATGACTGACCGCGTCAACAACAACATCACAAGCCTTATCCATGATCGTCTCAATGGATTTTCCGGTCATTGCTGTTTTAGCAATTTGTTTGAGTAATGCCTTGTCATTCGGTGTAATTGCAATGGAAAGACTGTCGAGAAGTTCAAGGGCCTTCATCATACCAAGGTAATACCCCTTGGCAATAACAGATGGGTGAACTCCCGCATCTATGAGGTTTTCTGCCTGCTCCATGAGAGAACCAACCATTACAACTGCTGTTGTGGTTCCGTCACCGCACTCATCATCCTGGGCTTCAGCGACCTCAACAACGAGTTTAGCTCCAGGGTGTTGGACATGAATTTGATGCAAGATGGTTGCACCATCGTTGGTAATGACGATATCATCACTTCCCTGTGTGACCAACATCTTGTCCATGCCCCGAGGGCCAAGTGTAGTTCGAATGGTGTTTCCAAGAACTTTGGCAGCCATGATATTGGAACGGAGCGCCTCCTGTCCAGGAACGCGCTCAACATTGTCTCGTAAAATAACGACAGGTTGTCCTGATCTACTTGACATAAAATCTATTATCTCCTATACTCGTATGATAAAAATGGATTTGAACTTCTATATAAAATATACCTATTTGATTATTTTATTAATCAATAAGCAGGAGAGAGAACAGCGAGTACATCAATCCACCATAGATTTCAATCATACCGCGCTTATCAAATAACCTGAATTGCAACAAATGTTGCATTGGTACGTTGTTCTCGAAAGAGATGATGCAAAGCAAGAACCTCAGCAACAGAAATACAAAATGTACCGCGCCAAACACAGGGAGATATTAATAAATCAGTATGAATGGATGCTATTCTTTCAAAATGTGTTTTGTAACAAGAAGAACAAATATTAATATTGAGAGAACATTTTTAAGAGGATTATAATTGTTTTCCAGTTTAAGACAAAGCAATCAAGTCAGAACGGATGAGATGAATATTTCCATAGAAGAAATTTCTTGGAGACAGAAATACTCATCAAATAGATACTCACACTCACAAGAGATGTGAGCACAATGATAAACAATATTTTTTTTTAACGATTAAAAATCAATCCCACGTGCAACATATGTTCGTTTATGAAGCAATAATAACTAAAAACAAACATTTACTCATCAAAATGATGTTTTCTCAAATTCCGTCGTACAGGAGGTGATCCACAGATAGAGCACTTTGTTTCTCCAGCAGAAATCTCCGAACCACAACCACTGCAGATACGTCTCCAGATGCGACGTTTTGCTTTTTTTTGCATCATGTTTTGTACTGGAATCTTCAAATGACGGCAGACATTCTGTACGGCAAAATCATCAGAAACAACAACTCCAGAGAGGGAAAGGCCCAAAGCAATCACAGAGATATCCGCCTCTGAAAGTGCTAGAAGATCTCCTGAAAATGCAGCAGTATCACGGACCTCTGCGATTGCCACAGGTTCAGGTTCGGAGAGAGACAAACCACGACTCCGCATTACCTCGAACCGCATCTTCGAGATTGCATCCCTAAGTTCAACAACAACTTGTGGGGTCGTTATAAATTCCCCATGGAAGGGATATTCTCCAAAAAAAAATGATGTATCTAGAATATAGCGCATAACAATTATTGAAGAATGGCATCTGCAATAGCCATGGAAGCGGTAAAACGGCTACTCGCATTTTCAATAGTATCAGATGTCGCAATATCTACAACCCCTGCTTGTATCAACTTCACATATCCACCACTTGCAAACACACCATGGACTCCTATCGCACGAACTGAAGCAGCACCAAGATCCCGCAGCATACATGCAGCCGTAGCCATCGAACCACCTGTTGCAATAATGTCATCGACAATGATACAGTCACGATCTTTTGCATCCAGATGTTTTGGAGAAATTTTCACTTCAAAACCCGAAAATCGTGTTTTTTCAAGATGATCACAATCCCATCTACCGATGGATGCAACCATTCTTGCAAACTCCCAAGCACCAGCATCAGGTGCAAGCACTAAAGGAACTTCGGGATTCATCGTCTGAATGTACCTACCAATCTCATGCGCAAGAGATAGATTCTCAGTTGGACATTTAAAGTATTCAAGTACGGATGGATCGTGAATGTTTACGGTAAATATTTGATCCGCTCCTTCGGAAAAAACACGTGCGAGTGCACGGGCACTGATAGGCTCACCATCGTTGAACCGTTTATCCTGTCGAGCATATCCCATGTATGGGAGAACAAGTGTAGTCTGTTTCCCTTCACAGGCATCCAGCATCAGAATAACCTGAAGAATCGATTGCAAATCCACTGTACTTGCAACAATAACCATATCTTCGTCAAGATCCATCACACGCACATACTGCTCTCCATCAGGAAAAGTGTTGTATTTGATCTCAGCGATTCTGCACTTGAGGCAGTGAGCAACTCGAGCAGCAAGCAGTTGACTCTTCTCAGTATAGATAACTTTCATCGATATTCCTCTTCATCTATCTTTTACTGAAACTACTTAAACCATCATCAAGCACAATATTAACACTCTCAAATTAGGCGAGTTAGGAAAAAAGTATGGATAAGACAAATAGTGCGGCAGGATGTACCAGCGGCACAGATTCGATGCAAGTACCGCTGAACAGTCCAAGAATACAGAAACAGGAAACACCTGCCGCCACGAAGATCTATGCGTCGGATAATTTCGACCCGGAATTCTTCGGCGGGATACAATTCAATACAACGGCTGATATCATGATACCTTCATCTCTGATCGATCAGGTTATTGGCCAGGAGCATGCAGTAGAGGTAATCAAGAAAGCAGCAACTCAACGCCGTCACGTGATGATGATTGGAAGTCCTGGGACAGGGAAATCTATGCTGGCCAAAGCTATGGCCGAACTTCTTCCAAAAGAAGAGATGCAGGATATTTTGACCTATCCAAATGCAGAGGATAGTAACAATCCAATTATCCGCGTGGTTCCAGCTGGACGCGGCAAAGAGATCGTGGCAGCACACCGCAATGAAGCACGCAAACGTATTTCTTCGAGGAATACGATGTTAATAGTTCTCATCATTGGAATTCTTCTATTTGCGTTTTTCAGCAGTCAGATATTAATGGGTTTGTTTATTGTGATAATTCTCATGATGGCATTCAGAACGATGATACCACGAGATGAAGAAATGGTTCCAAAATTGATTGTTTCCAACAAACCAGACTCCAAAGCGCCATTTGTTGATGGTACAGGATCTCATGCAGGAGCTCTGCTCGGAGATGTTCGTCACGATCCATTTCAGTCTGGAGGTCTTGAAACACCTGCACATGATCGCGTTGAGGCAGGGGCAATTCATCGAGCCCACAAAGGAGTGTTGTTCATCGATGAAATCAATACGCTTGAGCTTCCATCCCAACAGAATCTGCTGACTGCACTGCAAGAAGGAGAGTTTGCAATCACCGGCCAGAGTGAGCGATCATCTGGGGCAATGGTTCGGACAGAACCAGTGCCCTGCCGATTCATAATGATTGCAGCAGGAAATTTAGATGCGATACAAGGTATGCATCCAGCGCTCCGCAGTCGTATCCGTGGATATGGATACGAGGTGTACATGAGCGAAACAATGGTTGACACACCCGAAAATAGAACTCGTCTTGTTAGATTTGTTGCACAAGAAGTCCATAATGATGGGAAGATCCCTCACTTTGATCCATCTGCAGTTTTAGAGATTCTTCGAGAGGCACGTCGCAGGTCTGGTAGAAAAGGGCACCTCACACTGAAACTCCGTGATCTTGGTGGTCTGGTGCGGGTTGCGGGTGATCTCGCCCATCAAGAAGGAGGCACTGTAACCACTATGAAACATGTGGTAGACGCGAAACAGATTGCTCGTTCTGTAGAGGATCAGATATCAGACGAATACATTAGAAGAATTCGGGATTATGATTTAACGATCGTCACTGGGACACGTGTTGGCCGTGTAAATGGTCTGGCAGTCGTTGGGAATGATGCAGGATCTATCCTGCCAATTACCGCAGAGGTAACTCCATCACAGGGAGCAGGAGCAGTTATTGCAACAGGCCTCCTAAAAGAAATTGCACAGGAATCCATTAAGAATGTGAGTGCCCTGATCAAGAAATTTTCAGGAACCGATATTCGCAAAATGGATATCCATGTTCAGTTTATTGGGACCTACAATGGTGTAGAAGGAGATTCAGCATCGGTGACTGTTGCAACAGCTGTTATTAGTGCATTGGAAGACATACCTGTCCGCCAGGATATGGCAATGACAGGATCACTTTCAGTACGAGGTGATGTGCTTCCGATAGGAGGAGTAACCTACAAAATCGAGGCCGCTGCAAAGGCAGGGATTCACACTGTAATTATACCACAGTCAAATCTTGATGATGTACTAATTGAAGAACGGTACAGAGAAATGGTTACAATTATTCCAGTTACTCGAATCGAAGAAGTTCTCAAGCTAGCCCTTGTACCTCAAGATAAGGACATATTTGAAAAGAAACTTGCCCTAATAGGTAAGCACATGGAAATCCCAAAGATGCCTAATGTCACCGAAAAGGAGAAGAAAAAATAAGAAGAATATATAGCTAATTAACCCGAAAAATTATAAAGAACAAAAAAATATTTAAAAATCATTATTTTTCTTATGGATTATATCAATGACTTTCTTAAATGAATCTGCAATTTCCAAAATCAGTTATTCTCTCCTCACAAACCATAGAGGTGTCAATGGATCCTATACGCTACTATGATATTCGGTACATTCATGGAACTAACACAACAATCACGGTGGAAAATGGTTACGTTGAGTCAACTGGTTCAACCCTTTTCGGAAAAGCATTCATCCGGGTTCTTGGGAAGCACGGTTGGGGCTACTACTCAGCTTCACCATTTGATCCTGATGATCAAAACAGAAAAAAAGAATATATCAGGCGGGCTGCCCGTGCCGCAAAGATTACAACAATTCCTGTAGAAATTGCCGATGTTCCCTATGGAACGCCTCACAACTGGGACTGTTCCGCTCCAGAACAGGCTACAATTCCTATTGAAGAAAAAGCTAACCATCTACTGATGATAGAAACAAGAGCAAAACTTCCGGAGATTTGTAGCACATCAGCACGATACGCAGAAGAATATCAGGATATCTGGTTTGAAGATTGCAATGGATATATAGCGAACTCTTCTATCTGCCGAACACTCTTCGCCATATCAGCAGTTTCATCTCGAAATGGTAACATGCAGATGAACTATGAGCAGAAAGCAGTTGTGGGGCAGATGAATCTTCCAGAATACCTTGACTATGGGGAACGCTGTGCAAAACGTGCTATCGAACTATTAGATGCATCCATTATCTCAGGAGGAAAAATGTCTGCAGTCCTAGATCCCGCTATTGGAGGGGTTTTTGCACATGAAGCTGTTGGTCACGCGAGTGAAGGAGATGCCATTCGTGATAACATCTCAGTTCTTGCAGGAAGATTAGGTACTCAAATCGGTTCACCGATGGTGACTATTATTGACGATCCATCAATGCATGACTACGGCTACGAGCCATTCGATGCAGAAGGTATCACATCTGGACCAACAGAACTAATAAAAAATGGCATCTTGCATTCTTACATGCATTCACGAGAAACACTTGCAGCGGTTGGCATGGACACAGGTGATGTTGGGCATGCACGTGCTGAACCAGGCAGACAACCACTTGTCCGAATGAGTAATACATATATCAAGGAAGGAGACTCTTCCTATGACGAGATCCTTTCTGAGTGCAAAAATGGTATCCTTTTGATTGGATCACGTGGGGGGCAGGTGGATCCGGGGAGGGGAGCGTTTCAGTTCAATGCGAAGTACGGATACAGAATTGAAAATGGTGAAACAACAGCCATGATCCGTGATGTGTCACTATCAGATGATATTTTATCCGTTCTCCATAATATATCTCTGTGTGGAAATGAGCGAAAAATGTCATCGGGACTGTGTGGGAAAGGACAAGTAGTACCTGTCTCAGATGGTGCACCATATGTCTATCTAACCAAAGTCATGGTAGGTGGTTCTGGTAATGCCTGAGGTAGATATTGATGCAATTCTCAGGAAAAGTGAAAAAATCACAGATGAAGCGGAGATTCTTATTCTTACTAGTGAAAATCTATCGGTGGAACAACGAAATAAGGAGATTGCATCAGTTTCTGAGCATGCAGGAACATCCATCTATATCAGGGTCATTACAGATGGGCGGATAGGCATTTCAACAACGTCAGAACCATCACGATGGGAAAACTGTCTTTCCACAGCCGTGTCTTCTGCAAAACTTTCCGAACCAATTGATGGGTGGAAGGGACTACCTAACCCAAAAAGCCTTCCAAATGGAAATGAACCATTCGACCCGAATCTTTCAATAGAACCAGATACGGCATCGGCTCTTCTCGCACGGATAAATGAGGGTGCATTACTTCATCCAGAGGCACGGGTAGTAACGGCTGACGTATCTCTTTCTAAAGGAGCATCAATTTTAGAGAATAGCCACGGTATCCAATACAAACGACAAGTAACCAGCATATCCCTAGGAATTGAAGCAATTTCGGAAGGATCAACAGGTTATGAGTATGACACATCACCGTTCCTATCTAGAATTGAACCAGAAAAAATTGGAGAACAAGCAACATTCTGGGCAACCGCATCCCGCAATGGAGTTGCAGTACCAACCAAAAAATGCGATATTGTTTTTTCGGAACAAGTGGTGGATTCTCTGATCCTGGAATTGTTTACGGAAGCAGTGAACGGAAAAAATGTTTTGATGGATAAATCAGTGTTCACTGGAAAACTCGGTGAAACAGTCTCCGACTCATCAATATCTATCGAGGATAGGCCAATGGATCCCTTAGGAAACAGCATGCGAAGATTTGATACGGAAGGGACGCCTACATCTCGTTGTAGTATTCTTGAAGATGGGGTACTCTGCTCATTCCTTTATGACTGTAAAACAGCGGCAAAAGCACATACAGTATCCACAGGTCACGCACTTCGCAATGAAAACGGTACGACACATATCTCGCCACATTGTCTGCGGGTATCAGGCAACATCTGTGATGTTACCATTGAACCATGCCTCTTTGTCCGCGGAGTCATAGGAGCCCACACAGCAAATCCCCTAACAGGAGAGTTTTCTGTAGAGGTTGCAAACGCTTTCATGATGGATAATGGGGATTTTGTGAATCCCGTAAAAAAAGCGATGATTGCCGGAAATGTGTTTGATATGCTACAGCAGATCGAAGGTATCAGTGCTGAGACAAAAGTCTATGATGATGCAATAGTCCCCAAAATGCGTATTTCATCCCAACAAGTTATTGGATAAAATGGATATTATTATTGTATATATCTCAAAAAAATTTATGGAAAAACTCATTTTTTTTAGTCGGTATGGAAATTCATAAGCGCATTAAGTACTCCCTCGATCAGGACAAGTCCACCTTCAATACCTACAAGAGGCAACGCAGCAACAGAAATACGACTTTTATTTGGAGGGGTTATTCCAAAGAATGCTGCACGCTGATATCCTGCAGCTTCAAATGTTGAACCAAGGATCAAATCGGGTTCTGCAGCTGCAACAGCTGCATTGATTTCCATAGAATTCACTGAGTAAGACGTACCAGTCATACCTCGATCACGAGTAAATATTACAGGCACATCTGATCCAAAGTATCGTTTCATCATCTTCTTTGCAAACAATGCATAGCTTTCTTGCGCTGCAATCGCAACGACAGGAGGCGTATACTTCCGCAAATACTTATCACAAAAATAAAACATTTGTTCATCAGCCCGTTGCCAATCTGCAAGTACAGCATCCACATTCGCATTTGGAAACCGCATAAGCACTCGATCAACAAGATCAGGAATATCCAAAAACAGAGCACTGCCAAGACATTCACCCACATTAGACTCATACGAAGAATTGGCTGATATTGTAACAGGCGAAGCACCTCTTTGGAGATTATTCCATGTATCGCAACAGAACCTCACTGCAACAGAAATCCCAAGCAAACCGATCAAGCGCTCCATCTCATACAAATTACCACGCCAGAACAAATCCAGAAGATTAATTCCATCAATATTGATACCTGATTTTTCTGCTGAAATCTCAGGATTCATCGCAAAAATTGCCCTTTTTGCACCTTCTTCAGCATTCCCACAAAAACCAGGTGCATCTACAAACATCGCCGTAGTCTTTGAAATCGCCATTTCTAAATCCTCACCGATTAGCGCAGGAACACAAGTATTTACCACCGCAATCGGTCGACCAGTTTTAGCAACCTCTTCCACCACCTCGCGAAGTCGATCGACCGTCCCAAACACAATCTCTGAGTCCAACAACAGAGTACTGAAGAGAGGAATCTTCAACAATGAGCGAGGATAATAGTAGCAACCAGAAGAACCATGAATTATCACACACAGATCTGTGAATCCCGCGAGAGTCGCCACAGCTCCCGTCATTGCACATGGCCATACAGGGTTCGTGCAGACAGTCTCACCCATTACGCATCGCTCTTCGCCACATGTACAGCATTTTTTCAACCCCATAAGTTCCAATCGGGAGATAAAACGGTAATCTAATTAAAAAACCGTCCGCATGCTCTCGCATACCCAATCGAACAATTGCTTCACGAGCAATCGCAGTTGTACCTGCAAATGGTTCAGCACCCAGGAACACCGTTTTCCCACAAAGGCAAGTAAATCGTTTTAACATTGCATCCTGAAATGCTTTTTCCTCCTCAATTGCTGAAAAAATTATTTCTTCTGAAACATTGCATGCCTCACCCACTTCACGCAAAAACGATAGGCTATTCAACAACCCACGAGGGAACTCAGAAATTACCCGACGGCAAAACCGTTTTTCGATCAGGATCCTCAGATCAGCAACCCGTTCATCACGCAAAATGAAACACGCAACCGTTCCAATGTGCATCAGAGTTGCATAGTCACAATTTCTGCAGAACCGAACGATAATTCGCAGGTTTAATCGAGTAAGCAAACGCTCCACCTCCTTATAGTTCTCATCCACCTCAGACTCCAGATTTTTTTCACCGACTAGTGCAATTGTTCCCGGAACAGGCACACCAACAGGGGAATTGGAAATAAGCGCCGAAAGCACTGCATTTTCCCCGTCTTTTGCACTGCCTCCAAGAAACCCAGATGTGTGTATATACACAATACGATCCGAATAGGGATGACGTGCACACACAGCACGACAGTCATCCCCAATAGTTTCGGGTACACAAGATGTGACCACCATTATCATATCAGGACCCCGCTCCGCTGCCTGGGTTAACGCATCATACAAACATTCTTCCCCTCCAAAAATGACCTCACGATCGGAAATCCCAGAAACAATAATCTCTGGAACAATCCAAGTGTCATGATCATTTGCCATTGCATGCAACATCGAAAACACCTGATGTACACAACCAAGAGGGGCATGCACCACAGCTATCGCTCCTGGAATAAAACAGGCAATAGACAGGGCACCGGTTAGGGTGCATCCCGCCATTCGCGTTTCACAAATACTCTCGGGCAAGATCTTCCAACTCATCTATTTCAAGAGCTTTAGGAATATGCAGATCATCATTGGAGAGAATCCTCTTTGCAAGAGTTCGGTAGACATCGGCTTGGTGTGACTGGGATGCATGCTCAATAACCGTCATCCGGTTCACCTCAGCTGCCTGTACCATTTTATCCCGAGGAATAAATTGAATCATATTTGAACCAATACGCTCTGCAAATTCTGCAACAAGTTCACACTCATTATCCATATTCTTCGAATTACAGATAACACCACCTAGCCGACATTGTGCCGTACTTCGCTGCGAGAGACGAGCAATCGCCTTACAAATATTATTTGCAGCATACAAACTCATTAACTCGCCACTTGTCACCAGATACACCTCCTGCGCATATCCATCACGCATCGGCAATGCAAACCCTCCACATACCACATCACCCAATACATCATACACGACTACATCGCCATACAGTGCTTTCATCTTCTCAAGCAACTGAAACGTGGCAATAATACCACGTCCAGCACACCCGATACCAGGATCTGGACCCCCCGCCTCAACGCATCGGACACCTCCAAATCCAATGAAAATAACATCATCAGAGGTAAGATCCTTTTTTTCATACATTTGTTCTAAAACTGTAGGAATCCAACGCCCATGCATCAACATTCGGGTACTATCATGTTTTGGATCACAACCAATTTGAAGAACATCTAGGTCCATCTCCGAAAGTGCCGCAGAAAGGTTCGCAGAAGTTGTAGATTTCCCAATACCTCCCTTCCCATAGAGAGCTATCTGTCTCATTCACAATCTATTTGGTTTGCATGTCTCATATATTTTAACCTGGAACAAACTATCTTTCAAAAAAATTCAACTTTCACAACGAACTACATCCTATACACCATTCAAATTTACGGAATGATCCCCAAAAGAATATAATAACTGGAATGATCTCTAATCTTCCAATCCACATTACAATACAATATACATTAACACTTTGGAATAATCTGGCATGTTCGGACCAATCAGGCCTGATGTACTGCTATTGTTGCCAAGACAACTAAATACATCATACATAGTCCCAATAACATTTTTAGAGAGATAAGGACCATGAAGAAGAGAGACAACGTAAAAAAAAACCAAAACAATATACAAAAATATCAAAAGCAGAGATTTGACAATTAACAGATTGGCGGCACCCATCTCCACAATAGGTCACCTTCATGATGCAGTGCGCGGAGAGGCACGTGAACTGATAATGTTCTTTTAAAGCCACCAGAACATCGCCTCAAATAACACCAGAACGCGGACAAGTTTGAACACTACCAACACCCACCTCAATGAGAGCAAACACCGCAAAAAACAGAATTATCTCCGCACTCCATCCAACCATAGTGATATTTTGACATCCAATTGGACTAATCACAGCTCCTGCCATAAAGAATATCTCTCGCACAACATCACTCAGAATGTAATCGTAAAACAATACGAAATCACAAGTAATCACTATAGACACGAGAGGGAAGACCAAAATGAGCAGATCAAGAATCGGAACAAAGAGGTTGGTTGTGAGCGAACAATTTGTATAAACGAAATAATAAAGATGGAACGAAAACGCACCCGCAGAGATAATAGAAATTACTATTATTTCCAGAAAAAATTCTGGAGATGAGAAATGCCATTATTATATATTGACATCCGCCCTATGGAGATAGTACAAAAAGAAACGTTTATCACATCCCAAAGATCCCAGTCGCCATGATAGCACGAGGTGATATAAACGTCCGTATTACATAAATTCACCACATCTCCGCCACATCTGAATTGCAATTGCAACCACACGTGGCATAAATTCCTTGAAATGTCCTTTATAGAGAAAAGAGGAAAAATAAAGACCTTGAGCAAACAATCCAGAACAATCGACAATCGTAAGCGTGAATGAGATTATGCCAATACCTCCAATCTATTGCATAAAGGAACGCCAGAACAGCAGAGTTTTAGGCAACATCTCAAAATTGGTGACAAGAGTAAGTCCAGTACCAATCCATGCCCGACATAGACTCAAATACTGCAACCAGAAACCCATTCCAGTTAAAAAGGAAGGGAATAAACCAAAGAAAATTGACAAAAATCCAGATAAGCACCGTTACAGCAATGGACAGACTGTTCCGTGTAAATGTACCATTTTTCGAAAATTGCGACTGAAGGACAACATCAAGAAGAAGAAACAAAAAGAGGATCTGTCCCAACACGAAGAGTGCGCAGCCCATTCTTAATAATATACTCCAATACCAAGTAGCAGAAGAGTCGTTAGACCTAATAAGAGAAAAACTGCACCAACATTGTGTCCAACACTTGTAAGGTCATAAAAGAGATCCATTTTTGAATATGATGATCGAACCTAATCAAATATAATGATAAGGAATCAACGAATAAAATAGGATAATCAAGAAGCAGATCATATCCATATATATTCATATATATATATATATATATATTCAGGAAAAATCGATTTTAAATTTGATTGGCAAAAGGCGGAGGGAGAGGGCATGAAATAAAAAATGTTTACTCACCGCATATACGCTGTGCAACCTGGGCATAAGTCTCCTTAACATCACCCAACTCATGACGGTACACATCCTTATCTAAAGAGGCCCCAACAACACCATGATCCCACAATCGCATAGAGTCCATACTGATCTCATCTCCCAATCGGATCATGCCCGCATTGTCTCGACCAAACTCAAACTTCATATCAATTAAGTCCAAGTCCTTTGATGCAAGGTTTTTTCGAAGAACATCATTGATCTCTAGCGCTAATCTTTTGATCTCCAAGATCTCCTCATGAGTGGCAATATGACGCGCCACAATAATCTCATCCGAGATCATTGGGTCTTGATGCAAATCATCTTTCATATCTATCACAATCAATGGGGGGGACAAATACTCACCTTCTTCAAAACCATAATTTCTCACCAGAGAACCTGCTGCACGATTCCGGACGATGAACTCCAATGGGAACATGGAAAGTCTACGAACCAGATGTGCATTGGATGCTGCAGTTGCAAGAAAATGCGTAGGGATACCTGCCGCTTCAAGAATAGAATAGAAGTATGCCGAAACTTTTGCATTGTACCATCCTTTTTTTGAAAAAATATTCTTCTTTTTCCCATCAAACGCAGTAATATCATCACGAAACACCATCAGAAGCTCATCCTGTATGTCAGTCAAATACACTGACTTCGCCTTACCCAGATAGAGGAGTTCACCCTGCTTCATTGTGTCATACGTATTGAACAGATTGTATGATAAGTGTTATCACGATACACTTATCCATACACCCGTTTCATCAGTCGCTCCACCAAAGGCAGAAGTTCTGGTGATATCCATTTTGCATTGCAGTATTGTGGGTAGACGCACAAACGCTCCTGGAGT
>DALTYD010000019.1 GCA_029986255.1 Methanocorpusculum sp. | reverse complement strand
TTTTTTTTTTGAAAATATTTGTATTTTCTCTTCTAATTTTCAATATTATTTGGCTATGACATTCCAATTCAGGAATTTCCTTTTCATATTTTTACCATCTCTCCCATGAATTGAAGATGTGAATATAAATATCTACAATGGATTTATTTTTGGCATTAATTTCGTTCCGAGTTGGAATTTCTATATTCTATCTTGCATATTGCATTCTTGTGGATTATAAATCTATTTCTGTATCCTCTTTATTAAACATTTATATTTGTAATAAAAGTGATGCATTTTTATCCATGCTTATTAATACCTTGGAGAGATTACAACCAGCGACAATTAGTAAAATATTCATTTTATTAATTGATATTATCATTGCGTATTCTCCTTTTCTATCTTTTAAATTATTACTGATATCTCTTGATCATAGCTGATCCAGTAGATTTATGTTCTCATACGTCGACCATATTAAACCAATGTCAGGTGGGTTGTTAGATCTGCACTGATATACGGTGATATAATGGCAGAGACTGTCGAGGTACTGGTACCTGGCGGTAGAGCAACTGCAGGGCCACCTCTTGGTCCCGCACTGGGTCCCCTTGGGATTAATGTGAAAGCAGTAGTTGATGACATCAACAAAAAAACTGCTGAGTTCAATGGTATGTCTGTTCCAGTAACTGTTACTGTCGATGACAAAAAGAACGTCACATTAACTGTTGGTATCCCTCCAACAACCGCTCTTGTCATGAAAGAAGCGGGAATCGAGAAGGGTTCTGGCATTCCGAATACTCAGGCAGTTGGTAATCTGCCGCTTGAAGCTGTTATTCGCATTGCAAAGATGAAGATGGATAGTATGCTCTCCTACGATCTGAAAAATTCAGTTAAGGAAGTCATGGGCACTTGTGTTTCTGTTGGTGTCACTATCGATGGAAAATCGGCAAAAGCTGTAATTGCTGAGGTTAATGCAGGCGAATATGATTCACAACTTGTGTAAAGTGTGTGTAGCTTCAAACGGGTAGCGGGAAGTATATCCCGCAAAAATGTACAGTTGTCGAGAATAACCATAGGAGATCAGTTTTATAAGTTGGTCGAGAACTATGGAGGCTTCATCACATGGTTGACAAGACCAAAATTATCAACGCTGTTACGGCAGCAATAGAGCAGGCGCCTAAAAGGAATTTCCAAGAAAGTATTGATATTACTATCAATCTTAAGCATGTGGACATGGCGCAGCCCAAAAACCGTATTGATGAGACGATTCTTCTGCCACAGGCAATAGGCGTCAAAAAGATTGCTGTCTTGGGTAAGGGAGATATTGTATCGCAGGCTCGCAACTCGGGAGTCGATATTATTGTTGGTCCTGAAGAGATTGAACGTCTGGGTGGTGCTCCCCGGGAGGCTCGTAAATTTGCTTGTCAGTATGATTATTTCCTTGCTGAAACTGCGATCATGCCCCTTGTTGGTCGATGGCTCGGTCAGAGACTTGGTCCACGCGGAAAAATGCCGCAACCAATCCCAATGGGTCAGGATATTACTCCAATCGTTGAGCGTCTTCGAAATTCTGTTAAGATTCGCTCTAAGGACAGACTAAACATGTCTGTAAAGATTGGGAACACTTCCATGAGTGCAGAGGCGATAGCTGAAAACATCGATGCAGTCTTAAAGAGAGTACTGGGAAGACTTGAAAATGGTGAACTGAATGTTCGTTCCATCTATGTTAAGACTACGATGGGTCCTGCTGTAAGGGTGATGTAAACATGGTAATTTATACTCATCACCTACCAGCGTGGAAACGCAACGAAGTTGAATCGATAGTGGAGAATGCAGGTAAACATGAGCTTATCGGTCTTGTGGATATCTATGGAATTCCCGCAAAGCAGTTTCAACAGATTCGCAGAAATCTGCACGACAATGCAATTGTAAAAGTTGCCAGAAATACGCTTGTTGAGCATGCATTCAACGAACTAGGGGGTAATTTCATTGATCTTATCGCTCATGTAAATGAACAATCGGCGCTGATTTTCTCTGATGGAAATCCATTTAAGTTGTTTAAGTCTCTTGAACAGACTAAAACAAAGCGTTCCGCAAAAGCAGGGGAGATCGCTCCTGAGGATATTATTGTTTCCGCTGGACCTACCTCCTTCAAACCAGGACCGATTGTTGGAGAACTTCAACAGGCAGGTATTCCTGCAGCTATTGATGGTGGCAAGGTCAAAATTAAAGAGACCAAGACAGTTGTGAAATCTGGTCAAATTATCAGTAAAAAACAGGCAGACGTTCTGGCTAAGCTTGATATCAAACCAATGCCTGTTGGTTTATCTCTTCTAGCTGTCATCTATGATGGCGAGATTTATCTACCGGATGTTCTTGGTATTGATGAAGAAGCATACAAGGAAAAGATCGCTCTCGCAGCACAGCAGGTGCTTAATCTTACCGTCAATGCAGCTGTTTTAACCACCTCTCCGTTCATTACTGGGGCCCAGATTGCAAAGGCTGTTCGTGCAGCATGTGATCTTGGTGTGGAGGCTCCTATCTATGAGAAGAGTGTCATTGAGATGATCATCCGCAAGGCATATAACCAAGCAAACGCCCTGAAAGCATAATTATTATATATAATAGGTGAAGATAAATGGAGTACATTTACGCAGCTTTGTTAGTTCACTCCGCAGGAAAGACTGTGGATGAAGAATCGGTTAAGGCAGTTCTTTCTGCCGCAGGTATCGCAGTTGACGACTCCCGTGTAAAGGCACTTATCGCTGCATTAGATGGTGTTGACATCGAGGAAGCAATCTCTAAGGCAGCAGTAGCTCCGGTTGCAGTTGCAGCAGCTCCAACACCAGCTGCACCCGCAGCAACAACAGATGAGGCTCCCACTCCAGAAGAGAGCAAGGAAGAGGAAGAAGAGGATGCTCTGGCAGGCCTTGGCGCCCTTTTCGGATAAAGCTTATTTTTATTTTTATTCAGTTCATTTTCCAAAAATTTTGGAATTTATTTAGATATTTTTCACAGGAAAGAATTTTCTGGTACTTTTCGAGCGATTCTCAAAATTTATCTATGATTTCAAATTCTCTTTTTGGTGTCTTTGGTTTATGGATATTACCTTACCTATTTCCTCAAAAATAAACAGTACATTGGGCGAATAACATATGATCCATTATTTGAAAAATGTTTAATAAAATCTGTATGTTTGGTATTTTTCCTGAAAATTTTTATGATAATGTGTATTATTCATCATTTTATTGATTTTCTGAATATTGTTCCATTTCGTGCGATCCATAACTCGGCTGATGTGCAAGCATTTTCAATCATTTCTGCCAGATCCAGATCCATACTTTCTTCCCATTTTTCGATCAGCTCAGTTGTAGATTGTGTGGCAGGTTTTCTTGGGGTAGCCCGACATCTAGTATCGCCTGGACTTTCATGGAATGTTCCAATTTTTTTGGAAATTGCAATTATTTCCTCTTTGTTATAAGTAAGGAGTGGTCGGAGAATAGGTATTTTCACTGATGCAGTGATCACACGCATGTTTTTGATAGTCTGTGATGCAACCTGTCCAAGGTTTTCTCCGGAAACGAGTGCATCAAATCTTCCATACGATGCGAGTACATTTGCAGCGCGCATCATAAATCTCTTGCAGAATATGCACGTATAATGTCGGTATTTGGATGTGGTCATCTTTTCAAAAAATGATTCCATGTTAACAACCCATAATGAAATGTCTCTACCTGATGACCATGTGGATAAAATCCGTGCATTGTCAAGTGCCAGATCTTTTGTTGCAGTGCCTGCCCATCTCCCTCCATCCATAAAGACACCCGATACAATAATACCACGCCGCATCATTAGCCATGCTGCAACAGGTGAGTCAATTCCCGCCGAAAGAAGAATCAGTGCTCTTCCTCCTGTTCCGAGAGGAAGTCCTCCAGGTCCCTGGATGCGACTGTCATAGACGATCCCTCCGTATTCGCGTGCCTCAACAAAGACTTCGTACTCTGGGTCATCCAAATCCACTACAAAATGTGAAACCTTTTCCCACACAACATCCGCAACAATACGCGCAAGTTCTTGACTGGTGAATCCATTGACATGTTGACGTCGTGCCCGTACTGCAAATCGCATGCCTGGGCGTAGCTTTCTTTTAGCAATGGATATTGCTGCAGCCGCAATCTCTTCAGGTGAGTTTCCACAGGTTATACAGATACTCACATCCACAATACCGAACACTCGTGCGACGACTGTTGCAATTCGTTCCACTTCACCATAGATTAATACTCTATCTCGGTATCCTTTAATCTTGTACTCAATATTCTCTGCATTCAGTGCTGCACGAATATTGTAACCAAGTGATACCATGAACTGTTTCTTTACCTGTTCACTTTTTAGCCAGAGTTCGCCTATTCTCACCATTACTGCGTGCTCTCTTTCCATCGGTCTACACATCCTTCTTTATATATAGCAACCTGTACATTTGAGAATCCTAGCATTTTCAGTTGATTGATGTTTGAAAGAACCTTTTTCATCTCCCACGCCTCCACTTCTACAACGGCTTTGTTTGGGATTAGTCTTACTCGAAGGATTCCTGACACTCCTTGTCTTCTTAGTAGTGTTTCTGCGGTTGCAATAAGATTTAATCGCTCTTTGGTAATGGTCACTCCAAATGGAAGTCTGGTCGCAAGACAGGATGATGGAGGAATTCGAGGAATCCCCATCTTTTTAGCAAGAAAAAGAATATCTGCTTTTCTAATGCCGGCCTCAGCAAAAGGACTACAGACACCTAGCTGATGTAGAACAGCATATCCTGGTCTTTCTTTTGGAGAATCGTCTGCGTGTGTCCCATCACAAATACAGCAACCAATATCATTTGCTAACTCTAGGAGTGGCTGCATAAGCTTTTGTTTACAGAGATAGCAGCGATTCATAGGATTCGATTGAATTTTTATGTCTTTAAGCAACTGAATCTTAATTGGGGTCCAAGATACTCCTAATTGTTTGCACATTATCTTAGCTCGTCCAATTTCTTCAGGAATTGCGAACTCTGATATGATCGTTGCAGCTTCTATCGGAAGATCCAACGTCTTTGCTGTTGCTAGGAGGACACTACTATCTTGCCCTCCTGAGAGTGCGATTAGTAGTGGTGCCCGTCTTTGCAATATCAATTCAAGTTTTGTTGGAATTATTGAATGATTTTCATTCACTATGTGAACATCCTAATGTATTCAGTATTTACTCTGAATCAATAAATATGCAATGGTTTATATCTGTGTTTCTATGCATCTACTCTAATTTTGTGCAGGAATATCACAACATCTATATGAATCTGGACAGAACTATTTAATGTGAGATATGGTTAAAAAGAAATCTTCCAAAAAAACGATTGGATTTGGCAACTCGGCAAAGCTTTTCTATATATTTTATAATCAGGAACGCTGGGACAATTGGCTGAACACCCTTGCTAAAGCGGATTTTTCCGATAATGAGGACAGTGATGAGATACCTGAGGGATACCGCATTCTTGATGGGTTCTGTGAGGATATTACACTTGCAACAATCAAAATCATCCGTCTGTATCAGAATGGTCGAGTATCTCTAGAAGATTCCTGTATTAAACTTCGTGGTGTTGAAGAAATTGTGATGGCAGAACTTCCTCAATCTGATATTGCAGAGATTGTTGGTTCTATGCAGGTGTCTCTGCTAGTGCTGTTTGCAGCTTGCCAGAAGTATCTGAATGAAGCATATCCTTCTAATGAAGAGATCAAATCCCTTGTGAAGGAAGGTCGCAAGATATTTGATACCGATCCTGACAGGGCATTGGATCTTGTAGCCTCGATTGGTGCTGCTGTTATTAATGATGCGTCATGTTGTGGAAAATATGTCAAGGATCTCGATGAACCTACACTTTTTGAGGAGTGGCTTGTTGAAGTGGAACGCATTGCCGGTGCCATGAAATCCTTAAAAAACTTCGATGAGGAAGCTGGGGAAGTCTTGTGATTGTAGATCGTGCCCGATTTCGCTACATTAATAAACTTCAGCGGGTAGCAGGATGTCGGTTGCCTGAGGGAGCCTTTCATCCAATAAATATGGAACTCATCATGGGTTCACTCAATATTGATTGTTTGGACTCATTAACGCGAGATATGCTTCTCCATTTTTACAAAGATTTTCTTGATTGCAACTGCCGTGATTCACCTCTCTGTGGGTGTCCGGAACGAAAGTTTGTAATTACTGTTCTGGAACTCCGGGAACAGGGATTCGATCATAGAGATATTCACATTTATCTCCGTGAAGAGTATGGTATTGATCTGTTCCCTGCGGATATACTCAGCTTTTTAGAGGAATCTGTTCATCTTCTGGAAATTATACGTAGTGTTTCTGATCTTGCTGGGCGGAAGGCCCTATCCAGAATTTCTAGTAAACATATCCATCAAATTTCTCGCTGATTGTTTTCACCATCTTTATTGATATGCAGAATACAATAGATATTGCAATGAATTCCTGTTTTTCTGTGTATGGTGTTGCGACTGGCCTTCTCGAGTCTGGTGATGATATTGTTGGACGGGTGATTGCAGCTGTTGAAGATACAGAGGCTGAAAATATTCGTGACAATGATATTCTTCTCTTTGCGGAATCACCTTTATCCACTACTGAAGGACGAAATGTACGACTCGCTGATATCATTCCGGGAGAAACTGCCAAAATGTTTGCTGAAAAATATGATATTGATCCAAGGATTGCTGAGATTGTAATTGAGGAGAGTGATGAAATCCTTGGTGGTATTCCTGGATTTTTATTATCTTTGCGTGGGAATCTTGTGCTTCCAAATGCGGGTGTTGACGTATCTAACGCCCCAGAGGGATGGGTTACCCGTTTACCTGAAAATGCAGACGCAAGTGCAGACCGCATACGAAAAGAAATTCAGGAGCGTATCGGTAAAGAGGTTGCCGTGATCATCATTGATTCGCGCATTCATGCGATGCGGCTTGGCGTTTCTGGTGTTGCAATTGGTTGTTCTGGCCTTCTCCCAATCACAGATGAACGCGGAAAGCTCGATCTCTTTGGTCATGAGTTGCAGGTGACTCATCGTGCCATTGCAGACTCACTTGCATCAACGGCTGAACTTCTAATGGGAGAAACAAATGAAGGAGTACCAGTGGTTCTTATTCGTGGCTATCCATATACGTTTGCAGAAAATATCCCAATTGAATCCATCCCTCCTGATAAGGATCTTTTCCTTGGAAGTCTAACGAAAAATGTCTGATGAATTCTATCTTCAATTTGATGGAGTTCCTCTCTTAATAATGGACGTCGATTTGATGAAATGTTTTATTTTCGCTTCTGATTCGGCTGTGCACATCAGCCCAAAGACAGGCAATCTCCACACCTCTCGTCTTGTTAAATCTTATCAAGTATAGATTCCCAGAACATGCTACCTCCTTGTAGGTAGACGTGTACTCACCCTTCTTTCATGTATCTCAGCAATCGAACAACTTGTTCACACAGCCTCTTTGATGTATCTGGTGCTACTCAGTAAGCATTTGCCACAAATGATGAATTTACAAGAAATATTGCGTTCAAAATATCTTTGAAAATTTTATCCTTTTTTATTATACAACAATATTTGTTTCTGAAAGTTTCCGAATACGGATCAGAATGTAGTTGCGCATTCTGGATGGCAGGACATCTGCCACATCATCAATCTTAATACCATCCTCAATTACTAGATCTCGAATACATTGCGCATACTCATCATAGTTGAGTTTTACCCGCAACCCTGTTAGCTGTACCACTATTGGTGATGGTGAGTACACATTCTCTAATTCTTGGATATTTTGGTTGATTATGTCCTGAATTCGTGCAGGTGAAACCGATAGTGGATCATGCGATAGTTCTTTCCGTCTCTCTGAGATAACCCGTACCACTTCATCGATCATTCGATCTAATCTGTGAATATCTTTTTCTGTCTGTGTCCTATGCATGAATCTCCCAAGACCTCCTACATAACCCGCTGCTGGTGGTTCAGTTTGTTTCTCTAGCTGCTCGCTTGAGGGTCCACCGGTCAGGATTATTGGTACTGTCACTCCACGGCGCAGTTTTGTGAACTTCTTTTCAATGCAGGTTGCAAAGTTACCGAGTACATAGATTGCCATATCGTGCTCATTGATCAGATCGCGTTCCTCATCATTGATTTGTGAGATGCGTTTTCCAAAGCCTCTGGCCATTCCAAGAATGTTTGATTTTGATCCATGACTGCGTAGATATTCGGCAACATCACAAGCTGAATGAGGTAAATGGTGAATTTCTAGGCTTGGAATTATTACAGCAATTTCTGTTCCGACTAGAGGAGAGGTTTGAACTTCTCCTGCAAGGGGTCTCGAAAATTCCTTCAGCCCTTTGATGTCGTCTTGTGGCATCATTACGTGCAATACAACTTCGTTGGCAATGTTGTGCCTCTGAACAATGTAACCTCCAAGATCCTCAATGTAGTCAATGACCTCATCAAGTCGATACACCCCTCCTTTGTACGTCACTGGGACAAGAATCATTGCAATATCTCCTCCATGAGTGTGAATTGGTCAGAAATAATTCGGTCCACATACTCTGCTTGAAGTGTATTCTCACTAGCTGCATAGGAGAAACGATCAGTTCCATAATTTTCTTGACGGACTTTGAATCCTTCTGGTGCGATTACCTGAATTGCATAAATCAGATCTTTAAACAGAGACTCGGCTGGATCGATGACAATCCAATCTTCGATGTCTTTTGGTATCTCTACATTGTTGACGATGACAGTAAATCGATCTGGTTGATCCACATTGTTGTGACCGAATCGGTTCCAGAGTACCTTCAGCATCGCGGCAAGATAGGTCTCATCTCCTATTGCAATTGTTGCTTTGTTGTTCTGCCTTAGTACATTGCCTATATCCGATATCCGGATTGCTGCTCGTGGAGGACGGATCAAGCCAGTTGCCACAAATAATGGATATTCTGGATCAATATAAATGTGCAATCCTTTTACAATTGAAAGTAGATTGTGATCCTGTAACACTGTCGTGGCAATTTTTTTGTAGTTATCGGAACCATCCTCCGTAGATTCTACCGCGAAATAGTTTAATCCTGTCATCTACACCTCCTTTTTTTGATCAATGAAACCGGAGGCAAGGAGTGCACCTCCAGTTGCGCCGATGTACTGGGAGTGGTGAGGAACAACGATCTCAGTGTTCAGCATGTTACCCATAGCACGGACGAGTCCTTGAATCAGGGATGAACCTCCAACCATGATCACTGGCTCTTTGATATCAACTTCTTGTAGTTGTTGCTCGTATACCTGCTGGGCTACGCTGTGACATGCTGCGGCCGCAACATCCTCTCGTTTATATCCCGCAGCGAGAGCATTCACCAGTGACTGTGTACCAAAGACGATACAGTAACTATTCATTGGTACATCCTCTCCTCCTTTGCTCTTCATGGATAGGGAACCAAGCTCAGTAATGTCAACGCCGAGACGTTTAGCTGTCATCTCAAGGAATCTACCAGATGCTCCTGCACAGATACCTCCCATCGTAAACGATCCTGGAATTCCATCGTTGACACTAATTGCTTTGTTGTCCATACCACCTATATCAATAACAGTGGCAAATCCTCTCTGTGAATCAGCAAGATAGACTGCTCCTTTCGAGTTGACCGTTAGTTCCTCTTGTACTAGGTTTGCCTTTAGATGCTTACCAATCAGGAACCTTCCATATCCTGTGGTTCCGATGGCTTCAATATCGGTGATTTTTAGACCAGATTCTTCAAGTGCTAGAGCTATTACTTCATCGGCACTCTTTATCACCTCAGTGGTTGGTTTCCATCCCGTACCAATAATTTTATTATCCTGCATAATGATGCATTTCGTGGTTGAAGATCCGGAGTCCACACCCATAGTTGTTCCAACCTGCGTCTCGCGTGCCATAAGGTTGCGTCTTCGGGCGATGGTAGTTAAGGCTTCCAGTCTCGTGAGAAGGGTGGATGCACCTGTCTTTTCGTTGAATGAATAGGATACTACGGGAATGCGTGAATTTTCCACGATATAACGACGGAGTTCATTTCTGACAATCGCTGCTTCTGCACAGCGGAAACAGCTTGCAATAAAGATACCATCTGCATCGACACGCCCCTCTACAATTGACTGTGCGCGGGCGATAGCCAGTTTCAGATCTGGGCTTTTAACGGGTAATCCAAAATCCTTGTATGCACGTTTTACATCATTTAATGCAACGTCGGGGTAGAACATTTTGCCCCCAACAGTTTCTGCTGCGGTGATTATTTCGTTTTGAATTCCGCTGTACTCAGCACCACAGGTAATCTGAGCTATTCTAACAGGTTGTTCTTTCATTTGTTCACCTCTAGATTTTTCAGAAATTCTTTGATTGATGCAACAAACGTGATTCCCTCCTCCTTTGAAGATGGATAACAGAGTTCCAACCTTGGGATATTCTTTTCGCGGAGCATAAAAGAAAGCAGTTCATTGGTTCGTGCGCAACCCATGCAGCCGAAAGCAAGGTCTGGGTCATCGATGATGATCGCTGCATCTGCCTCTTCTACCAGTGGACCATAAAGAGACATACGCCCTCGAATTCCAGATGGTACTTCAACGGCCGCCCATTTGAGGCCTTTTTGTGGATCATCTGAGGTCATCTGAATCGGGGGTGAGTCAAATCCAGGGGTCTGGATATGTTCACGTATCGAAATTGCAGATCCTAGTGGCTGGTGACCAAAGCGTGCCACGAGTTCGGATAAGATAAGACTGGTTGCTGGATAAATGAATATTTTTGCCATGTTTACCCATCCATCAGAATTGATTTCAAAAGATTGATGTCAAGCCATTTCGGTTTTGAGTTATTCTGGCATGCTACTGCCGTAAGTTCTTCCTCAGTCATTTTCTCGGTTTGTTTCAGACCGTAGGAGATAAATTGCACAAGACTCATCTCATATTCATGACCGAGATAACCTGGTCGTGCTCCACCGAGATCCGCGCGGCATCTGCGTGCATCACCTGGTGGGAAACCACGGTCCTTAATGAAGATGTGATATGGATCGAGTTTTCTAAGGTGGGTAGTGATTCTATCCACATCTTCTGGATTGCCAGTTATTTGACAACCGAAGCAGGTTTCTTTGATCATCACCCCCTTGGAAATTTCATATGCTGTCGTAGTAATATCTTGTGGGGTAGTGCTGGGTGAGTCTATGAAAACATATTTGGTAACAGTTCCTACGTACTGAGGTACATATAGTTTCATGGTTTTACCTCACGAATGAACACAGTTGAACCATCCTTGATAAGGTGAAGTTTCTCGATGTCAAGCACTTTTCCGATTACATTGGTTCCATCAAATGGTTCTCCGGTTGGACCATACTCTTCGTTTATATTATTGCGTACACCGGTTATACCTCGTGCTTTTCTTGCGTCATTGGTAATTGCAAGAGTGTATGGTGGGACTGGCTGTTGTGGGATATTTTCTGGAATGATATTGATGTTTGGAGCGAATTTCGGTTTGAATAGGTACATCTCGTTGTCAATATTGTAGAAAAACGGCATTTTTCCGATGGAATATTTCTTTAATCCTGTGGCGCGACGGAAGAGATCAATTGTTCTAGGGGCCTGTTCGTAGTCAAGTGTGATATCGATGACATCTTCGAGGGCAACGGTGAATAGTGCCACTTTTCCCTCCTTGAGAATTTCAAGAGTAGTTGCTGGTTTTTGGTCGATGACAACTCGTTCATTTACATTGCGATTGTCAGCCAGCACGCGAAGCCCTCTCGATTTTGCACGTGTGACGGCATCATTCAGTGGTAGACCGCGAAGATCAAGTTGCTCCGGAACAATCTTTACGGACAATTTTGTCCCGATATCTGCAAATTTGGCGAGCTCAATCCCTTGGATGACTGTTCCAGTATGAGTGTGATGTTGGTTGCTTGGAACGTCTTTCGTGTAAATGTAGACTGCTCCGGAACTTTTTCCTGAGGTTCGTACAGTAACGGTTCCCTCTCGCCTTGGCTTCTGGAGTTCCATTGGGACAGCAAGTCTTCCTTCCGAGTGGTCACGGATGTAGGTTGAACCTGTCCGATCGATCTTGTACTCAGCATTACGCAATACAAACAACAAATGTTCAACTGATTTGGTGCATGAAGTGTCAATCGATGTATGATCTTCCTTGTATCCTTCTGCGTCAATGCAAATCTCAGAGAATATCTGCATACCATCCTCAATTGTGAGAGAGAGATCTGTAGTTACTATTGCATTGGTTGTATCTATCGCTGAGAATATCTGCTCAATACTGGTAATATAATCTCCGTTTTTCCATCGATTTAGAATATCACGACCAGAAATAACTGTTCCCAAAATCGCTCCTCCAGTCGTTGCTCCGTGATCTCCTATATGCTGGAGACGTGAGAACATGATGTAGGAGTTTTGGGAATCGTAGCCTCCACAACCGAGGAAGAGCACGCCACGATCGTAGCGATAGGATTGATAGTCTGGTATGAAGTTTGTTGAGAAAGGCCCAAAGGCAACGGCATATTTGTCTTCCCAGTGAACTCGAAGATTCATGTGTGAGACCTCGCCGATTGGTATTGGCAGATTAACTCCTGGAAGAAGTTCAACAACAATATCTCCTGCAGTTGTTACAAATCGGAGTTGGGATGTATCATACGCTTGATTTTTATCTCCTTGAGATGATGCTCTGGGTCTGATAATAGCAATTCCACATCCTGTTTTGTAATCTGGCAAGATATTTTCTAGTTTAGTCCCTTTGGGGAGATCTTTTTTTTTCCCGTTGAGGAATATTTGAATGTTTGTCACGATAACGCTCTTTCTCAAATTTTACATTTCGAACATTTCATCTGTGTTGGTGTGCAATGTTCCTGTGCTATGTTCGGGAATGTCATCTCTTTTTGGTTCTGTTTGGGTTTGGAAGGGTTTAGATGTGGTATTCGTGGATCGCTCTCGTTCTGTTGCAATTGCTCGCGCCATGATATCTTTCTCGGCGTTGGTTAGGGTTTCAAGAACTTCATGAGTTGTGCCTATCTTGATATTTTTTCCATTTCGCATGAACATGCAGCGATCGCAGACGTCACGGACAAATTCCATATCGTGTGAGACAATGACAAATGTTTCATCCATTTCTTCACGAGCGTGGATTATTGAGTGTTTGACATCAACCTTGGTAATGGGGTCCATAGTTCCAGTTGGTTCATCCAGGAGAATGATTCGTGGTTCTCTGATGAGGACCTGGGCAAGAGCAACTCGGTGCTTTTCTCCCTCTGAGAGGCTTGCTGGGTAACGGTTTAATATGTCTTTTGCTTTTTTTTCGGTGAATCCAGCCATTTGAAGAGTGATCATTGCTTTGCGTGTAGCAAGTTCTTTCGGGAATTCCAGCCCGATTGCATCTGTGAGGTTATCAATAATTGTCCGATGGGGGTAAAGGTCGTATTCTTGATGAAGGAGTCCTATATATTTTTTTGCTCTTCCCCGGTGAAGATAACCCGGTTTTGTCATGTCGATCCATTCGTCTCCTATTCGTACCTCAAGTTTTCCAGCGGTGGGTTCGTAGAATCCAGCAATCATCCTTGATAGAGTTGTTTTACCTCCACCTGAAACGCCAATTATCCCAAATATTTCCCGTTCTTTTACATCAAAGCTGATTTTATCAACTGCATTGATAACGCCTCGGTCAACAGCTATAAACTTTTTGGAGAGTTTTTCGCTGTGGATGATAGGTGTGCCGATTTCCTGATCTGTGTAAACTAAATCATCATGGTAGTTTTCCATGAATGCAGCTATGATTTCTTCAGGTGTACCAATTTTAGAGATCTTTCCATCATCTAATAGTACTGCTCGATCGGCGACATCTTCAAGGACTTGGGAGAAATGAGAGGTGATTAACATTCCCATACCATTTACATGTGCCTCTTTCTTGAGTAGCTCGTGAACGATCTTTGCTGTTTTTGGATCCAAGGTTCCAGTTGGTTCATCGGCAAAGAGGAAGATTGGATCTCGAGCGAGTTGACGGGCAAGGACAACACGTTGCTTCTCTCCTCCTGAGAGATCACGAGCGATATGCATCATGCGATGGGTAAGACGTACTTCGTTGAGCAGATCGACAGCTTTGTCGATTGCGTATTCGGATGGATAGTCGATATCATCCAGGGCTCGAAGAACGTTTTCAATGACACGATCGTCACCGTAGAGTGCAAATGTTCGTTGGAACATAATTGCAGTTCTTGCCATAATGTGGGTTTTGAGTGTTTCGTTTTCTGGTGCCCAAAAATCACAGTCACAACTTTCTAGTATCTCTCCACAGTTACTGCAGGCTAAACCTACATGACTTGGAAGTTCCACGTTGCCACATTTTGGGCAGATGGAGACATGGTAAATGATCTTTCCGGAAGTGGGTGGTTGATCGATACCACGAATGAGGTGGATAAGAACTGTTTTTCCACATCCAGAACGTCCGATAATTCCGACGATTTCTCCTTCAGTTATTTCGAGGTTGATATTATCTAAAACCCGTACTATCTCCGGTATTTTCGCACATTGTGCATTAGCGGAAGGACTATCTGCAGGTTCACATGTCGAAAAATCCATGCAGAGGTTCTTAATGGTGATAAACGGTGTTGCCATTCAAACATCCTCTATAATGTTAATTTTATGTGCTTTGAGGTATTATTAGTGTTTAGAAAAATCCTCGTCAATGTGTTTATGAAGGGAACCTGTATGTTGGTCTGTATTTGATGTAAACAGAAGTCGATTTTGAAAAAGACATGAAATTTCCAAAATATATTTTAATCTTAAGTCCGTGACATAATTACAACTATTGTATCAGGATATCAATGTTGCTGTATCCCATGAACTTTTCACCAGAGATAATTAGCTCAACATCATGTCAAATGCTCTGGTTACAAAGGGTTTACTCAAATGTTTGATGTTTGATCTATAATATCTATAATCATCTTTGAGAGTGGTATAGTTAGTAATTTGCATGTTCTTTCATTTTGATGTTCTTATGCTTGGACATAGATTTTTGTGTATTTCATTTACGCAGTTTTTTCTTGATTTTGGGGAATGTTATTTCTCCATTGTGATTTGAAATGGATTTTGTGATGTCATAAAATATAGGGTTTTGGTATAATTCCTAAAGATGATATCTCATTCATAAGAAAATTTATCCCAAAAAGTGGAATTTCCTGTGTGATTTTGCATTTAAAAATCATGGATGTTATTTTTTGGAAAATTTGTACAATCTTCCATCAAAAAATATCTTTCCGTCTGCGACTGCAATATCAATGGCTATTCCTATGCGATTTTTGGTTTGTCTCGTTTCCTTGAGTCCAAGGCTCACTGCCGTTTGTTGGATGAGTTCATTTCTTAGTTTTAAACACTGTTTTTTTAGGACAAAAATGGCTGCTTCTTCAATTTCTGCAATTGCTATATCCATTGGAGACCATTTGGCAGGTCGTTTTCGTGGGATGATAACACACTCAGGAACTGCCAAAAATCCTTCATTATCGGTGTAAAGCATTTTTTTAGCAATTTTTTCGATAACAATTGAGATAATACGATCCCGCATAACTGCAGTCATGCGAGGCACGTGACTTATTTTCTTGAGACGTTCAGTTAGAATGGAGTTGGATATTGGACCTTCGACTGCAACTATTTGCATGATTGTTGTGCTTAGAACAGAATCTGGAACTGATTTGAACTGATGATACATTCCAAGGCTCTCATCTTCGTAGAAGATGTAAGGTTCAAGCTGGATGGAATCGATATTTTTTTCATCTGATGTTTCAGTGATGTTTGAATTTTTTTTGGATTTCTTTGTGCCTGTATTTTGTACCTGTTTTGTTTTGTCTGTTTTTTTCTTTTCCGCTTTCTTTACCGCATCTATAGCATCAAGTAGTGTTTTTGCACATGATTTCGGGTGCTGGTACCACTCCGTTGCCCAGATTTGTATGAGATTCCATCCCAGTCCCTCAAGAACTTGTGTTCTCAATCTGTCCCGGTCGCGAGCAACCTGAGATGACCAATAGTTCGGACTGTCACAAAGGATTCCAATGAGATACATACCAGGTTTCATGGGATTCTCCACGGCAATATCGATTTGAAACCCAGAACATCCGACATTTTTCGAAACCGTGTAGCCATTATCCTCTAGTAGTCGCGCTATGGTCTCACCGAATAGTCCTGTTCCGTTTTCGTGTCCATTCTTCATCTCGTTAATTCGGAATGTACGGTCTGCAGCATAGGTCATGAATGTGGCAAGTGCAGAGATGCCCACAGTCGTTCCTGGCTCGATTTTGAGATCAGATCCACGGAAATTGGCAAAGACTACACAACGTTCTCGAGCCCGAGTGATTAGAACATTCAGTCGTCGTTCCCCTCCTTCATGATTGAGTGGTCCAAAATTTTGACTCAGCTTGTGATTTTCATCAAACCCGTAGCCGATGCTTATTAGTATCGTGTCACGTTCATCTCCTTGTATGGTCTCTAAATTCTTGACAAAGAAGTTTTCCCCATTTTCTGGTCTCATTTTAGGTTCAATTTCTGGATTTTTCCTTATCAATATTTCAACCTCATGCTGAATGATCTCTTGCTGACGGGTTGAAAAGGTTGCAACCCCGAGTGTTTTGTCAGGGAATTTTTGATAATACTCAATAACAGCCTTAGCCACAGCTCGTGCTTCCCCCCGGTTGATCCCTGTCTTTCCACGCTCGTAGACAGTGTCTGGAAGGTGAATAAAGGAGAGACCCAGATCTGGAGTCTCATGCATTGGTGATGGGAATACAATGAGATTACCATCGTAGAATTCCTGGTTGGACACGGCGATCAGTGATTCATGTCGCGATCGATAGTGCCAGCGTAGGCGTTTTATCTCGTAAAATTGCTTGCAAACGTTGAGAAGACTTTCCATATCGGCGATGCTCGCGGAGACCTCTGTTTCATCAGTGTCGTTGATGGAGGCGATTTGGTCAAAGAAAGTAGTTGGAGGTAGTTGGTGTGAGTCTCCCATAACCACCAATTGATGTCCACGCATAAGTGCTCCAAGTGCATCCTCTGGTCGGATTTGACTTGCCTCATCAAATATTATAACGTCGAACTGTATAGAGCGGGGATCAAGGTACTGAGCAACAGAGAGTGGGCTCATCATAAAACAGGGTTTAATCTTCTGGATAAGACACCCTGTTTTGCTCATGAGCATGCGGATGGACATGTGGCCACGCTTTCTGTTGAATTCACCTGTGAGAATGCTCATCTTAACGTCCTGAGTTTTTCCTATGCAAAATTCTGGAATTTTTTCATCAAGGATTTTTGCGATGCGTTGCCGGTTTTCCACAATTGCACTGCGATCATAGGCTGAGAATGTTGCAATTTTTTGCTCATGAGATTTCTGTGAAAAGTGAGCAAGGAGTGGACGTTCGGAGATTGCTTCCCGAAGTAGAGAATCAGCATACCCCATAAGAAATATTGGAACGAGCTCGCCTGGAGCAACTTTATCGGCGAAGAGAGGTTCTAGTAGTGGGGCTGCAACGGTTTTGCTGAGTGCTTCAGTATAGGAGAGAAATTTGCTCCATAGCACAATGTCATCGATGCTAGATGCCCATAAGTTGCAGCGGTTGTGTAGCTCGGTAAATGTTGAATCTTTTATCTTATCCATGCCGATGCGACTCATAAGTTTCATTTGGGAGTCACTGAAGGCAATTCCTGCAGTTTCGACATCGGTGCATAGTGAGTTCACCGTGGTTGCAGTAATGGATCCTGTGATGAGAAGATCTAGTGTGCGTGAAGTTGCACGTCCTTCGTTTATCATGAGTAGGATGGCGAATATCCACTCGGCAT
>DALTYD010000018.1 GCA_029986255.1 Methanocorpusculum sp. | reverse complement strand
TTATCGTTGGGAATTTTGTTGTTGGTGCATTTCTTTCACTATGTTTTGCACATTTTGTGAATATTTTTAATTATTCTCCATGCTTTATGAATGTTATTATCTTTATTATCGTATCATATGCGACCTGTTCCATGAAGAAAACTTGGAATGAGGGAGGATGTTTCTTGTGATAATTCTTAAGAACCTTATAACTCCTTATAGGTCGTTCTTTAGGATAATTCGGTTCTCTTGTTTTTTTAATGGTGTTTATCTTTGTTGCATTCAAAATTTATGACTATCGGAGGTTCAGGGGTGAGATAACTATGAAGAATAAGATTAAAACCTATCGCGCAATGCACAGCCTCACCCAGGAGGGCCTTGCACAGGAACTTGGGGTTACTCGCCAAACAATCCTTGCCATTGAAAAGGATAAATACGATCCATCATTGGAACTTGCATTTCGCATTGCAAGATATTTTAATACAACTATAGAGAACATCTTCATGTTTGAAATGTGACATTTTTTCTGAGCATACCCTACATCCTTGAATTTTGTTTTTTTGCCTCTTCTTTGTCAAGTGCAAATCCGTCATCTACATCATTTCGCAGATAGTTACGGCGGGGTTACACCGGCCATTTTTGCCAGGGCAATTGATAGTTCTGTTTGATCAAGGCGTTGATCTAGTAGTTCATCAGCAGCTCTCAACTGAGCCATGTGACCTGGTGTGCGGAAGTCATCAGAAAAAATTTTTGTTAATTCCCTTCTCAAAATTTTTTACGTGTTTGGCAATGGATATAGCTGTCAGTGCTCTATCCCGATCTGTGTTCCCAGTGTAGGTGCTACGATGGTTTATCCACAGAGAGAAGGATGAGTGATTGTGTCGATCGTAGGAAATGTCTCCTTCTTTTTCTACAATATTTCCGAAAAATTTTAGAGCATCGGATGCAAAAGGAAGGAAAAATGCCTCTGCGGCTGCTCCAGAGATTGCTGTACAGATCAGGCCACCTCCTTCCTTTCGAAACATTCGAATTGTTTCTGGGGTTACTGCGGAGGATAGAATTGCAAAATCTGTCTCTTTTTCTCGTTCATCAAAATCGTACAGTAAAATTACGTTACCCTGTTTTAAAGAGCTCAATGCTTTTTCAATCATATCCAATCTCTACCTCTACATTGTCATTATCACTGAGTCCAAGTGTTTTGCGTAGGGGGATGCCAGAGATTATTTCAATAATATCTTCTGGATAATGTGTACGTCCGGGGACCACTATTGCACTGGGAATATTTTCGATTCGGCAAGGAATGCAGCGTGCTTCTCCAAAAGTTCGATGTTCGTCAGAAAATCCTGGAATGGTTGTCCATTCTAGTGCTTCGATCCTTTTACGTATAAGGATACTTGGTGGGTTCAGTTTTATGTTCAGAGTTCCAAGGTATGGAGAAAATCCACAGAGCTCAGTAAATTTTTTTTGATAATTAGGGATAGACATGTAATATCTGCCTTCTCCAACCCCAGATATTACGTATCCTGTGAGAACGTAATATCCACCATTTCGTTCAAATATTTTGCAGTACTCTGAGAACTCACGGTGCAGCAACTCTTTCCCATTTTTTGTTACCAGTACATATTGCCCTGATGCTTCTGTTGTTCGAGAGATGAAATGCGCCATTTCCAATGATCGTAATCTGCGTGAAGCAGTTTGTTGGCTGATTCCTAGCTGTTCACCGAGACTTTGCGTTGAGAGATGAACAGGTCCATCACACCCTCCCATCGCTGCGATACGCTTTAGACAGAGTGTATCTTCTGCATCGATTATAGACATTATACTCATAATTGAGTTGGTTCTTATATATGGGTTTCCATGTTTTTTATTTCGCGTATTGACGAATTCAACGACCATCTTTTTATGTTTGAAACGAAATATAATATGCTGTATGAAACCAGGGTTGCGTCAACAGCTTGCCGAAAAAATGGCAGGTGAAATTACTCTTTCAGACGCTCCTGGGAAAGCACTGAAAAAATGGAGATCCAGTTTTCAGATTGCTCCCGGTGTATTGGCTGATCATCTTGGCATTTCTCCATCTGTTATCAGTGATTACGAGAGCGGTAGGAGAAAGAGTCCTGGGACGGGAGTGGTTGGGAAAATTGTCGATACTCTTTTGGGTATTGACGAGGCGAATGGTAGCAAGCACATTCAAAAGTACGGCAAGTTACTGTTTTCTGACTATGATGATGAGGTCATTTATGATATTCATGATTTTGCTTCGTCGATTCCGATCCGAGAATTGTCAGAACTGATTGAATGTACCCTTCTTTATGGTTCAGAAGATCATCAGATCTTTGGTTATACTGTGGTTAACAGCCAGAATGCAATTCTGAATCTATCTCCAAATGAATTCAATCGCATTTATGGATGGAGTACTGAACGTGCATTGATCTTTACGGATGTTTCCACTGGGAAGTCCCCGATGATTGCTATTCGAGTAACTCCATTTAAACCACCATATGTGATTTTACAAGGAATTGGTGAAAAAAATGTCCATCCTCTGGTAAATCTGCTTGCAGAGAAGGATCATATCACTGTGTTATGTACGTCGCTTGATGTGCAGGAAATTATTACTCGTCTGAGGAATACAGAATGGTAGGAATTATCACCTATGGGGCATATATCCCCCGTTATAGAATTAAGGTTGAGGAGATCGCGCGTGTTTGGGGTGCTAATGCTGCAGACATAAAGTGCGGTCTCGGTGTTTCTGAAAAAGCGGTTCCAGATTATGATGAAAATACGGCAACGATTGCGGTGGAATCGATACGCAGTGCTCTTGCGCGTAGGGTGATTGATCCTGCCGATATTAATGCTGTTTTTGTGGGTTCTGAATCTCATCCATATGCAGTAAAACCGACGGCAATAACTGTTGGCGAGGCCATTGGGGCAACACCTGTGATGACTGCAGCTGATTATGAGTTCGCTTGTAAAGCAGGAACTGCCGGTATTCAGACTGCAATGGGTCTGGTTTCATCTGGTATGATGAAATATGCGGTTGCAATTGGTGCTGATACAGCACAGGGGGCTCCAGGTGATGCTCTTGAGTACACTGCTGCTGCAGGTGGAGCAGCGTATGTGATCGGTAATGAAGATCCGATTGCGATTATTCATCATACTTGTTCGTTTTCGACAGATACACCCGATTTTTGGCGCCGCGATGGAGAAGCCTACCCGCGCCATGGTGGACGATTTTCGGGTGAACCGGGATACTTTAAGCATGTTATTGGGGCTGCGCATATGATGCTTGAGGATATGGGTACAAGACCAGGAGATTATGATTATGCGGTGTTTCATCAGCCAAATGCAAAATTCCCTCTTAAATGTGCGAATATTCTTGGATTTACGACTGATCAGATCATGACGGGCCTACTTGTACCTAGACTAGGAAATACATACTCTGGAGCAGTCCCTCTTGGTCTTGCTGCTGTTCTGGATGTGGCAAAACCGGATGATCGGATTTTTATTACGAGTTATGGTAGTGGTTCGGGTTCAGATGCGTTTGATATTACTGTGACAGATGCGATTCTGAATCTTATTGATCGCTCGAAGAGTCCATCAATTGAGGCAATGCTTGCTCATGCGACGTATCTTGATTATGCAGTGTATGCCCGTCACAAAGGGAAGATCAAAGTATAAGGTGAGGGATAATATGAGAAATGTAGCTGTTATCGGTGCAGGTATTACAAAATTTGGTGAGCGTTGGGACACATCATTCCGTGATCTGTGCACAGAAGCGGGTGTTGCTGCACTAGAGGATGCAAATGTGGCAGGAGAACAAATCGATACACTGTTTGTTGGGTCGATGTCTGCAGGTCGATTTATTGGGCAGGAACATGTAGGTGCGCTTGTTGCAGATTATGTTGGTTTGGGTGGAGAGCTACATGTTCCAGCAACTCGTGTTGAGGCTGCATGTGCTTCCGGTGGCCTTGCATTTCGGCAGGCTGTTGCTGCTGTTGCATCGGGAATGTCTGATGTAGTTGTGGCTGCTGGTGTTGAAAAGATGACGGATGTTTCGGATGCAACGGATGTTTTGGCAGGCGCGGCTGATCGAGAGTGGGAAAGTTTTGCTGGAGCAACATTCCCTGGCCTTTATGCAATGATTGCATGCGATTACATGAATAAGTATGGTCTAACACGCGAACAACTGGCGCAGGTTTCGGTGAAAAATCACCATCATGGCGCCCGTAATCCATTTGCACAGTTTCGTTCCGAAATTACGCAGTCAACGGTGATGAAGTCCACACTTGTTGCCTCCCCTTTGCGACTATTTGACTGTTCACCCGTTTCGGATGGCGCAGCAGTGGTGATTGTCTGCCCATTGGAGCGTGCAAGGGAGTTTACTGATACGCCAATTCGGGTTATCGCTTCTGCTCAATCGGGAGACACAATTGCACTGCATGATAGGCCTGATTTCACGACAATGGGAGCGACTGTTGCTGCAGGAAATTCTGCGTTTAAGCAGGCAAAGTTGGAGCGAAAGGATATCGACTTTGTAGAGGTTCATGACTGTTTCACAATTGCAGAATTATGCGCTATTGAAGATCTCGGTTTTGTCAAGAAAGGAATTGCTGGGAAGTTTACTGAGGAGGGTGAGACGCAAATTGGAGGGAAACTCCCAGTGAATACCTCCGGTGGTTTGAAAGCATGTGGGCATCCAGTCGGGGCGACGGGTATCAAACAAGTTTGGGAGGTTGTTCAGCAGTTGAGAGGCGAGGCAGGTAAACGCCAGGTTGATGGTGCGGAGATTGGTATGACTCAAAATGTTGGTGGTACGGGTGCTACGGTTGTGTCACATATTTTCAGGAGGGCCTAAATGATGACTGTTGCACGATTTTGGAGGGCAATTCCCCAGAGATATAATATGGTTGGTACGAAGTGCAATACCTGTGGAAGAGTGTTTTTCCCGCCACGGTCGGTGTGCCCACATTGCCGCCGAAATGGACAGATTGTAGAGCATAAGTGTTCTGGTAGGGGCAAGGTTCTGACATTCTCCGTTATTTATTCGGCAAGTGATCAGTATGTAGAGATGAAACCATATGTGTTGGCAATTATTGAACTAGAAGAAGGGGCACGAATGACGACTCAAGTCATTTGCGATCTGAATGAGGTATATGTTGGAATGCCGGTGCGTTCGGTGTTTCGTGTTCTGGATCATGAAGGCTCTGATGGTATTATACACTATGGTACAAAATTTGTGCCTGATATTGCCTAATTTTTTCTTTTTTACATTATTTTTAGTGAAATTATCTCTTATCCAGTTGATTTTTCAAATATTCATTCATCTTTCTTTCTTTCTTTCTCTTTTTGATTTTTTATAGATAACTGGGTGTTTTATAAGATATCTTCTCAAAATTTTTCATGTGTTACAACTAATAATACTAAAATATATCAAATGAATTTAAAAAAATTGGTATAATTTATCCTGTATCTCTCGAAATTTTTTGGAAATAAGTGTAATAAATGATTTATTTTATTTGACTTTATAGATATTTTAATTGCCTTTTTTGATTTTTTGCAGTGATATCCCTATGCATATTGCAACAATACCAATGGTTAGGAGTGGTGCAAACCAGATGGGAATTCCAAGATTAAATCCTTCTCCACACATGATAAGTCCAAGGATTCCGATTGAGTACATCGCAGCACTCTTGATATAGATATAATCTTTGATAATGTTAATACTTTTAATGGTGAATTCGCGTACGATCATCGCTCCGATGCCGGTTCCTATAAGAATCAGGGGGATGGACATGGTGAATGCGAATGCGCCTATAACGCTATCTATGGAGAATGTTGCGTCAATTACCTCGAGGAGGATCAGTTTGCTTATGTCTGATTTAGTTGAGGTATTGTTTTCTAGTTCATTTGATTTTTTTCCTGCAAAACGTTGGAGCCATTGCACGATAAAAAAAATTGTAGTCCCCCCTATAGTTGCTATCGTAAGGAAAGCATTGATCTTTATTGTGGCATAGCAAATGAGGCTGAGAATGATTGTTGTAACTGCATAGAATATTATTATGCTATCCTGTTGAATCCGTGAGGGGTTACTGGGGGTACTGCAGTACTTTTTTTCGACTAGGAACCAATGTAGGAAGAGGAAAATCATGAAGATGCCTCCTGCTAAATGGAGGAATGGTGCACTTTGATGAAGCGCTGTTAATGTGTATGTATCATTGGATAGCGTTACGGTAAGTGCTGCTATGGGGCCTAGTGATGGAACGGAGAACCAGATGATAAACCACGGTAAAACTCCACGGATACCAAAAATAGCAATTATGCTTCCCCATATTAGAAACCAACGGCGTGCCCACTCTTTCATGGAGGACAATATATCTACATTGATGACTACATTATCTATGCTCGTCACAATTTCAAACGTGATCAGGCCAATTACCACTAAGACAGAGTATACACTCTCCATTCTAATTCAGGACATATAGCGACTCATTGGTTATTAATCTCTCTTTATATTGTTTGAAATGGATGATTTCTTTATAGTCTTCTCAGTATTTACTGTATATATTGTTTGCATTCTTTCTCTTATTTTTTTTTATTTTTATGTGTATTGTGTGAGATTAATATTTGCAACTTCGATGACTGTATCATTTTTATATTTTTTCATATAGTTGATTTTTAGTAATGATTTTATGCTATGTTAACAGAAAAAAATACTAGGTAATTGTACTATTTTGTTATCTCTCTAGTGAATTTTTCGGTAATTTGATATAATGAATGGTCCAGGGATGTAATGAAATTTTTTTAATGGAGGTTCTGATGATTTTAGCTGTTTCTTTAAATTGATGCAATCATCGTTTTCTCGATAGATGTTGCTGGTTGGTTTAATATTGATGCTGCTTCAATACATTTAATAATGGACTAATGTTAATATTATAAAGTATCTAATCCAAATTCGGATGATAATGGAGATCTTGTGATGACGAATGTTGTTTCTGTTTTTGTCCTTGGTAAGATGTTTCTACAACTATGAATATCTGTTATGAAATACTGTGGACCAAGATGCAATCGTCATTCAGTGTGGTTTTGCTGTTATGAACATTTTATCTCTTCCTGAGAGTGATTCGATAGTGTTTATTGAGGAGACTGTGAGCTATCTTCAGTCTGTGAGGGGTACGTCTGAAGCTGTGAATAGAATTGGGGAAGCACTTTGCCGGTACACGATGTTTGATCTTCAGTATATTGGAGGTTTTATTCAGCGAGAGGTGGGAAAATTGCCGGATCCATATCGGAGGATGTATCGACCCTATAGTTTGGATCTATTGCATCAGTATCATGAAGTTTTGTATGTGTATCGGTTTGGAGGTGTTTCAGATGCCCCATTACCAAATCCAATCCTCTGGCATGAGTTCTGGGATATTGCTCGTTCACAGTGTTTTGTGCGAAGAGAGAGATCGGATGATCCCTTTCCACAGATGAGACATCCACTAAGTGCGTTTTTTTATCGACTAGTGTATGGGTATGTGATGTTGATTGCAGGAGGATATGGGCATCCTGTGGGAATGCCATTTCCAGGAGGTGCACGGGTACATCGTGAAGGAGGGCGAATTCTGTGTCCTATTCGTAATAAAGAACGAGATTTACCATTTGCACTATGCAATTTCTGTTCTGCGGAACAGGATCCGCGATATGGATAAGCGTTTTTAGATTCCTTTGTAATTTATTGGTTTTATCATTTTATGATACAATTTTGTGATTTAGTTATTTCCTGACATTAAAACTGACATTAAAATTGTTTATTATTATTATCCTTCTATTATCCATTATATCCTGAGTTCTAAGGATTATACAGTCTTTTTGGGTGAGTTCTAGATAACTAATCTATTATTGTAAATGAGGAGATGTTTATATCCTCAAATTGAAATCCTATTAAGCATCCTGACAAATCTGTTTGACTCTTTGTTTCCAACCTAATCCGAAAAATATCTTTGGATTCGTTTTTGAGATAATCTTTCTATCATCGTTGTCATACGTGTCGATAAATGACTCATTCTTCAAGATCATTAGTTTATTAACTCATGATTCCCATTGTGTTCAGAGTTCTTGAGAATGCTATTTTGGTTTTCGCCCATCGTTTCACAAAAATACATTCATGAGGATAAATAAACTATTTTTTTGGCTCTTTTCATCATCCTATATTACCCCATTTCTCTCCTTTTTTTCCTGTATCCCTTGATCAATCACTCTAATTTAGGTGATTAAACAATGCCAGAGATTTGACAGGCCATCCCACAGAATTTGTGTCATCATATTTAGATCCACTCCTAAAAGTGGGGTCAGGAACAGGAAAAAACATATTGTTGCAAGCGCGTTTCCTATATTTGCCATTGCTGCAACAATTAAAATATGAAATAGAGGGATTGTAAGCAGCTCTCCAATCGACTTCGCTTGTGAAATACTGTTTAGATCCTCTGTCGCAGGCGGTCGTATCCTTGCTTCAACAATTGCTGCGACCCACCCAACTGCGAGAAATGGGTTCATAGGCGTTATCCAGGAAATCATCGCTGCAATTGCAGCAGATAATGGGTGGCCACGACTAATGAGTGTTGCAAAACCTGCAAATAGCGCATGCAACAATATCCAGTACACAATTGCCCATATCAGAATGTCCGCTGCTCCTGAAAATGCAATTATAAACAGAATTATCCCCAATATCACCATAAATAGACAACTACTAATCTTTCCCCATGAGTAGGACTTTGGTTTTGAGAGCAGATCTTCTAGTGGTGGGAGTGCTGATGGGTCTTCTCTAAATCGGTTGATACCTGGCACATGCCCTGCTCCTACTACTACCACGGCGCGCTCATAGGAACTCTGTTCTAGTTTAATCACACTATGTGCCAGATACGCATCTCGCTCATCGATCAGTGCCTTTGATCCGTTTGGTGAAAACGTATGAAACTCCTCCAGAGCCCTCTTAATAATATCTGGATTGGTTAATTCATCTATTGAGTCATTATCTATTTTGTGTGCTGTTCTCTCCGTTTTGTCATTTGTGATAAATAGTGATTGTATTAATATCATGATAAGAGTGATCTTTTCCCGAATTTTCATCTCACTCCAGAATCGTGAAAACGTGATTCGAATATCGCGATCTATAAGCATCAGATGGATATTGTGTTTTTCAGCGAGTTGAATTGCCTCTTTCATATCTGCTCCAGGCTCAACCCCTACACTCATCCCAATTTTCCGTTGCAAATATGCTAAAACCCATTGAACCAGTATTAACGTTAAATCCCCCTTCAGCAGTTCCTTTACTTCTAGTGCCCCATGTTTTTCTGATACTGAAATACTCTCGTTTGTTGTATCTCTTGTCTCCTTCATTTGCCGTTTTAACACTGCAAATCGCTCAGGATCAAGCTCAATGGCAATAACATCTGGATTGACTGTATTCACTGCATCTCGGACTTCGTTGATACTCTTCTGTGAAACATGTGCGGTACCTACAATATGTATTTTAGTCATGATCTTTTTGGAGGGAAGTAATATTCATGTGCACCTGAACTATCGAATACAATTGTTGAATCTTTGATTGTACTATGTTTTTGGTAATGTTTTTCCGTTTTTTTCAGATCTCTCTCTTCTTCCTCCCTCCTTAGCAGAAGATCCTTTTTAATCTCTGTTGCATTTGGTGTATCTAAATTGGTACCACATCCTGGGCACATGGAGATGATAAGGCGTTCTCCGTCTAGCATAAATGGATACGTTCGACAGATATATGGACGGTTGTTGTATACTTGACACTGTTTCTTTTCAAGAAAAATGCAGTTTCCATCTGAGTTGCGTTTCAACACCCACCCAAACGTAAATGTAAACCCATCTTTTTTGATCCACTCGGGATATGGTTCGACTATCTCATCTCGTAAAAGGTTTGTTGTTGCGGAGAGCTCCTCAATCTCTGGTTGTGAAACCATTACTTCATTATTAGGGCCACTGCAACACGCTCCACAACGGAGACAAGAAAATCCTGCCTTTCGAATCTCTTTCTCGATCATTTCATTTTTGTCCATTTTTTTCACAAATAGGCATTGACATGATCCTTAATAGAAGCATTGATCTGATCTGGTGTATAGTTGAGAAGACTTGCGAGGAACATTGCCCCACCAGCGCCAGATCCTTCTTTAATCTCGCCTTTTGCGTAACGAGAAAGGCCGGCGTGATCGAATGTTTCAAACCTAGGATCAATATAGCACGCGTTGCATCCAATTTCCTCTGCGGTTTCTTTGAATGTTGCTGTCATGTCATGATATACGTATGACGTTGTAACGACATCTGGTGCATTCAGTCCAAGTGCTCGAATTACGGCAGCCACAGCAAGCATCTGGGTTCCTCCAGCGAGGAATAGTTTTCCTGAGTAACCCTTAGAGATACCTGCTGCGACAGGTATCATTGGATCTCCGATCATTGCAACAATTTCAAGCGGTTCGTTAGTTTTGGTCTCTGCAATTCGGGCGAGTGCTTCAGATGCAATCTGTTCCTTCTTTCTCACTGGGTTGTTCTTCAAACAACTGCTGACCTTTGCTGTATATCCAAGTGCCCGTAAAACACACAATGCCGTTGTTGTCCCGCCTGGAAGACATTCTCCGAGGACTAGCATATCATATGCTTGAGACAGATGTTCACCAACCTTGACTCCTCGTTTATAAAGTTTATGGGCATCTGGGACTGCGTTCCCAGTTCGTGGATCTCCTCCTATTTTTCCACCGAGGCTCACGTGTGGGATAGTGATTTTTGACTTCATACCTGCTGCAATCATTAACGGATGCATACCAATTAGATCCATCATTGCACGCGTTATTATTGCGGGAGTTGGGCATCCGGTTGATGTATTCGACGTAATGCCTCTGGTGGATAGTCTGCCGTTGATGATCAGTTCTGCATCAAGTTGCGGGACCAGTAAACTTTTTTCGGGACTCTCTCCTGCACCTGACATACCAGGGATTGTTGATATAATGCTATTTGCAAGGATCAGTGCAAACATTGGTGCTTTAGGTTTAAAATCTGTCCATTTTGGCACATGAGACATGATTATACTTAATTTTGTTTGCAAAGGTTATTAATTCGCGTAACCTATCCTGTCTCCTTTTTTCCTGTGTTGATAATCTGTCATGTTGCTATAACGCTTTTTTCATTTTTGATTTCAAAAATTCCTGGATATTTTTCAGATTTTGTGCATGGCAGAAGTTTGAGTTTGATTGCAAGAGGAACTCACAGAATTTTTGAATGTTTTCTTAACTCAAGTAATAATGTTTTTTTAATATATTATTTTTGAGTTCCCCTAATCTTCATGATGTTCGAGATCTAGGTTATTTTAATCAATCTAGTTCTTAGCAATTTTGTAAAACAAATAACATTTTTACAACGCATAATCTATCGAATTTTTCTTTAACAAATTTTTCGTGTTCGTGTTTGTTCGGTGCTTACTTTTTACCGGAAGATAGATAAGACTGTTCATCTCAGTGTCTATGAATGTATTAGGGAACCATTATAATCAATCCTGCCTCCAAGAATAATATGATACTTGCGAGATCTATTCAGGCTCTTTTGCAGTTTGCTACTATTCTCCCTCTTGGAACTCCTGCAGATTTCGATTTGTTTGCTCGCCATAGCTGGCTTTATCCAATTGCAGGGTATGTAATTGGTGTGATTGCTGCGTTGCCAGGACTGTTTGCCTGGTACTGTGGGTACACTAATCCACTTATCACCGCTGCGATCACGCTTTCTTTTGTGTTCCTCATTACCGGAGCACATCACTTTGATGGATTACTTGATCTTGGTGACGGTCTTATGGCGCATGGTGATCGTAAAAAACGAATATTAGCGATGACTGATCGGACAATCGGTGCTGGTGCGCTTGCCCTTGGTATGATAATTTCTCTCCTAACTTTTGCAGGTCTTGCCTCATTACCTCCTTTATGGACTGCTATCGCGATTTTTTGTAGCGAAGTCTTCAGTAAAATGGTCATGGGTATTTTTTCGGCTATTGGAAAACCATTCCATGAAGGCATGCATAGTTATATTTATGAGCGCTCAAAGCGACGATTTGCGGTGTACACCTGCATTCTTTCCCTTCCTCTTTTCCTTCTTCCTGAAAAAATCATTGTTGCTACCGGATTCATTGTGGCAGTACTGGTATTTTTTCTTATGTGGTTAGTTGCATGCAGGTGTTTTGGAGGCGTTAATGGTGATGTCATCGGTGCAAGTAGTGAAATTTCTCGTTCTGTCATTGTGCTAGTTTTTGTCCAGTTTTTTAGCGCCTGCGCGTGAGTGTGATAAACCCTCTTCCTTTATCATCCGAACATTCAATATCTGTTGCATTTTTATCCTCAATAATTGTATTAAATAGCATCATACCCTCCATTAGTTGCTGATCCAGTGGAAGGCCACCTTTGGAACCACGTAATGCTTGTGCATAAGGGTTTGGTGTTATGCGACGATTGACTCTAATACCTGCGCAATGTGCGCAAAAAACACAGTTACTGTGTACGGATACTTCTTTTTCGTTGCATATGACGGTTGCTTTCCCGTTTTGTTCTCTATTAAGTGGCAATGTCTTCATAACTCAAATACTATCCTAAATCCGTATTAGTCTATCGATATATTGTTTCTTGATAAAGACAAACCTTTCCTTATTCCATAGATTGTTTTATATGGTTTTACATCGAATCTGTTATACTCGTACTGAGACAAGCATCATGCCTATGTCTGATGTTTATCAATGAATCAAAGTGGAGATAAATTACTATGGCAGCAGAAAAGCCCCACATGAATCTTGCCGTTATTGGTCACATTGATCATGGCAAGTCAACTACCGTCGGTCGTATCCTTTTTGAGACCGGTGTCGTACAGCAACACGTTCTTGATGCATATAAGAAGGAAGCAGAATCTAAGGGTAAGGGAACCTTTGAGTTCGCCTGGGTAATGGACTCCCTCAAGGAAGAGCGTGAAAGAGGTATCACTATTGATATTGCTCATAAAAAATTTGAAACTCCAAAGTACTCTTTTACCGTTGTGGACTGTCCAGGTCATCGTGATTTCGTTAAGAACATGATTACCGGTGCATCTCAGGCTGATGCAGCAATTATTGTTGTCTCTGGAACTGAAGGTCCTATGGAACAGACCAAGGAGCACGTCTTCCTGTCTAAGACTCTTGGCATTAACCAGATCATCGTTGCAATCAATAAGATGGATGCTGTTAATTACTCTGAGGAGAAGTACAACGAGGCAAAGGAAAAAATGTCGAAGCTCATCGCCTCTGTTGGATTCAAACCAGCTGAGACATCCTTCATCCCAATTAGTGCCTTCCTTGGTGATAATATCACGACATTATCTACGAACACCCCGTGGTACAAGGGTCCTGTTCTTCTTGCAGCACTCGATGATCTTAAGCAACCAGATATGCCTACTGACAAACCGCTTAGACTTCCAATTCAGGACGTGTACACTATCTCAGGCATTGGAACAGTCCCAGTAGGAAGGGTTGAGACCGGTATCATGAAAAAAGGAATGAAGGTTTCTTTTATGCCTGCAAATGTTGAAGGAGAGGTTAAATCTATTGAAATGCATCACGAGGAAATCCCTCAGGCTGTTCCTGGTGATAATGTTGGTTTTAACGTCCGTGGTATTGCAAAGAATGATGTCCGTCGTGGTGATGTATGTGGTCCAGTTGAGAATCCTCCTACTGTTGCTGAAGAGTTCCAGGCTCAGATTGTTGTCTTGCAACATCCGTCTGTTATTTCTGTAGGATACACTCCTGTGTTTCACTGTCATACATCCCAGACCGCTTGCATGTTTGTTTCCCTTGACAAGAAGCTCGATCCGCGTTCTGGACAGGTTAAAGAAGAAAATCCTGCATTTCTCAAGGCAGGTGATGCAGCAATCTGTACCATTCAACCAACTCGTCCACTGGTTATTGAAAAGGCAAAGGAACTTCCCCAACTTGGGCGTTTTGCCATTCGTGATATGGGTATGACTGTAGCAGCTGGTCTCGTTCTGAATGTCAAGCCAAAACAGATGAGATAATATCATCTATCACGAATTTTTTGTGGTGATTGACAATGCAGAAAGCCAGAATACGCCTTACTGGGACTGATTATGAAAAAGTGGAGACAGTTTGTACCCGTATCCGAGAGATTGCAGAGCGTACCGGTGTAAATCTGGCAGGCCCAATTCCATTGCCAACCAAACGTCTTATCGTTCCTATCCGAAAAAGTCCGGATGGTGAAGGCACTGCAACATGGGATCGCTGGCAGATGCGCGTTCATAAACGTCTCATTGATCTTGATGCCGATGAGCGTGCGCTTAGACAGCTGATGCGTATCCAGGTTCCAAAGGATATCAGCATTGAGATTGTTCTGGAGAACTAAAAATCCAATTTAAGGGCTACCTGATAATCTCTAATTTTTTTGTTACACGTTCTAAATTTGATTTATATTGCTTATGCATTTCTCTATCCTTATTCTAGTTTTTATTTTTTGAATTTTGAGTCCTTAATTGGTGTGCATGTTTGAATATAATTACATTACTTATCATTTACTCTCCTGAAATTGAATCTACTAACAATTTATATAGTTCACTATCGTCTATTGATGATTCATCATAGATACCTTTACTGTTCTTTGTGCATATGGGTGAGGCATAATTCAGTATCCTCAATTTCAAATTTATCTTTTTTACTCTACCCAAACCTAATAAGTAGTACCTGCAACTTATAATGCAAATGTCGATATTTTTTGTGAATCGGGAATTGGTAATGATCACAGTGTTTTGTGCGGATTTTTTGTAAAAAAGTTTTTATTTAATATTTTTCCCTAAATTCAATACATCTTATTATGTCGATCCGTCAGATTTAAAAAAAACAGATATGATATCTATGAATGTTCTTACACAATCCCTCTTTTAGTTTAGTGATGTATATGGGATGATAAGTTGTTTGCTAAGTATCCAAAAATTATATTCGGAACTGAATTTATGCCAGAAACGCGCAACGCGACTCATTTAACACTTTTACATCTTCCAGCGTCCACAATTGCATATTCCGAGATGTTTTCTCAATGCCAAGTTCCTGTTCTGAGTCAATATCGATGATATATGCCTCAAGTTTTTTTAGATGCATCCTGTTTGCTGCAACTGCTCTATGATGCCCGTCAATTAGAATCAGTTTTTTTTGTCGTCGAACTACGATTAGTGGTTCTGCAAGACCCTTTGCAATCTCATAACTCCTCCCATCAAGTTCATCCATATATACCTTTGATTGTGTTGGAATCAGTCGTTCGATCGAAACCATCCCTCGAGAAAGTTCTGGATGCACACCATATAGTACCTTAAGCGTCTGGATATAATCAAATACCTTCTCTGGCGTCACTTTTTCAATCTGCGATCGGATTACATCTGCATTCGTGATGATGCCTATCAGTTTATTCTGGTAACTAATTACAGGCACCTTTTGAATACAAAATCGGAACATCTTCCGCGCAACATCTGTCATCCCACTATCGGGATATGTTTTTATCCGAACCCGCTTCATTATCTTTGCAACAGGATCGTATGCTGCTCCTCCCACAATATCTCGCGCTGCAATAAATCCGATCACACATTCATTTTCATCTACAACGGGAAATCCATCATGATTTGTTGAACGAATTAGTTGGACAACATCCTTTATTGTTCCAGAGATCGGAACACTGAACACATGGCATGTCATGTACTCTGAAACTAGCTTTTTTTCTGTTGGAATTAATCCGGGATGTGTTGGGCCTACCAGTGAATGTTCTGGACTGTCATCAATCTGCACATCTGCAAGTGTATATATTTGCATTGAACGTGCCGTCTTTTCTAGTCCAAGTTTAATATCTACATCAATTGAAACTACGTAAGCATCGAGTGAAGGAATTCCTAATCGTTGTGCAGCGACAGCTCTATGATGCCCATCTATGAGAATTAGTCGTCCACAGCATCGTACTGCAATTATGGGTTCAGCAAGATGCATCTTCAGCTCATATATCCTTCCGTCTAGCTCCTCCTGAAATACTAGAGGTTGGGTTGGCTGAATGTCTCCAATAGGAATAGATTCCCGAGAAAATTTTGGTTCCACATTGTAAAGTGTACGCAATGTACTCATAAACTTGAAAACTTTCTCTGGTGTTACACGTTCAATCTGTGATCGGATTACATCCACATTTGAAATGATACCAATGAGAGTATTTTCCTCGTCAACAACCGGAAGTTTTTGTATTCCTGAACGGAAAATTCTTCGAGCAGCCTCGGTGATAGTTATATTCGACGTTGTTTTAATCGGGTGGCGTGACATTCGCTGTTCCACGGATGTCAGTGGATGTTCCCCAATAATATCACACGCAGAGATGTATCCAACCACTTTCCTCTCTCGCACTACAGGAAAACCGTCATGACTTGTTGTGCGGATCAGGTGAATCACATCCCCAATGGTCTCGCTCGCATCAACGCTGATGACATTGTTTGTCATGTAATCCCGAATCTGCTTCTTCTCCATTGCTCTTGATGTACTAATTCGTAGTGATATAGCATCAATCCATCGACCAAAAAAATGAGAGAATTATTGGAAGGTTTAGGAGTATCATTTCCTGCAGAATGGGGGCGACTATAACTGCTGTTCACTCGATTGAGATACTTGTTCCTTCCTCTTTCTTCTCCTTTTGCAACATAATTTCCATAACACCATTCTTGAAACTTGCCTTTGCCCCATCTGCTCGGACAGTTGCTGGTAGGTGAATGCTTCTCTGCATACTTCCAGCATTCCGCTCGCGTAAATGATACGTTCCTTCTGTTACCTCATCCGTTTCAGATTGTTGTTCGGTTTTAATCAACAGTGTCTCTGGATTTAGGAGTTTTATGGATATGTTCTCTTTATTTACACCTGGTAGGTCTGTCACGACAATGATTTCGTTTTCATTCTCACAGAGATCTACATGAAATTCATTGCTAAACATTGAGTTATTGCTGTTTTTTACGGCAGTTGGAAGTGTTAATATTCCTGATTGGTTTAGGAGGGCGCATGCACGTGCCTCCATCTCAGCGAATAATGAATCAAGTTCACTTCCAAGTGACGTAAAACTGAATTGATAGGGTCTAGTTGGCATGGTATTTTTACCTCATAACTGTTTGTCACGCACTCAAAATGGTCCACTGTGACTTACTAATAGTAAGTCTTTATTATTTATAAATTTATCTATTTATTTTGAAAAGAAGTAGCAACTATTTATGAGTCAGCCCTTCCCATAGTATAAAGAAATGGCAGTACAGACGAAGAGTAATACTATTCATAAACCTCGTCCGAAAAAGAATACTAATTGGATGCAAGTTGGTGTTGTCACATTTTGTGTCTTTCTTGTCATAATGTGTATTCTTTCGTTCAGTAATTTTGGCAATATTTTCAATCAGAATGGTGGTACTCACATCGGAACGATTGAAATGGGCCAAATTGTAGCAGTGGATTATACGATGTATATTGGTGATATTCCAATGATAACCTCCTCAATTGATGTTTACAATGCCTCTCCTGTTGATAAACTCCCTACTGTGACGGAGTCTCTTGGTTTAGTTGCAGGCCACCAGATGGACGTTGCAAATGGAACTCCAATCTTGATTAATTCCTCGTATGGATGTCCATTTCGGATGTTGAATCAGGAGTACAACCAAATTTCCACTGGTGTTGTTGGCCTTGGAATTGGTGAATTGAAAACTGTGAAGTCATTTGGGTCTTTTTTTCAGACGACTTACACCAAAGATCAGTCCATTGAGATGGGTATTGATTATACAAACTGGTCAGTCGGCATGATGGGCCTTATGAACTTTCCAGTGATAAACACTAACAACAACACAACAATGATGGCAGTTCGCCCTGTACTTGTCACTAATAAGACTGATGAAGAAGTGGTTATTCAGTACGGATACGATACTATTGAAATGAAAATTGTTCAGGTATATCAATTAACTTCCTGATAAGTTTTTTTAAGTAATTTGTAAAAACATATTATATATTCTTTTAATTTTAATTATATTTGTGATCTTGTTCTCCTTTTTTTCCTGAATCCTAAATATTTTTTGCGGCTCTTGTTTTGATGTTTAGTATCTTATCATTGTTCTGAGATAATCGGCATCTCATCTCCACCTTTGAATATAATGCAATTTATCGGGCTGACATAATCAATATTTTTTTTCTTTGAAGATGTTTTGCTTCACTAGTTATTTTTCATTACTTTTTTTCCCACCGCAGTAGCTGCGCGACACTCCCCAGCGTTTCACCGCGACGAATCTCTTCTCGTACTCGTGTTTCGGTCTTAAGCACTTCAACAGCACGGCGGGCTACCTCATAGGCCCGTTCACGGGGAATTACAACGACACCTGATTGATCACCGATTAGCCAGTCTCCTGGACGTACGATCTGTCCACAGCAGAGTATTTCCGTTCCAATTTCTCCAAATCCTTTTGGTTCTCCGGCATTTGGTTGTACAGAGGTTGCAAATACGGGAATGTTTAGTGTTATAATATCATCCCAATCGCGTATTGCCCCATCAATAATAATTCCTGAGACTCCTCGGTTCATTGCAGAACGGGTAGCAAGTTCTCCCCATGGGGCAATATCTGTACGTTTGTTATTACTGATTACCAAAATATCTCCTGGATTACAGGTGTCTATAGCCTGTACTGGTTTTGACCAATCTCCCCCAAATGTTTGAACAGTTACAGCACGCCCAATCATCTTGTAAGGGACGTGACATTTTTTTAATCCGATCATTGCTCCTTTGCGGTAAAGTGCATCTGTGACGTTTGGTGCCGATACTGTCTGGAGCAGTGAACGAATTTGATCGTTAAGTGTTTTCTTTTCAAAATTGTTAATTTTCGGATTATCCAACGCCTTCCGAATTATTGAAGTTGTGGTGGGGACATCTGCAGATTTTATAATTGTTCCCCCAATGATCACAATATCTGCACCGCGTGCGACTGCTGTGGATGCGGATGCTGCATCGAGTCCCCCAGCGACTGCAATTGGTACTGATAGTTTTCCAAGAGTGTCAAGAAGAGCCAGAGGATCTTTCCCAGTCATTTGTTGATCGATTCCAACATGGGCATTGATAATCTGCACTCCGAGTGCGATCAGCTCTTTTGCCCGTTTGATGGGTTCATGAACGTTCATCATGTCGGCCATAATCTTCACCCCGTAGAGCTCTGCCCCATTCAAGGCGTCGGTGATGACTGCATCATCAGCTGTAGCAAGAACACAGACAACGTCTGCTCCTGCTTTTGCTGCCATTTCTACCTCGATTGCTCCTGTATCTGAGGTTTTTAGATCGGCTACAAGCGTTGTAGATGGAAAAAGGGTTCGCATCCTTCGGATACTTTCCATACCCTCACTCTTTATCAGTGGGGTTCCTATCTCTATCCAGTCTGCACCTCCGAATATCGCCTCCTCAGCGATTTTTTCAGCACGTGAAAGTTCTGTCAGGTCCAGTGCAACTTGTAAAACCGGTCTGCTCATATCAACTAATTTGGTGAAACAAGGGGATAAGGTTGATGATGCTGTGGAAAATGCTATTACACACGTTTTCCTATCTTCATTAGAATGATTCG
>DALTYD010000017.1 GCA_029986255.1 Methanocorpusculum sp. | reverse complement strand
TTAGAGAATTAACATAAAAAGATTATACAATATTTTCATTTTTTTGAGAGAGATTAGAAGAGATAACAACCCACAAATCACCAAAAAACTCATCTTGCTCAAGATCAACAAGACCATCAAGCATGAGATATAGGCATGGGATATACACCTGGTACAACGGCCAGTGAAGAGTCGAAACAAGCTCATAAAGCGAAATCCCATGGTCCCAAGCATCAGGATGTGCTCGCACAATCGCATAGACTTGTTTCGCCATCGCATCATATGACTCATCATGGGCAATACCGACTACATCATCTACATTTGGTTCGAAAATATCTGAAATTTCTTCATTTACAAATTTTTTTCGACGTTGTCGACGACGTGCAACCTTTTCTGCAAGTTTCAACTGCCTAATCAGTTCATACAAAGTAACAGGTCTTTTGCGGGAATCCTTATGCTTAATCCGACGAACAATCTCACGTTCTAACAATTCGACAGGATCTAGAGCGCGTTCACTGATAGTATCCTCAAAAAATGGATCCACATTCTCAGTATACAGAACCTCATCCGAAGTCTCTTGTACATCCTCACTTTCCTGCAACGGATCTAAATACTCTGATTTCATACGTAAAAGTACAGACGAATAGAACAACGTCCTCCCCGAAACGCGAAGATCCAAGTCACGGCGCCGATCGAGTTCTGCAAGGAAACGATCAGTCACCTCAACAATATCAATATTCCACGGATCAATCTCCCCACGTTCTGCCATAAGCACCAGAATCTCAACTGGTTCCTCAGGCATTCATTTTCACACCTGTGACAAACGTACTCTTATCAGACCGAATGGTCACACCCATAATCCTGTCCGCAGCCTGAATCATTGGTTTACGAAGTGATACAATCACAAACTGACTCGAAGAGCATAGTTCTCGCACCATGTGTGAAATACGCTCTACATTTGCCCCATCAAGTGACATATCAACTTCATCAAACGCATAAAATGGGGCAGGTAAATAACGTTGAATTGCAAAAATAAACGAAAGTGTTGTCAGAGATTTTTCACCCCCCGACATCATATTCAGTCTGTGAACATCCTTATCGCATGGTCGTACCTCAAAGGTAAGGCCACCAAGAAACGGATCATTGGGATTCTCCAGTACCAGATGACCAGAACCCATAGTTAATCTTGCAAAAATATCCTTGAAATTCGTATTAATCTCCCTATATGCATCCATAAAAGCATTAAATTTCATCTGCGCAAAATTATCTATTCTTTCCAAGAGTGCCTCGCGTTCACGGGAGAGGACATCTTTTTTTGCAGTTCGCTCCTCATACTTCACCATCGCTTCTTCATATTGTTCTATGGCCAACATATTCACTGCACCTAGCTTCCGAATAGCGCGTTCTGTTGTTGAAATTTTTTCTTGGATCTCATCCGTCGACAACGTACATTCAACCTCATCCAGCACACGACCGCGTATCTCCTCAATTTCCAACGTAACTGCGGCTGTTTTCTCATCTAAAGCTGCAATTTGTAAACGACACTGTTCACTCTCCGAGGAAAAAGACAATAGTTTGTTCTGTGATATATCAAATTTTTCCTGTAGAGTTGTTCGAGCATTGCGCATAACCTCGATTTCACCAGTAAAGGATTTCTGCCGTTCCTCAAGAACAGAAATTGCTGTAATCGCATTTGAAATCTGCCGGTTATAAGAGAGAATTTCCTCATCCAACCGGGAATTTTTTGCAGAAAGGGCATTTCGATCTGCAGTTCGCTCCTCCAAGCGTTTCAGGAAATACTGGCGCTCGCGGTTCACATCCACAATGTCTGCACCTTTAGATTCAAGACGACGATTCAAGTCATCAACCGCAAAACGAGCTTTTTGTAATTTTTCCATCAAATCAGGAAACTCTGGTTCATTCAGAACATTGCGAATTTCTGCAATTCGTGAGGTCAACGCGGAAATGACACTTGTTAGTTCATCCTGCTTAGATTCAAGCTCAGCTACCTTGTCCGAAACTTCATAGGAGTCATGCTCCATACTAGAAAGCGAGTTGGTGATCGACATCTCTTCATCTGCAATTGCATCAAGGCGACGAGTATATTCCAAAATCGTTATCTCTAATTTGGTAAGCACTGAATCAAGGTCATTCATTTCAGCACGCAGAGAAGTTGAAGTCGCTTTATTTCTCAATTCAGTTGCAACAATATCATTTTCTTCATTTTTCAACTCTATGAGTTTCATGGAAATCTGAGCTGATTCTTTATCAATTGCCGCTTCAAATCCATGAATATCCCTTCGAACGGATCCTCCAGTCATAGCACCAGATTTCTCCAGAAGTTCACCATCAAGAGTTACCATTCGGAATCGACCCATCAACCGACGGCCGGCTTCCAATGTCTCAACCACTACCGTCTGGCCAAACACCAGACTAAATGCATTGTGAAATTTTTCGTCAAACTCTACCAGATTCAGTGCATAATCAACGACACCATTGCCGGCAAGAGGTAACAGAGGTGGTGCCGGTTTAATTTTATTCAGCGGCAAAAACGTCACACGGCCCAATCGTTTCTCCTTTAGATATTGAATAGCATCGGCTGCAATCTGATCATTACTAACGACCACATTCTGTAAGCGTCCTCCCGCCGCAATATTTAGGGCCATTGCATACTCAGAGGACACTTTACCAAGATGAGCTATCGTACCAAATACCCCATCCATCGCAAGGACGGATGAAATAGCATGATTCAAATCGTAAGATACCTGTTGCTGAGCTTCAAGTCGCATCTGTCGCTGAGTTAGGTGATGAATCTCTTCACGGATCGATGCAAGTGAACGACGGCACGACATTAAGGATCTTTCAGATTCTCCGAACTGCTTATCAAGCATCGATTTAGTTTGTTTTTTTTCAGAAAATTCTTTTTTCAAAGCGTTAATACTCATCTGTTTTTCGGAGCGCTCCACTAACAGCTGATCCCGTTGATGCTTCATTCGTTCACCTTCCTGGGAGCGAATACGACTTCGTTCAATAATACTGTCTTTTTCGGACAAAATAGATGAACGTTCAGTTTTTTTCTCATCAATCTGAACCAGAAGGCGAATAAGTTCTTTTTGAGCACCTTCTGAATCTTGGTTCTTTTTGTCCACAAGTTCCTGTAGTTTTTCTACCTCCCTCGTCTGCGATTCAGATTCCATCGCAAGATTTGCCCGATCAATCTGCAATTGATGAAATTCCTTGTTTTTATCTGCAATGGCGTTTTCAAACTTCTTCATCTCAACGAAGATATTGTTCATCTCACTGAGGTTTCTGTCCTTGTCCTCATTTAAACGAACAATTGTCTGCTCAAAAACACGTATTTTTCCACGTTCTTCCTCAAGATCGGCAAGAAGTTTGATATATTCAGGCCCACTCATATCCGATATCTTCAGATCAATAACCCTGATTTCCTCCATCAGACAATCGCGTTCGTGCGCTATCGAGGAAAGAGATTCATTAATACAGAAAAGCTTTGCTTCTTGATCTGTTTTGACAAGAGAGAGTGTAGATAGATCACGCTCAAGTGCCCGCAGCTTGGTAATATTCTGAGCAGAACGATAATAGTCAAGTTTTCCTTGGAGGTTCTGATACTTGATAGCATCTTCCCGATCGTTTTTCAGTTCATCAATCCGAACAGCAAGATCAGCCAAGAGCAATTCTTCACGTTCGATTCGCGCACGCACCAGGTCAAGTTCGATCAATGCCTGTTCTTTTTTCGCATCAAACTCAGAAACACCGACAATATCATCAATAATCTTTCGACGATCGAAATCACTCATTTCCATAATGCGAGTGACATCTCCCTGCATGACGACGTTATATCCATGTGGTTTGATACCATATTTGGAGAGAAAAGCAAGTACATCCGCCTGCGTGCAAAGTCGTTCATTCAGATAATAATAGCTATAGTAACCACTCGCAGTTCGCTTGATTTTCCGACGTATTTTTGTGTCGTCAGAAAATGTTAAGGTAACTTCTGCTGTGTGTTTTCCAGAGACATTGTTAATAAGATCTGTTAATTTTTCAGCACGAAGAGAGCGCGCGCTAGAGAGAGATAAGACAAACAGTATGGAATCAATAATATTGCTTTTTCCAGAACCATTTGGACCTGAAATGACGGTAAAACCCTTATAAAAAGGGATTTTTGTTTTTCTGGAAAAAGATTTGAAATTATCGATATCAACCTGAACAATATGCACGGATTCTCCTGAGAATTAGCAACGTCTTTTAGCGTCATCCTCTACTGCATCAATTTCCGAGGCTTCAATTACAGCATCAGAATCAGCACGAATCGCCATGGAACGAGATGTATGATCAGGATTATAGCCAGTTCCAGCAATAATAACATCGTGTTCCTTCGTCTTTTTGCGCTTCAAAATGGTACCATCAGGCTGCATGAGATATTCAAATTCACCAGACTTCAATTGTTCAATGGGGGTGTCAAAACAACAATCTGAGTCTGAAGCGGATGTTGCAAGACTTGAGAGCTCAGCGCACGCTGCGTTTTTCGATTGTTCATCACTCATAGATGCTGAACGCGGGGATGGCATTGAAGAAAGGTGCTTAGGTACAGGATTTGCTTCAGAAAGTTTTTGATTAGCACGAGATTCGATAAAAATTCGGGATTGACGATCACATATTTCTTCAAATTGCATTGAAAGTTTGCGAGTTATAGACTTAAGATCCAGCATTTCATCAGTAAGGCCTTTTACCATGGCTTCAAGTTCACGAACTTTTAATGCAAGTACTTCATGAGATTCAAATTTCATGGTATTTGAAGTGGATTCAGTACCGGCATTGTGTTTTCGGGTAAGTTCCCGCTCCTGTTCAGAAAGTTCGTGGTCTAAAAATTTCATTCTGGGATCCATGAGCGCATTTTTCCTTGTAAATTAATTAATAGGTTTTTCTGTGTCTATTCTATAAGATATTTTTGGAAATAGGTTTTGCGGAGAGGAGGTTACATAACAAAGAGATGGAAACAAATGGTATTTGAAGTATATAGAATACGCGATCAATATGAAGAGGAAAAGACAAAGAATATCCATCTGTGATTGAGAATGAACTTTATTTAAACCTCTTCAACATCAATATATTATCAAGAGACACATCAAAAATAGGAACCTAAGGAGAGAGAGACGAGTTCTCCACACAATTATCAAAAAATTGAAATATGATTATCAGAATCAAAGATATCCTCTATAATCGATTGGACGGCAAAAGAAAGATATCAAAAACACTGATCCTCAGATCCATTCATCAAGGATCAAACCAATAAAAAATAACAAGATCAATCTCTTGCGCCAAACAGCAGTCAATAGGATCAAAGATATAGATTATGATAGTTTTAAAGAGCATTTAAGAACGAGGAGGAAAAATAACTTTTAGAATCGTGATCAATCTCAGTTATATAGATATACACTCTGTAATCTATTATTGCTATAATAAATTATTATTTGTAAATTAATAAGACAAGAGAGAATTCGAATTAAAACCACATATCTTGCTTAAAAGGATAATCCAGGAACCATAAGCACGTGGAATTATGAGAAGTATGAAAGAGAAAAACAACAATGGCCCACACATCAAGGATAACCATAACGCAAAAGGATTCGGAAATCTTGAGAAATAATGAGTAATATCAATATCCTTATGAAAAAATGGCAACTACAACAAATTTAATCATATAACATGAAAATGGCAGTGGTATTTGATAGCGCTGGAACGCTTCTCTGGACGTACAGAAGTGTTTTGTCCGTAATCAAGCACGAGATATTAGATGAAAGCATAGAAACAACAACACTGACCTTTCAAGACCCTGACAGAATTCTAGTTGCACTAAATCTGCACTCTTGCGAGATCATGAAAAGCAATCCAGACACTCTACTCTCAGAATATCTAACAAAAACATCTGTAAGTTTCGAAATAAGCTGTGGAAAACCAACTATAGACTCGGATATTGTAGGAGACATACTCTACAGAGATAACGATGCAACGGTTGCCGACATGCAGAAGGTTATTCAAGACTGTTGGGGAATAATTTCTCAACAAAACGACAAATTTGCACTTGATTCAGGAGCAATCATTAATTTACGAACACAAAAAATTGAATTTATCATTGCCACTGCAGGATATCCCTTTCCAGGAGTACAAGAAATGATATACACACTCCACAAACTCGGAGTAGCTGTGTTCATAGCCTCTGGAGATAGAGAAGAAAAACTGAAAATAATTGCCGAAGATATCGGGATTCCACGCGAACGGGTTCACGGGGTGGCAACACCAGCAAAAAAAGCACAGATTATCCAAAATCTGAAGAAGGATTACAATGTAGTAGTAATGATAGGGGATGGCATCAACGATCTTGCTGCAATGAAATCAGCAGATATTTCCATTCTTTCAGTCCAACAAAAAGGGAAACGGCCAAAAATCCTCTTCAAAAACGCGGATTACATAGTCGGAAACATCTACAAAACTACGAAAATAATAAAAGAACAGCTACTTCAAACAAGACAGAAACAGAACATCCCACAAAAAAAATCAAATCCTACCGATCCGTAACCCCATTACTGGTAATCAAAAAATCCCAGTACACTCCATCGGGTTGCGAACGATGTTTTATCACCACTGCACGCCGAAATCCATCACGTTTTTCTATCCTAAGGATTGTTTTGGAGATATGTGCGAGGGCCGTACCCCCAAGTCCACGCAGTTGATGATGTTCAACATCCATAAACACTTGATTCGTAATCATTACAGGAACATCAAAACGTTTGGAAAGAGCAAGCAAAAGCATCACTTGATGCGACAGCATAGAAAGGGCGTCCTTGGTATCTAGCTGTTCCAAACGGTATAGCGCAGTCATCGAATCAACCACGATCAAGTGGATATTTCTCGCGCGCAATAAGGACTCACACTCAGCAATCAGACGCCCTTGCTCGGCAAATGTCATTGGCTCTTTAATATAAATATGTTTTGCACATTCCTCCGTATCAATTCCTGCAATCTGAGAGAAACGCTCCGAGGAAAATCCTTCCGAATCAATGTAAATCACTTCAAATCCAGCACGTAGCACCGAAACTGCAGCAACAAGACAGAGCGTACTCTTTCCAGACCCAGCTTCTCCCACTAATTGTGTAATCATTTTCGGTTCAAGCCCACCACCGAGTAGTCGATCAAATCCTTCAACTGTCGTAGATATTTTGTGAATTAGCTCTTCCGCCATGCCTCCTCCTCAACAACTCGCTTCAAATCTCTGGCAGGAATACCAAAAGATCTCGCGGCCCTTTGCACCTGATCAAACTCCGCTTTACATGAATAAGGTTTTCCATCCATTAACGCTGTTTTTACACTAATAGTGATTGTATTATCACTCACCACCACTGTCTCAGATGAAAGACTGCGATCAGCAACAAACCGGTGCACCATTGGCATGCAGCGAATACCCAGAGAACCGGTTTCACGAGCGAGGAGACGCGCCAGTCGTTCCGAATCCTTTGGGAGAGCGATTACTCGGATAAGATATCCAGGACGACCCTTCTTCATCACAATTGGTACTAAACACGCATCACGGGCTCCCGCGTCCATCAGAGAGGAGAGTACATTAGAGAGGATTTCTCCAGAGAGATCATCCACATTTGTCTCCAGAACAGAAACATTTTCACTAAAAAGTGGTGATGTAGTCTCCATTACCATAACACGCAAGACATTTGGATGATCAGAAGGATCATGGGTTCCAGCACCAGAACCAACCGAAACAATTCTTCCGGGATGTTCCGTAATGTCAGAAAACGTTGAAAATTCTGCAAGGAGGGCAGCACCAGTTGGAGTGCACAATTCTCCAGAAAAAAAACCATGCACAACTCTAATATCAGAATTCCGGAGAATTTCTGCAGTTGCTGGTGCAGGAACCTGCATAGTCCCATGGTCACAAACCGTTGTACCAAATCCGATCGACAGGGGGAGAATATGTACAGCGTCCACATTCAGGGTCACAAGTGCTGTACAAGCACCAAGTACATCTGCAATTGCATCATCGGCACCCACTTCATGGAAATGCACATGATGGATTCCGTGCACCTGTACCTCAGCTGCGGCAATTCGATTAAATACACGGATGGCAAGATCAATTGCAGCAGCTGGAGCGGAAGATGCGCGAACAATATCCAAAACCTCAGCAAGAGTTCGATGAATAGTATCTGCTCGTGTCTGAACATAACACGCACGCACACCACATCTTATCACAGATGAAACAGACAGGTTGGGAGATACAGACTGCATGACACGAAGAACCGCATCACGATCCGCACAGATAGATAGAAGCGCACCACATATCATATCACCTGCAGCACCGAACCCAGGATCAATCACTAACACACGCATAGAATATTCTTGGATAGTACTCTTGCACTCACAAGATAAAGCATCTCCCACATGAGAATGATGATGGATCCAGACAATGATCCTGATTACTCGGAATTCATATGATATCGAAGAGATGGATTACTGGTTGTGCAGGAGATAGATACAGAACTTTTCAGAATATTATTAATCAATTTCAGAGCATTGTATTACTCAATCATGCCAGAACTATTTCTCAAAGTGGACAGTGCATATCCAGAAGACCAAGGATCAGGAAAAGCTCGACTTGACCCAGAAACTATGCAACAGCTAGGAATTGTTCCGGGTCAGCTCATTTTCATTGAGGGAAAAACAAAAACTGTTGTTAAGGTCTGGAGGGCCATGACTGCAGACTGGAACCAAGGGAAAATACGTATCGACAAATTTACAAGGAGGAACGCTAGTGTCAATCCAGGAGAACGAGTAGTGGTCCGACCTGTGGAAAAACAGATCGAGGCGGAATGTGTTTATCTTATACCTCCAGGGAATATATCTCAGAACTTTGATGTGGACACCGAAGATCTCACTAACTCTCTAATCAATTTTCCAATAACAACAGGGGATATTCTTCCAATAATGACTCACGTGCCAAATACATTTTTTGAGTTTAAAATAGCATCAATCAAACCGGATGGAGCGTGCATTATCTCCCGAACGACCAATATTGAAATATCCAATAAAGGAGAACTTAGCAGATTTGATGGAACAAAGCAGATCAGTTATGAGGATATTGGAGGACTCAAAGGAGAACTCCGCCGTGTCCGCGAAATGATTGAACTCCCCATTCGCCACCCAGAATTATTTGAAACAATGGGCATTGAAGCACCGAAAGGAGTATTGCTTTATGGACCACCTGGAACAGGGAAGACATTGATTGCGAAGGCGGTTGCAAATGAAAGTGGGGCAAACTTTATCTCAATTGCAGGCCCCGAGGTTATCTCCAAGTATTACGGAGAATCAGAACAACGACTTCGAGAAATTTTTGAAGAAGCAGAAGCAAATGCTCCAACTATTATCTTTATTGATGAGCTGGATTCAATTGCCCCTCGACGCGAGGAAGTTTCAGGAGAAGTGGAACGCAGAGTTGTTGCACAGCTGCTAACTATGATGGACGGCATATCAGACCGCGGACAAGTCGTTGTGGTCGGGGCAACAAATCGACCAGATGCAATTGATCCAGCACTTCGTCGACCAGGGAGATTTGACCGTGAAATTGAAATTGGGGCACCTTCTGAGATAGACAGGAAAGAGATTTTACAGATTCACACGCGCAGCATGCCATTTGAAGGGGCATCACGGATTAAAGAACTGAAACAACAAGAAAACAAGGAGGATATCGAAGCAGCAGAGACAGAATACCACCAAAATCGGGAGAGACTTCTTACACAACTTGCGGCCTTGTCTCGAGGATTTGTTGGGGCAGATCTTGCAGCCCTATCACGTGAGGCGGCAATTCGGGCACTTCGTCGACAAATGAATGTAATAGAACTTGATGCCACACGTATTCCAGAAGAGGTGCTCATGAAGCTCGAGGTTACTGAAAAAGATTTTATAGAGGCATCACGGGAGATAATGCCATCTGCCATGCGAGAGATCTCGATTGAGTCCGATACAATCCATTGGACGGATGTGGGAGGATCTGAGGAAATACTAAATGAAGTCCGCGAAGCAATTGAATATCCATTTACTCGCAAGGAGGCATTTATGCAGCTCAATATTCGACCACCAAAGGGAATTTTGCTTTATGGACCACCTGGAACAGGGAAGACATTGATTGCGAAGGCGGTTGCAAATGAGAGTGGGGCAAACTTCATTGCAATCAAAGGTCCACAACTTCTTTCCAAATGGGTGGGAGAGTCTGAGCGGGCTGTTCGAGATATATTCCGTAAAGCTAGGCAAATTGCACCGACAATCATCTTTTTTGATGAGATAGATTCCCTAACGTCGGCTCGGAATACGGGAGGAGATGGAACACAGATTTTGGAAAACGTATTAAATCAGATATTAACCGAAATGGATGGGATTGAGCCGTTAAATGATGTTGTAATTCTTGCAGCATCAAATCGACCAGACATTATTGATCCGGCACTGCTGCGATCAGGAAGATTTGATCGCCTCGTCTATATCCCAGAGCCTGCACCAATTGATCGCCAAGCAATTCTCGCAATACACATGCGGCATATGCCACTGGAAAACTCATCTCTGGATGCTGCGGCAGCGGCACTTGTAGGTTGTAGCGAAAGAGGTGTGCGTAGATTTGCAGAAAAGTATGCAGGAAAACCTTTGACATTACGGCAAATCAAAATCGCCTCCAAAAAGATTGAAAAAGAAGATAATGGCCCATCCTGTGCACAACTTCGCTGTCTCCTCACAGATGTGTTTGTTGCATACAATGTGATGTTTGAGGATCCCGTTCGAACAGAACTCATCGAGAGACTTGCAAGAATGACAGATGGATTTGTGGGTTCTGATCTTGAAAGTCTCTGTCGCGAGGCTGCAATGGAGGCACTTCGGAGGAACAGCACAATTGTAACTGATGCAGACTTTACTGCAGCAAAACTACGAGTGCATCCAACCATGAACGAACGAGTTCGCGAGTACTATGAGGGGATACAACGCCAATTTAAGAGTGGTCTCCCAAAACAGGTTCAAAATCTGGTAGAATATCAGTAATATAACAATACCTAAAAATCGGTATACACAGACACATACATGACCTCTTTAATTTAAAAATACCAGTTTCCAAACATAAAAAAGATGAAAAATACAAAAAACGCAATAAAGTAAGAGAAAATATGGATGATATCAACACGCATAACTAGAGAGGGGATTGTTGAAGAAATGCAAGTAATAAATCAATAACATAGGAGTGGCTACAACTATAAAATGACTCATTCTTTAGATATTTATATAGTTAGACACAAGAACTCTCAAAGATTTTTAGCAAAACAGAGAAGATGCAATCCCTCACCTCCCAGTACACAAACAATTAGAACGTTTGAGATGGAATATACAGCGTTCCACAAAAAGAAAGCACAAAAGGCTCACAATACAAACAAAAGTATCCATATTATTGCAATTGAAAGAAATATCTCTGTATCGATCATATTATATTATCAATTTAGTTGTGGAGTTCAACAACCAGAAAATAACCGGATAACTATATTCAATCCAGAAGAAAGGAATGCAATAATAAAAACAAAAATTTTTATTTATTTTTTCCAATAACACGTGTTTTTTTTCTAGAGAAAAATACAAATAATCGCATTATTTTTTTTCATTTTTCTAAAGAAGATCAAAAAAACACACACCCTATCTGTATAATAGGTTACACCAAATGATTTAATCAACGTTTGAGAACAAAAACCATATTTTTCACAATATTCCACACGATTTTTATACCTAATAGATCCAATAATAATAAGTTTATAACTGATCTATAGAAGAGCAGTTGTATATCACAGGAATGTAGCAAAATGTTTTCAGAAGAAATACTGAAACAAAAAATGCTGAACCTGAGGTGAATAAAAAATGTCAAAATCAATGTATGGATACGTTAGAGATGCGTGGAAAAAACCCAAAAATTCTGGTGTAAAGAGACTCCTCTGGGAAAGAATGCAAATATGGCGTCGACAGGGGGCTGTTGTTCGGATTGAACACCCAACACGGATCGATCGAGCTCACAGACTTGGCTACAAAGCAAAGCAGGGTATTATCGTCGTTCGTGTATCGATCCGCAGAGGGGGTCGAAGAAAGTCACGGTACATTCGCGGACGCAGGACCAACCGTATGGGAGTACGCAAAACAACGCCCGGAAAGAATCTACAGACAATTGCAGAAGAACGGGCACAAGATCATTACCCAAATATGGAAGTATTAAACTCATACTGGGTTGGCCAGGACGGAAAACATAAATATTTTGAAATTATCCTTGTAGATCGGAGGAGCCCAGCAATCCTTTCCGACAAGAATCTCGCCTGGATTGCAACAACTCATGGACGTGTTTATCGCGGAAAATCATCCGCTGGACGGAAAGGGCGTGGTCTCCACAATCGAGGAACAGGAACCGAAAAATGCCGCCCAAGCCTCCGTTCCAACAAAAATCGTGGAAAATAACCCAACATTCTTTTTTCATATGATTACTGACACCGGCCTATTTGTAAATCAGGATGGGACTGCAACAGTACGCCGAATGCTACTCACCGCAAAATCCTGTGGAATATCACGCGTCATAGTCTACAGCAATGACTCTAATATCCCAACAACCTATGCAGGAGTAACAGTTATCCGCGGGACAATCATCAACAAGAAACAACACGATAGACAATTTCTTGCAGCTATTAGAAAAAGCCCATTAAACTATGTAATCATGGTAAGTGCCGGGGAAAACAGTTTCAATCGAGCTGCAATATCTACCAAAGGTGTGCATCTCTTAACAGGGATCACAGACCTCCCCAAAAGGGGATTCGATCACATCCTCGCAAAAATGGCGGCTGAACACCATACGGGCATCGTCATTGACTTATCTCGCATCATCAATCCAAAAAGTCGGATACAAGCACTCTCACGATATGCAGAGATCCTATTCTTACAAAGGAAATATCACTTCCCACTCACCATTGCAAGTGGAGCAAGTACTATCTTCGGGATTAAAAACACAACTGAGATTCTTGCACTCTGTTCTCTATTTGGAATGACACGAACAGAATCATATGCCGCACTAACAGGTATGGATGCTATTCTTTATCCGCAGCAAAAGGTAAGAGTTGTAGATAAGGAGGTAGAATGAGACCACTTCCACCGACCCTTCGAGAAAATAATCGATACCTTCTAATAAAGATATCAGGAGAATTTTCTGCAATGCCATCGCAAAAGGAGATTTACTATGCAATTCGAGAGACAGCAACAGAACTCTTCGGAGACGTGGGATTTGCACAAATGCATATTGCAGTGATCTGGTCTGATGATGAACATGCAATTATCCGGTTTCGAAGAGGATGGGAAAAAGAGATTGTCGCCTGTACAGCAATGACCACAAAAATGTGTGGATATGCCACAGCATTCAGAACCATTATTATATCAGGAACAATACACGGTGTCAAAAATCACATTAAAAGCACCACCTGGGACTGGACCAGTCTGCCAGGCTATCGATGTTCAGGTAAAAAGGTTGATAGTCTTAAAAAGAATAATACGCAACAATATCTCACACTAGATGACATACATAAGGAGTAAACATGCAGCCACAACAATATCAGATGGGAGGTTATGATCGTGCCATCACGATGTTCTCTCCCGATGGGCGCTTATATCAGGTTGAATATGCCCGAGAAGCAGTAAAGCGCGGAACTACCGCAGTAGGTATCAAGTGCAAAACAGGAGTAGTGCTCCTCGTGGACAAACGTGTCAATTCGCGCCTATTAGAACCATCATCGATCGAAAAAATATTCATGATCGATGAGCATATTGGCGTGGCATCCTCAGGCCTTGTTGGGGATGCCCGTGCTCTGGTTGATCGAGCAAGAATTGAGGCACAGATTAATCGTGTCAGCTATGGTGAACCAATCGAAGTGGAAACATTGGCAAAAAGACTTTGTGACCATATGCAGACATACACTCTCTTTGGAGGAGCACGCCCATATGGTACCGCCTTACTAATAGCAGGTGTAGACACAGAGGGTGATGAAATCAACTATCGACTCTTTGAAACAGATCCATCAGGGACTCTCCTTGAGTACATGGCAACAGGTATTGGAATTGGTAGGGTTGCAGTAATGAAACTTTTTGAATCCGATTACAAAGAGAACATGACCGCAGAAGAAGCGATAGAACTCGGTTTGAAAGCCCTGTGTACTGCGACTGACGGAAAATTCAATGTGAACACCGTCGAAATAGGCATAGCCGGATCGTACTCCATAAAGAAGAGGGCATCCAAGAAGATTGAGGGGCCAGTTGGTGAAAAAACTGCAATTCTTCCATTCCGGAAACTCAACGCTGAAGAGGTGAGAATAGCAGTCACAAAATATTCAAAAGGATTGGATGAAAACAAAAAACAATGTGAGGATAGCACATGATCTCACTTGATGAGGCTGTGACGGCAAGACTTGAAACACATGGACACAGGTTTGAGATATTAGTTGATCCTGAACTTGCTGACAAAATACGACATGGCAACGAAAACATTTCCATAGAGGAAGCAGTTGCCACATTATATGTGTATGAAAACGCCTCACATGGTGATAAGTCGCCTGAAGAGGACATGAAAAAAGTATTCAAGACAACTAAGTTTGAGGAGATTGCGAAAAAAATTATTCAAAAAGGAGAAATTCACTTAACAACAGAACAAAGACGTCGATTAATGGAAGAAAAACGACTCCGTGTCATCACATTTATCGCACGTAATGCAATAAACCCACAAACTGGACTGCCCCATCCAGTAACTCGTATCGAACTTGCTCTCGAATCAACCCATATTAACTTCGAACCGTTTAAATCAGTAGATGAACTAGTGAGAGAGACTGTAAAAGTTCTTCGACCAATTCTTCCAATTCGATTTGTGGAGAGAAAAATTGCCATCCAATTCCCAATGAATTTTGCAGCACGGGCATTCAGTGTGGTTTCAAGTGCAGAATATGTCACAATGGAGAGAAATGAATGGCAAAATGACGGTTCATGGATTTGCGTCACCAAAATTCCTGCTGGAATGCAAGAAGAATTTTTTAATCTGGTAAATCACACTGCAAAGGGAGAGGCAAAAATAAAGATTTTAGAATAAGATTAAAACGTCTAAGAACTAATTATAATAGATATTTCTAAGGAATAATTATGGCATCAAAGAGCAAGCATATAGCAAAAGGACGCGTTACAGGAAATTCAGGACGCTTTGGGCCAAGATATGGTCGTTTCAATCGTAAAATGGTAAATGAAAGTGAAAAAATTTCACGTGCAAAGCATCTATGCCCAGTATGTGATACCATTGCAGTCAAGCGCGTGGGAACTGGCATATGGGAATGCAAGAAATGTGGCTATAAGTACGCAGGTGGAGCATATGTGCCACAAACTCCTGCATTAAAAGTTGCTCTTCGCTCTATCGAGACAAAAGGAGCATAACGAGAATGGTCAGTTACAAGTGCGCCCGCTGTAAACAAACAGTTGAAATTGAAGCAAATGTTCGCTGCCCATACTGCGGACATCGTATTCTCTTTAAGGCGCGCGGCGCCGGTACGAAAATATTAAAAGCCAGATGACGTTTGTAACTTCATCACACAAGCCGTCACCGAAAGTGCGGAAACTGGCAAAAGAAATTGCTTTTTCACTTGATCTCCCTTATGTTCAGCGTGGAAAGGCAAGTCTTCGTGCAATAAAGGGCGAGGACACAGTAATAATATTTCTATCAAGTGCAAAGCATGGTGGCCAAATATTTGATCTGATCGTATCAGGAAAGATCATTTTTTCCATGCTGATTACCAATGTCATAATAAGTAAGAGATGTGAGCCATTCCGTCATGAATTTATTATTAGAGAGCGTGAGTTATATGATGCACTGTCACCGTATCTTCCTGTGACACTGGATTCAGGAGCACCAGGACAAATTATGTTCTATGGGACACAGAAGATGCAATATATTCTTCAAATTATGTTATGAACGACGATGTAGGTATCCTCATTGAAATGGGGAACAAATCAACACATATGGCAAAATTTCAGTTTGCATGTCCTTATGCAGAGAAATTATATGCGGCTCTTACTCCAGAAGCGTGTTCAGAACCAAGAGATAAGTCATGGGTGCAGATTTCCAGAGATGAGGAAATTGTAACACTATTTGTTAAAGCGGAAGATGCAACAGCACTTCGCGCATCATTAAATATGTGGTTACGACTAGTGAACGTGTGTAAAGAAATATTGGAGTTGTAAAAATGGTAAACTCACAGATGGGGATCTCCCCACAGATTCAGCAGCAGCTAGCAATGTTTCAGCAGATCCAACAGCAGCTACAGCAGGTATCTTCCCAGAAGATACAATATGAAATGACGATTCGTGAATCCAAACGGGCTCTTGAAGAGCTCAAAACTACCTCTGAGGATACAATCGTATTCTCATCAATAGGTTCGATTCTAATCCAGAAAAGAAAGGAGATAGTCGCAAATGAACTTCAAGAGAGGATTGATTCTCTTGAGCTTCGTGTGAGTTCTCTAGATAAACAAGAAAAATCAATGACTGCAAAAGCTAGTCAGATGCAGAAGCAGATCCAAGAGGCGATCGCAAATGCAGGAAGCGTACAAGCAGCAAAATAATTTTTCTTTTCTTACAGTAATTATCTTCAATGGATAACAAGATCTCTACCCTGTGCAGAGAGAGAATTTAAGGATAGACACATTGCCCCCCACTGTAGCACATATATGCTCAACACAATTGGTTAAAATATCATAGATGACATACTATAGCAACAACTTCAATTAATTAACCACAAAGAGAAAACGCTCAAGTCGGAATTCGAATCCGAGTCGATGCCGTGACAGGGCATCATGATAGGCCACTACACTACTTGAGCACATAACATTTTAATTGCGATCATGAAAATGATCCCGACTCCCGGATTCGAACCGGGGACATCGCGGTAGCCGCGCAGTATGCCCGCAGGCATAAATCTTACTACAGCCGCGCACTCTACCATCTGAGTTAAGTCGGGATGACTTCTTTAATATAAATATATAAATGATGTTTAAAAATATAAATATAACGATTTGTAAAAGATTGTACTTTGATTTTTATCAGAAAAAAACTCAGTTTATCAATACGCCCTGAAGCAAAAATAAAGATGAAATTGTTAAGTTCAAGAATTATTACCAATTATTACATATTCCAAACAATGTATTGAATGAAAGGAACCGAGAAAAAGAATAAGCTGTTCTCAAAAGATATTAGAAAAATTAGAGAACATGCTATATTGGTGGTAAATCGACAAAAATCCAAAAGAGTGCCAAGAAATTTCATCCAATTCTAATGAAAAATAAGATGATGTCAACATTTCAAAGAGTGGTGAACGCCGCTGAAATGAAATATATGACACTATCCTTATGAAAATACAGGATAGCATCTTTAGTATACTTTGCTTAAAAATCCAAAAACTCCAAAAACTGAAACAGAACTCCCATGTTATAATAGAAAAAAAGCGCAACAACCTAGGAAATGATAAAGGTGACAGTAAGACAAGAAAGACCTATCCTGAACAATCCTGAACAAAGAAGTATCTACTATATGCGATGCAGTATCAGGAATGAACCTCAACTAAGCAGGATATCAGTTCAGAAAAACGATCTCGGCTGATATTATAATCAATTTATACTCATTTCTTAATGACATGGACACAATGGAAAATAAATTAAGAGACAAACTACAAGAAAATATCCTCATCAACACATAGAATAACAAAAAGTAACAAAGAAAGTTATAGGAGATAGACTCTTATGTAATGAGCAACAGATATTCTATTTAAATTCAAGATATTACTGTGAAATAAAATATTACCTCAAGTGTTAGACGACAAAAAGTAGCCTAACAAGAAAATCTTAAAAAACATTGGATCACGCATTTATATTTATATGAGACGTAAGAGATTTGCGGTGATCGGTTGCCCACGTTGTAGACGAATTCAGGTTGTCGAACTCACTCATACAAGAAAAACATGCATCTGTGGTTATAAAATTGATTTAACAAAGGCAACATTACTTGCAACCTCAGATACAGCTGACAAAGCTAGGACAACTCTGAGATCCATCATCGCTTCAAAAAATTCTGGATTTGTGGAAGCAACATATATAAAAAGCGCATCACCCTCACCCAAAAATATCCTAAGAAAAAATAATGACTGATTGTATTCAGTCTAGTGGAACCGCTTCTAGCATTGAAACGAGCTGCCATATGCTAGTCCGAGCATAAACTGGCATGTTCGGATCGTTGCTGATCTCATCGATTAAAGACAGAGCATTAGCTGCTCGCAGACCAGTAGTCTTTTTTTCATCAAGAAGCACTGTTTTTGTCTCATCAGCGACACGACGGATGTTGCGAGGAATTGTTGAATCCTCACTGATTGCCTGAAGCATCATCACACACTGTTTAATCATCTCTTCGGGACTTGCCATGTTGAAAATCCTTCCTAAATGGTTGATCAATCCTGATGAAACAGGATAACATACCCTCAAAACTTTGCATAAAGTTATAACGTCAACAAAGATAAAGGATACTATCTATATGTGTCAGACGGAGTAATAGTAGTAATATGAATAACAGAGACCGAAAACCGGAAGATGTTATGGCAGAGTATCTACTCAACGGGGCAAAAATGCTAGCAGATCTATGCCCTAACTGTGGAGCACCTCTGTTTGAGGTAAAAGGAAAACGGATGTGCGTGATCTGTGCAGAAACATCAAATCAAACCAGAGGGGAAATACATGTAACAACAGATGGGTCTGCCCCTATTCCAGAAAATGTACAGATACTCAAGCCAAAGTATGCAAAAGAGCAAAGCAATCAAGTACCTGTCGCCAGTGATATCCCTGCACAGTTAGATAATCTTATACTACAGTTCTGTGCCCGAACAGAGAGAGAACCAGATCCTACTCGGTGTCTAGCATATATGGAATGTATCAGAACTGCAGCGGAAGCTAGAGCAATTCTAAATCGCTGAAAGCGATGGACTTAATGAAATTCACGGCATAATAACTAGAGATGAAAGTAATCGGTGTTGTAGGATATCCAGCAAGCGGGAAAGGTGAATTTGCTCAAATTGCAGCAAATTTGGGAATTCACGTAGTGACAATGGGAGATATAATCCGCCAACAAGTAATTGCTGCAAATATTATTCCCTCCGATGAAAATATAGGAAACTATGCTAAAAAACTTCGCACTAATATGGGAATGTCTGCGATTGCAATATTGACTGCAGAAGAGGTCAGAAAAAAGCAAGCAGATATAGTGATTATCGATGGGATACGAGGTGATGCAGAGGTCCATTACTTCCGCTCAGTTTTTTCAGAGTTTGTGTTAGTAGCAGTTGAAGCATCGTTTTCAGTGCGACTAGCACGGATGCAATCACGAAAACGTAGTGATAACACACCAACAACTGAAAGCCTAAAGGCACGTGACAAGCGCGAGGAATCATTTGGACTTGCTGCGGCAATGGAACTTGCAGGGTTACGCGTTGTAAACGAATCAACAAAAGATGCCTATGAGACAGTAGTGCGGCGTATGCTATTGGAGGAGTTATGAAGATCTATTTTGCATCATCGCGACTTTCAGTTAAAGAACCGGAAAAATGGGTTTCAGGAATTGCTCAGGTTGGATTTGATGGATGGGAAATTTCGATGGATGGATGGTTCCACAGTGTTATAGATATTCCAAAAA
>DALTYD010000016.1 GCA_029986255.1 Methanocorpusculum sp. | reverse complement strand
CTTCGGTTACACGTCGATGGGATGTTGTCGTCATCTGCGGTTGCCGAGTTACATACTCCATCAAAAATCATCGACTGCAAAAACACGGGAACCTCGATGCGGCTTCTTACTGGCGTTTTTGCACATATTGCTGGAACCATTTCATTTACTGGTGATGCTTCCCTTTGCTCCCGATTAATGAAACTTCTTCTAGATATACTTGGAGGACTTGGTGCAGGGATCACTTGCAATCAATAATGGCATCTGTGCATCCATCTCAATTGCTGGCCCCCAACGATAGACAGAACTGTTTCTATTCGTGGTGATATCAGCTCGCAATTCATTTCTACACTCCTAATTGGTGCGCTCTTATCATCGATGAACAAAGAATTTATCTGACCACTCCTTTAATTTCTCACCCTTATGTCGAGATGCTTGTTGATGCGATGAAAAAAATGTGGTTTTTTTGTTATTCCAACTGATGAGGGATTCATAGTTCCCGTTTCTCAGTACTATTTCTCTGTTCATGTTACGAATCGTGGCGATATCATCTTGGTTGCCTTTCTGTTTGCTGCCGGCTCTCTCTATCGGGTGATATTTGTGTTCCCAACCTGGATCCTGCGTTGCCCCTTGAAGATAAATTGGTAATCAATCTTCTAGAACAGGTAGATATTCTTGTCTCCCATCAGCAGAATGGAGAATTTTGCATTGTTCACAGTGATATATGTGCATCAGATGTGAATCTTTCCGATATGTTGGATTTGTTTCCAATTGTTGCTGTTTTGGCAACCCAGTGCAAGGGAACAACGCGATTCTATGGTACAGCCTATCTCAGATTTAAGAGAGTGATCGTATCAGATCTACTGTCATGTTCCTCCGTGACATGGGTGCCCCGATATCCGTGAAACCAATGACGGCTGTATCATTCAGGGACCTTGTAACCTCCATGGTGCAAATATTACCACATTCGGTGTTCATCGTGTCATGATGGCTACTACACTTGTTGGACTTATTTCCAATGGAACGACCGTCATTAATAATCCGAGTTGCTATTCGATATCCTCTCTCTCATTTGTTACTGATATGTTGGGGATGGTTGTCTTGAATTCTGAGTATCTTTGCTCGCCTACGTGAGGAATTGGTAATAATTGATCGTTATATTGTATCATTGGTTGGAATACGCGCAATCAAATCGTATTGTGAAATTCATTGACGAGGTAAAATTAAAAGAAAATAATGCGTTAGTTGTGTCATCTATCGAAAAAATTGTTGAAGAACGATATGTGGAAGTGGGAACGGCTTGCGGTATCTCTGCTAAAACTGCATCACGTCTTGCTCATGCTGTGATTGATGAGGCTAAAGATGTTCAAGGAGCACTTCCCTACTATTCTGAGTCGTTCCGGATTTGTATCATTGATGATGATGGAGAAATGGGCCGCTGATTATCTGCGTTTTTTCCACCTGAGGTCATTAGGTGAGTGTGGTTGTTCGTGATCCGGAGCTCTTTCCATATCCAGCGATGATACTTTCCGATTTATGCAAAATGGCAGAGATTATTATAGTTTCCACTCCTGTATCATCAGTCGCTCATGATATTCTGGAGGAGATCTTTACCTTACATATGTTGGACCTAGTCTTTGATGCCCTGTCATTCATGTTACCTGTACTATCATTACTTCATCATCTGGTGGAAGCAGGGTTCCGTAAGCATATGCGGTCTTATGCTGAATGGTATCATCAAACAGAGTAATATTTTTAGGGGAGAATGTCTATGCCTCTTTCTTTTAGTTTGGAGCATTTTTTCCCTTATTCGTACAGCGCTATCGCAATACTTTCTTGCTTATTTATCTGCATTGGTACTTTGTCTTGAAGTAACAAGATCAAGCATGAAATATTGAGCTGTCATGGTTTCACCACTTTTAACTGTTCGTGAAAAATACCAAACAAAACCTCTCCTCTTAGAGAATCTCTCCATTCAGCAAACAAAAATATCTGTGTCCCACATTTTCTGATGGATAAGTTTTTCCAGTGAAAATCATGCGTATTCAAGAAATTGATGAAATTCACTGTCAACTAGGATGCCTATGTTTATGTATCAGAAGAGTGAATATAATAATGCATAAAGATTATCTTTTTGAAAGGAATTTGTTGAAATGTGCGCGAAGGTAGCCAAGCCAGGTCAACGGCGCCAGATTCAGGGTCTGGTCTCATAGGAGTTCTGGGGTTCGAATCCCTTCCTTCGCACTTTTTTGTGCGAACGCCGCTATCATATAATTTATTATTTAAATCGTATACTAACATTTTTGATGAATACATTGTACTTGCAAAAAGTTTATCCTCCCATTCCCATACAGAACGTTGTCTTTTCGTTGAAACACTAAAATTTAGCCATATTTGATTTAGATCTACCAACTAATTTATTTGGCTAAGTTGCTAAAGTAGTCCGTATCCTATGTACAGATATTTTGCATGTAACAAAAAGAAAAGAGATGTTCATTGTTCTTACCGGACAAGAGCTGCTGCACGTTCTGCAGCTGAGCTTACGGATTCCGATTTTATGATCTCGATCTTACGAATTGGGAAGATCGGTTTACATGCTTCTATCATCTTCTTGGAAATTTCGCCTTTAACCATTGCTAAAACGAAAGCCTCAAAATTTGTCTCTTTTGCGTATTCTTGCACTACTTTTACCATCATTGCCCGAATTTCGTGAATTTGTGAAAGTCGTGCATGATTGATCGTGAATGCCGTAATCGTTATCTGCAGTTCACGTTCGTTTCCCATTGGTTGGATCGTAATCGTACTATCGATGCGAGATGCTCGTCTTTTCACCATTGCTCGGATGAAATCTTTAGTCATTTCATGGCCGTGGAATTGCGTGTATGCTGCATCTCCCGCCACCTCACTAATTTTAAATGACATCTTCAGATTCTGTTTCGAGTAGTCTTGTATTAATTCACTAAGACTTATCGATAGTACGCGACCTGGTAGATTTGCCGTATCAGCGGAGACAATTTCTCCGATGAACTGCTTGCCGAAAAATTCAGGGGTGTAGACTTTGAACCAGCTCTTTGCCTTCCATCCCTCAATTTTGCGTCCACCACTCTGCTTCTTTCTTGCCATGGTATCACCTTAATTTTTGAAATTGGATTTGTGTACTCGGACCTTCATGTGGTTAGCACAATTGTTCCGAGACGGATAAATTCATTAGATAATCATCTACCGTTGCAATCACTGTTCTAAGTGAATATCCATCTATCTTTGCCATGACGTGGCCTTCCACCACCTCAACACTCATAGTTCCGTCTGAGTCTGGTGCAAGGGTCAATGCGACATGATCAGGATGAGTATGGACTGATACAATTGTCCCTGTTACATGCATACTTTTGCCTCTAGATTTGCAAGGAATTCCTCCTCATGTTCAATTGGAACTTCTGCTCCGGCACGGTGTTGATGCCCGCCTCCTGAACCATCATAGGACAGCGCAATTGTTCTAATGATATTTTCGAGATTTATTGAAGAATTTCGTGGTGCTCGGCCTGATACCTGCAAAGAGGTTGCCTTCCTCCCAAGAACAAATACGGGACTATTTGTAGATTCGACGAATACACCCGCTGCATCACTTGTCGTAGTATAGTCATTAACAATCCAAATGGCAGGTTTTTCTCGGATTTTCTTAGCGGTTTTAACAGCAGTGATTACTCGATTTCGATAAGATGCTGCAATTTCCCATGCTTCTTCCAGATACGATGCATCACCGCAGCAAAGCGCATAGGCAATCCCAGGGTTACCTGATTTTCCACAGGCATCCACAACAGCAGTAAATGTATGTGCATGAGGAATGACTTCACGTTCTAGACTCCAAGAGTCTCCATATAGTCTCATCAAGGCACTATACGACGCATTCGAATTAAGCACAATTTGCGAAAGCACACAGGTTGTGTACGCATCATTAGACACTTTGGATTGACATGCGTTTTCGATAGCTGCTGCTCTATCATCATTACCAGAGAGATTTGGGAGATAGGGGTGTAGGGAATGTGCAATCTGCTCCGTTGTTGTCCTTCCGGCAAGGAGAATACCTCTACTTGGATTTATCAGATTGTTTGCTACTGCATCTCCAATAATTGTTTGATTTCTTCCTGAAAGAGTTTGATTATCACCGAGAATGCCAAGCATCACAAGGCCTGCTAAATTGCGATTGTCACCCAGTGCGTTTGCTACAAGATATGCACAACCGGCTCCTGAGAGTTCATTATCTCCATCCTCACTAAATAGGTGTGGGTTGACATGATATGGGGAGTGATTGTAGGGGACATGATGGTCAATAATCATTGTGCTTTCCGCAAGATCAGTACATGAAGCCCCGAAGTCACACAACAGAGATATTTCTGGATTTTCCACATAAATTTTTGATATTTCTGGCAAAATCCTGAGTTTGAAGGCTATCTCTGCCCTTGAAAGGGCAAGGGATATGATTGCAGCAGCTGCTATACCATCTGCATCGTAATGTGAGTATATCTCTATATACTCCTGTGATGCGATATGGTTTGCCAGGGTTTTTGCCGCGCTTTCAAGTGACATAACGGTGAGAATGAGGATTTTATCTGGATAGGAGGATCTCTGCCGTCTCCGGTTTGTATGTCCATCCTTGCGGCAGGCGACCGGTACCTACATAGTATTTCACTAATCTGCGAATTTTGGACTCTGTCAGCTGAAGCTGACGTTTGTTGTGAAGATCTTTTTTGTTTCCCCCAAGATGCTTGCGCATATTGAGCGCTTTGTGCATGAGGTTACGGAGATCTTCGGGAATGTCTGTGTCAAGATCGTTTTCACGGACGATGGCAGTAATTCTCTTACCGGTGACAAGCTTTATATTTGGGACACCAAACTTGTCACGCAAGACTAATCCGATCTCCGCACATGTCAGACCTGTTTTGCGCAGTTCAATGATTCTCTTCTCAATCTCATGTACATCTGTGTTGGACCATTTTGGAACATCCTGACGGAATGGTCGAACTGAGGAGGCGATTCCTCTTCTTCTTGCATGTATGCGTGCCATTAGTTTTCACCTCCGATTTATGGACTGTCCACCCCGTACAGATGGATAACTGCTTCCCTTGCGGAATCAAATGGAAACAGCCGTAAGTCACGAAAAGAGCAGTTACAACATATATTTTGTTGTTTATAGGATTTCCGCCGATATCTGCGGAACCATAACTGACTCGTCGTAATCCCAGAGCCATAGTAACGGCAGTGTCGTGATAGACTGACACGTCGGACTTACTTCAGCCAGCACTGTAAAGTGCTTTTTATTTTTAGGATGGAAGATAAAATAAGGATTGTGGAAGAATAGATTTATGTATGTCTTGCCGAGAGTATGACTGTATCATTATTGGAGCGGGGCCTGCTGGTCTGTTCTGTGCAGCACATCTTTCTTCGACACGGGTACTGATACTGGAAAAAATGCCTCTACCTGGACGGAAGCTTCTGCTTTCTGGTTCTGGTCAGTGTAATATAACTCATGTAGGTGATGTGAAAAATTTCATTAACCACTATGGTGTTCATGGGCCTTTTCTGCGCCCCGCACTAATGGCCTATCCCAACACATCATTATTGAAGTATTTTGAGGATCGTGGGGTTTCGTTTTTGGTGAATGATTCGGGAAATGTATTTCCAGAATCACTTTCTGCGAATGATATTCTAGATGTGTTATTGGATTCCTGCCATCAAGCTGAAACAGAAATTCTCTGTGATACTCCTGCTGAAAATGTCTCCGTTGACCGTGGGATATATGTAGTAAGGACCCCAAAAAATATATATTGTGCGAAACATCTCGTTCTTGCAACTGGTGGGATGTCCTATCCACAAACAGGTTCAACTGGCGATGGCCTTACTTTTGCTAAGAATTTAGGTCATTCGATTGAGAAACCACGTCCAGCACTTACCCCAGTATATATTCAAGATCACCGATTAACGGCTCTATCGGGCATTTCAATTCCTGGAGTAAGGGTGTCGATTTGGCGCAATGGAAGGCAAAAGTTCGTGTGCTGTGGTGATCTGTTGATTACGCGATTCGGATACTCTGGACCAGTTATATTAAATGCATCACGTTGGATGCGAGATGGTGATCTACTTAAGATTGCATTTTCTTCTTTGAATTCTGAGGAACTAGATGTTCTTATTCGTAATTTCTCATCCTCATTTGGGGATAAACGAGTACAAAATCTTTTGAATTTCCTTGGTTGTCCAAATCGAGTGATAAAACAAATGGTTAGGGAATCAGGGATTTCAGAATGGACAACTGGTTCTCAGTTGACCTCAATCCAGCGGTCCCGGTTGGTGCAGAATCTTACTGCATATCCTGGGATAATTGATCATGTGGGTGATTTCCGGATTGCCATGTCTACGGCTGGTGGTGTAGTGCTAGGTGAGATCAATAAGAAAACGTGTGAGTCCAAGTTCAGACCAAGGTTATTTTTCATCGGTGAAGTTTTGGACATTGATGGAGATACAGGGGGTTATAATCTTCAGGCCTGTTTTTCGACTGCCTATATTGCATCGCAGCGTATCCTTAAGTCTTTTTGATAGAATGTAGGTTATTCTCCATTGTTGTGGCAAAAATAAATGCATCATGGGGCTATTCTTTTATTCTAAATAAATATATTTAAATACATATGTGTCATACACTATTAACAATTAGCGCCTCAGTGGCTTAGCCGGCATAGCGCGTCCTTGGTAAGGACGAGGTCGCGTGTTCAAATCACGCCTGAGGCTTCTTTTTTGAAGATTTTATATTTCTTTATTTACATTTGTTTTTCTCTCTTCTTTATGCTCTATTTTATAAATATAACATTTATCTCATTACGTCATTGATGGATAATATCATTAAATTTTTATAGATATCTACTGTGTTTTCAAAACCAGAATCTTGCGTTATCAATCCTTTACTGAAGAGCCTCTTTCGTGATTTTTAGCTCCCTCACTTGGATAGGTATCTTCTCTCTCTCTTGCGCGCAATAAAGCACTCCTCATAATTTCTTGTTATATGTGTATATTGTACTTAATTAACAAACCCACTTATAATCACCAAAAATTTCTGATTATGAAGTTAAATTAACTTTAGGATTATATGTAGTGATTGTCGAATTTTATATGAACAACTATGGAAATGGAATATGTAACTACCATCTGCCCCTACTGTGGGACAGGATGTAGCCTCAATCTTATTGTCTCGGGAGGAAAGGCTGTGGGGGTTGCACCCTATCATCGCTCACCAGTCTGTTTTGGTAAACTTTGTACTCGTGGATTACATGCAGCAAAGGCACTTTCTGAGTGGCGTATAGAGAATCCCTCCATTAAAGGTGAATTTGTCACGTGGGATGCTGCTATTTCTGAGGCCAAAAAACTTTCTGCATACTCAAGTGACGAAATTGCAGTTGCGATATCCTCGCGTTTGACGAATGAAGCTATGTTCCTTGTAACACGTTACGCCCGTGAGATTCTTGGAGCCACAACCATTGGTGTTGTAGGTGGTGGTTATGGGGAATCCACAACAACGATAGCTGATCTTGGAAAGGCAGACATTGTTTTGATGATTGGTGATGTGATGAAGCACTTGCCAATTACAGGTCGCCGTTTATATCATGTACAAGCTAATGGAGGTAAGCTGTTGTACCTTGGTCCTGAATCCTACACTTCCGTTCAGGCAGATACTGCAATCATTGAGGATGAGTACACGAGTATCCCCGATGAATTCTCCAAAGAACTTTCTGCAGCTACGAACCCTGTTGTGATGTATCTTGCGGGTGATACCAATGCTGCTGCAATTGCCACTACGCTATCAGCAAAAATTGCTGTCCTCTATGAAACGAACAATGGTCGTTGCGCAGCAATGCTTGGTCTTGATCGATTTGTTCTCGGAGAGAAAACGAAGGCTCTGTTTATATTCACTGAAACACCGGAGTTTGAAGATGATCTGTATGCCGATCTCATGCCAAATCTAGAGAAACTTGAAATGATTGTTGCAGTTGGCAGTAATGCAACATATCTCTCCGATGCTGCAACGGTTGTCCTTCCCTCTGCTGCTGTGAATGAATATCCAGGAACTGTTACTAATTGGGAGGGTCGTGTCCAAACTGTTCATGCTGCTGTTGCAGCATCAGAAGGAGTTAAGTGCCCATGCGAAATAATTAGTCTGCTTTCTGATGGAAAGTATGCCTGGGAAGATAAAGCTGCAATCTTTGCAGATCTCGCGGTATCAGTTCCAGCATATGCAACCATTTCCTATGAGGAGATAGCAAAGCCAGATGGTGTATTCATTAAGGAGGTCTAAACATGACAGCAAAAGGTGATATGGTATATGCATGGACGACTTCCTGCGATATCAAAGGAGAATGTGGTGGAGCAGTGACTGCGCTTCTGCAACATGCACTGACGAGTGGTATGGTTGATGCGGTTCTTGCAATTTGTCGCGGTGCGGATTTGTATGATGCAAAACTTACTTTGATTACCGATCCTGCAGAGCTGCCGAAGTCAGCAGGATCGTTACATTGTGGGACACTGCTGTCGGCAAAAATGGTAAAGAAATATCTTGGTGGGGCCCGTGAGATGAAGATTGCTGTTCCTGTGAAAGGCTGTGATGCCATGGCCTTCTATGAATTGGCCAAACGTCAACAGATAAATTTGGATAATGTGATTTTAATAGGTTTGAATTGTGGAGGGACAGTTTCACCCATGGTTGCTCGGGAGATGATTTTAGACAAGTATGCGGTCAATCCAGATTCTGTTGTGAAAGAAGAGATCGATAAAGGTCAGTTTATTATTGAGTACATGGATGAAAATGGAGCACTTCAGCACAAAGGGATTTCAATTGAAAAACTAGAGGAGGAACCTGAGGGTTATGGCAGGCGACAAAATTGCCAGCGTTGCAAGTGCAAAATCCCACGCCAAGCAGATCTTGCATGCGGTAACTGGGGTGTTATAGGCGAAAAGGCAGGAAAAGCCACGTTTGTGGAAGTCTGCTCAGAAAAAGGTGCTTCCCTTCTTGATTCGGCTATTAATGCCGGGATGCTTGCAACATGTGCACCTGAACCAAAAGGTCTTGAGATCCGTGGAAAGGTGGAAAATACCATGTTGAAGCTCGGGGATAAGAATCGTGATAGCCAGTTTTCAGAATTAGGTCAAGGACGTGAGCGACTGGAGAAGATTATGAAGTTGTCTTCCCGCTGTATTGCCTGTCGTGCTTGTATTGAAAATTGCCCAATCTGTTACTGTGTTGAGTGCTCGACTAAAAAGCCCCATTTAGTCCGACCAGGTCAAGTTCCACCAGACTTTATGTTCCATCTGATCCGCTTTGCACACATTGCAGATTCTTGTATCAACTGTGGTCAATGCCAAGAACTCTGCCCAATGGACATTCCAAATGCATTATTTATGCATGCACAACAGGTTGAGTTGGAAAAAATGTTTGGTTATAAACCAGGTTATGATATGACAATGCCAATTCTTTCCTATGCTGAAGAAATGGAGGAACGTGATCGTTTGAATGCAACTGGGTCAGATATGATATTTGAAAACGTGTTCAAAGAATGAATTTTGGATATATCGTTAGCACTATTTGGTTAACATATCTACCAAAAAACGTTCTTCTTTTTTATCACTGTTGAGGTTTCAATTTTCATAGCTCTGAATGCTTTTAGCTTATAATAATTTGTTTGATCTCCATTCTATCTCGATTTGATGGTAGTTTGATGGTAGTTAATTAACTATTTAAAATTATTTAAAAATAATTATCTTTATCAAATTGAAACGGGCTATCTTTTGAATATTTTTGTGTCAAGAAAAAGATGAAAATAAATTTTTCGTGTAAATATGAATATTCACACATATGTATTCGAAGCGAGCACAATGGTCGATGTTTGGGGTTTTTAAGACAGTTCTTGCGAATTTTTGCAGAGTATAGTTGTCTTCGTTGCAGCAGCGATCCGAAGAGATAACGGCGATTTCGTTAGGATTGTATTTATTGAAATTTTCAACAATTATTGTAAGTGCTTCATCCCATGATGCAGATTTGAACTTACCGGTTGCTTTGTCTTTGATCATTGGTGTTTCAGACGATCTTTGGATTCGATAAACTCCCAACCAAATATTCCCTTTGGACAGAGTTTGCCCTCATTTACTGGGCCGCGTTGGCATGGTTGAACACCAGCTATTTTACCGTCTTTTACTACTAGATTAAATCTACAACCTGCTCCACAATATGGGCAAGTCGTCGTCACACACGTGATTTCCATTAATAAACCTCGGATTCTAAAGCGTTTGTAAAGATGGCTTATTTATCTATCTTGATTTGTTTAATTTTTTTGAATTATCGGTGGGCTCTATATTTTTTCTCTCGTCTTGAATTTAATTTATTATATTACTATTGTTTCTTTGTTCCTTCATTTTTTGTGTTCATATTGCATTTATGAGATGTTTATGCGAGTACTCTCCATCCATTCACTCTATCTGATAAAGCCCAGTAAGTTTTATTTTTACATTAGAAATTATTTGCTTTTAATTCTGCACTGTTGTTCACAGTCCGAAGAAATTCTTCAGTAGTTTCCGTGATGCTACAGGCATCAAATGTGTGTACGCTCCTAGTGTTTTGTGCACAAGTGCCCCATCCTGTCCATTGGAAATACCGGTTCCTCGGGATAGTCGGTATGCGTAATGTATCTCTGGATCCATCATAATACCACTGTAATGGAATTCATGTCCCCTAAACATACATTCATTATTTGGAAGATAAGCGGTCCCGACTACATATCCAAGCTCTTTTCGTACTGGTATTTGGGTATCTCCTGCAAATACTCCACACATATCACAGGAAATACGTTTGTCACTTCCTTGCCATCCCTGTTCAAGTGTAAGTGAACGTGTCAAATATATCAGTCCACCACATTCTGCATAGATTGGAACATTATTCTCAGCTGTTTCACGCACAGCTTCTCGCATTGTATCATTTCGTTCCAATCTCTCTAAAAATAGTTCTGGATACCCACCTCCAAATACATACCCATCTGCATCTGGAAGTCGATCGTGTATTGGACTGAAGTGTTCAACTTCTGCACCAAGCCTTCGAAGCACTGCTTCTAACTCTCCATAATAAAAATTAAATGCTTCGTCGTATGCAATTGCAATTCGCATAGTTGGTTCTTGTTGTTCATTTAGCAATTCACTTACTTCATTTGGGGTTGGCGTTCTCTCTTCTGTTATCTCACGAATTCGATCAATGTCCACATAATCTCTGATTACATTCGTAATAAAAGATATTTTGTCATGAAATTTAACATTATTTGATATTTCACGATAGGGGACTAGTCCTAGATGCCGCATTGTGAGTTCCATTTCCTGTTTTCGTGGAATTGCTCCAAGAACTGGAATTCCACAGTAATGTTCGATTGCTTTTGTTGCTTTTCCAATATGTTGTTCTCCTCTCACCTTATTTAGAATTACACCTTCAATTCGGATATCCGGATCAAACGCTGCAAATCCCTTCACCAACGCTGCAACGCTTCGCGTAATACTTTGCGCATTGATCACCAGAATCACTGGAAGATCAAACATCTTTGCAACTGACGCTGTACTTCCGATATCAGTCAGAGCATCTATGCCTTCATATAGTCCTCTGACGCCTTCCACAATTCCATATTCCGCACCTAGAGATCCATAGCAAAATAGGCCTTTCGTTTCTTCTGTTGTCTGTACAAATGTATCAAGATTATATGCTGGTCTTCCTGTGACTCCTGCAAGATACGACGTATCTATATAGTCCATTGCAACCTTGTAGGCCTGCACTATCGATTCTTCTGCAAGTAGGCCAGCAATGGCTAGCGTCACACTCGTCTTTCCTGATCCTGATCGATCGCCTGAGATTAAAAATGATCTCATGCCATGCTCCGCAAAGTCGCTCCGAATTCACTCTCCACAATTGTGTGAACCCCTAGTGTCTTTGGATGAAGATCAATCTCAACCATAACATGAGTGTGTCCTTGCTCTTTTAGGGGTATTACTTGCCTTGGCCCATTTGTGACTGAGAACACGGTAATGTTTGTGAGAACTTCGGGTACAATCGCATGTGGAACGCCCACCAACAATATAAAATCGGGATGAACTTCAGCAATCTTTTCTGCAATTGCTTTCCCATTTTCTCCATATTCATCCAACGCACCACAAAGTAATGGTTTCACTCCCCGTTCTTGCATCTGTTCAAAAATTGATGCTGCATCCCTCCTAACTTTTGGGAGACCACGTTCTTCTAAATTAGCCAGGTATTCAATACGCGCATTGGGGGCGACATCGTGTAGTGCGATAAGTTCATCTGCAAACATGTATGCGGTTTCTTTCTTTGCATTCATAATTGCAATGCCTCGTTTACCTGCTCTTGCAAGTGCAAGTAATTTTGCTGCAGCGACATGCTTCAAATCTCCCCGAGATGGTGTAATATATGTTTTACAAGCTGCGCCGCGTTGATGTTCTATAGCATTTGCAGCTGCAAGTACTCGCCGTTGTCTTGCAAGTTCGCTTGAACTGATCCATCCTACGGCGGCTGCAGGCTCCAGAACGGCGATCACCCCGTCAATGTTTTCATGGAATCCAGCATGGATATCCACCGCAATCGTCGGAGTGGAAATGCTAGATGTTTTAATTGCTGTGTTCATATCTTCTCCGATTATCATTGAGGCGCAGGTCCCTACAACTGCAATCTTTTTTGGTGTAAACTCTTTTTCAGCATACCTAAGTACATCTTCCAGAGGTTTTTGTCCTCCAAAGATGAACTCTTCGTCACCAAGTGATGTCGTCAGAACGCGCACGCCTTCTTCTTCGAGGAGTCTGGCATGCTTAAATGAACATCCTGATGGGCCATGCAGGATAGCCAGATCAACGCCTAAATCTCGTAACGTGTACAGTGCTGCAACAATCGAACTCGGGCGAGGTTGAACATATTTCATCGTCATGTTATCTCCATGTTTTTGCTGCGATTAGAACAGAGCCCTCGATTTTTTTGGCAAGGTCAATCGCTATGTCAGATGCTTCTGCAAGGGTTGTGTAGACTCTCTCTATTTCTTGAAATTGACAGAAATCGGTGCTTGCTCCTGCAATGATCACACAATGTGCTGGTTTGATCGCCGAAATTGCTCGATGTATCTCAGATAATGGAAATCCTTCACAGACTGCATGGTACTCCATTCCTATTACCAATACTAGCGGTCTATTTGGGTACATTTTGCGCAGATATGCTGCGGCTTCAATCGTATTATCGGCGTTTGTTCCACTGTTTGCATTGTCGAGTAATGGGACACCATTTTTATTGGAAAGAGACATCCGTCCAGCAGGTGCGGAAAATTCTGCAAGCTTTTCCACATTCAGTCCAAGTAGTACGCCGGCTGCCGCGGCAGCTGATAATGCAGTCTTATATCCTGGTAGAGTTAGGAGTGGATTGGTTATTCTACCTCCATCAAAGAAGAGTATCTCATCCGTAACACTTACCAGATCTTCGATAACATACCAGTTATTATTTTGGAGAGGTATCCCACGTGGAACTAACACTGTACTGCATGCTGAAAGACTTCTGTACTTTTCCTGAAGTGCACTTTTTGTACCTCCTGCAATGGTATAATCCCTAGATGAAGTTAGAATCCCCAGTGTTCCAAATCCTACAACTCCAATGGATTCCTCCGCAATCAGCCAGATATTCCCATTTTTCTGAGCGATGGTACTTGCTGCTATCACCGATGCTGGTGTAATACTCTTTTTCCACAAAAATTTTGCTTCTGGCATCTGGAACGTCCCGTTGCTCGTATGCAGAATTCCCTTTCCGATTTCATTCATCAGGTGAGCTAGTGCAAATGCTGTTGTTGTTTTGCCGCGTGCTCCGGTGATCTCAATTGAGATACGTGGAGGGGTTATCAGTTCGCGTACTATTTCGTGATGTGTTTTTACAGGTGCTTTTTTCAGTAGTGGATATGAGGGATGCAGGTGTACTGGGGCTATAACAAGATCATAGTTGCATGAGGATACTATTTTTTCAGGGATCCATGTTCCTCTATATACGTCAATGGCATCTACAATATTGCCACGCATCTGCAACGCTTTAGCAATGTCTTTGCCACCATGGATTGTATCAAGAACAAGTAGTCGCATATAATCAAATTCAGAGGTTGGTGTCTAATGCTTTTTCTGCGTTTTTGAGCATTAGCTCCGCTAACAGCGGATCAATGCCGATTGGTTCTGCATAGACGACAGGTATTTCACTTCCGTTTGATAGTGTGAATACACCGCGGTTGGATCCACTATCTAGACCAAGTAGTGCTGGAATATCACGAAGCACATGAATACCTTTTGCAAGGAACAGCGGTACAACAACCAACAAATTTAAATCTTCCTTGCGCATTGCATCAAGACCTTCTGGAACAGTGGGGGTGCTGTTTTCCATAAAACAGGATTTTATCAGATATTCTTCTGTTTTTTCAGCCATCATCTGTGCAGTGGTGATGATCAATTCTTTATTGTACTGCAGTCTACTTCCATGTCCAACAAGTAGAAGACCCTTTTTGCTCATAGTATTATATTAGTATCTTTTATTTAAAAAAAAGTGTGAATAATTTAGATGACTCATAATACTGCATCGATTTGAGAAGCAAAGATATAACTCTAAGTTCTACTACATTGTTTGCGTTTCAATATACAAGCCATCCTAAACTCCTCTCGTGTTTGATTATCCCTGATTTTTTAAGAAGCGTTTCTTACAAAAAGACTACTCATTGTGTCTTCATAGTACCCCTCTTCCCTCTCCTCTCTTTTCTTCTTCCATCTATGCACATCTATGCAATTTATAGACGAATCTTTGCCTCATTCACATCTATTCTATCTCTTTCTTGATATTGTGATCATGTGAAACCATCAATTTAATTTATAGTATTCTCCAGTTTGCCTACAGCGATGCAAAAGCAAAGTCTTCCTTTTTATATTATCAATGATAAGGCTATCTCCATTCCCCTAGAATTTATCTCAAAATACAGTAGATCTAATAAGATATCGGCAACCCATACATAATGGTAGATTTTTTATGATACTTGTACCGGATACTAGCGTTGTTATTGACGGTCGCGTCACTGCCCTCATAGAACAGGGTGAATATCATGGCGCCACGATAATTATACCCGAAGCCGTCTTCGCCGAACTTGAAGCACAAGCAAATCAAGGAAGAGAAATAGGTTTTTCTGGCCTTGCAGAACTACAGAAGCTTTGCAAAATGATGGATGAAGGTCTCATCCATCTTGAATATGTGGGGTCACGTCCAAAGCTTGAACAGGTTAAACTTGCTGGTGGTGGAGAGATTGACAGCATGATTCGAGAGGTTGCTATTGCTCACAATGCAACGTTTCTGACCAGCGACCACGTCCAGGCTGAGGTTGCACGTGCAAAAGGACTCTGCGTTGTTTTTCTCAAATCAGAAATCTCGGATAATTTTTCCCCGTTACTAATTGACACATTCTTCGATGAAAACACTCTTGCAGTATATCTCAAAGAACGTGTACCTCCTTATGCTCGCAAAGGAACTATTTGTGAATCTAAACTAGTCCAAATTCGCGAAACTCCCTTATCTGAATATGAGTTGCGAGCAATCTCCCAGGAATGTCTCGAACGTGCTAAACGTCATCCTGATGGATCTGTCGAGATTGAAATGCCGGGTGTGACTGTCTCTCAAATTGGATCTATGCGCATTACAATTACCCGTCCACCGTTCTCGGATGGTATTGAAATAACCATTGTTCGACCAATTCGCGACGTCTCCTTTGATTCATACAACTATGCTATTACACTCAAAGAACGATTGCTGATCGATAACGGTGGCATGCTCATTGTTGGTCCACCTGGATCTGGTAAGTCAACTCTTGAGCAGAACATTGCGACTTATCTTTCTGCAGAAAATTACATTGTTAAAACCATTGGATCTCTTCGTGGTCTCATGGTTTCGGACAAGATCACTCAGTACCCCTCTCTTGATGGTAATATCTCTGTCACAGGTGAGGTACTTACTTTACTTCGACCTGATTACGTGGTTTTTGATGAGATGCGTAGATACGAGGAACTTGCAGTCTTTGCAAATCTCCGTCTTTCAGGTATTCGGGTCATAGGTGGTTTACACGCGTGTTCTGTGTCGGATGCCTTGATCAGACTTACCAGCCTTGTTGATCTCAATCTCATCCCTCAGATTATTGCAACAGTCGTCCTTATCAAAAATGGCAATATTGCTGATTTGTGCAATGTCCATACTATTTTTGGCGTTCCCTCTTCTCTTGAAAAAATCGGTAATCCCCTGATAAGGCCAATTGTACAGTTCACAAGTATTGTTACTAATGCGGTTGTTGCAGAAGCATTTCGTTATGAAAACGAAATTATCGTCACTTCTGGTGAATGCCTTTCTCCTGGTGAACCATTGCAGTCATCGTCTGTTGAGCTCGTCGAGGATACCTCTGTTTCAGCATTGTTTCCATCCATTGATGGAAATATCGCTAGTGATGAGGATGCTTTCCACATCTCTCCCTCGATTCATGCTATGCCTACCTATGAGGTTACAGAGGATAACCCAGCATGGTTAGCCATAGAAAAAGAGATCCAGAAAGAAATTTGTCGTTTTACCGAAGGTGAAATCATTGTTAGAATGATCAATGATACAAAAGCTGCGGTCTACATTGATGATGCAGATGTTCCAGCGGCTATAGGCAAAGCTGGCAAGAATATTTCATCGGTCGTCAGCAAAGTAGGTGTTGGTATTGACGTCCGCCCACTTAGTGATCTATCGGAGCGCGAACTCTCTACAGTACCTGTAGGAATTGATTCAACCACGACCTTTAAGATCAGAAGTGAAAAAAAACAACTCTCACTTATCTGCCCTGAATACAGTAATAAGATTGTTGATATCTTTTCTGGTAAAGAATATCTGTTTACTGCAACGGTTGATTCTCATGGTGAAATTCACCTTGCTCGAAATAGCAGCATTGCAATGGAGATGATTCGCCGTTATAGCGCCGGCGAAGATCTGAAAATTCGTCCTGTGGACTAATAATACAATGTTTTCATACGGTGGTCTATTTGACAAAAGAGTTCATCCTGAGTGAAATTGAACCGGAAATCCGAAAAATGTGGCTTTCTGCTTTTGAGTCGGATCCTGCATATGATAAGGAAAAGTTCTATATCAACGTTGCCTATCCCTATCCTAGCGGCGCAATGCACGTTGGTCACGGTAGAACCTATATTGTTCCAGATGTGATTGCACGGTTTTGGAGGATGCGAGGGAGGCAGGTACTGTTTCCGATGGCATTCCATGTTACTGGTGCGCCGGTACTTGGTATTGCAAAGCGCATTGAAAAAAATGATGAAAAGACACTCAAACTCTATGGTGGGCTTTATCGAGTACCTCAGGAGACGCTTAAATCATTTTCTGATCCGCTTGTGATTGTAAACTATTTTGCCGATGAGTATGAGCGCGTGATGAAACAGCTTGGACTCTCAATTGATTGGCGTCGACGGTTTACGACAATCCTCCCTCAGTACAGCAAGTTTGTTGAGTGGCAATATACCCACATTTATGATCAGGGAAAGATCATTCAAGGTGAATATCCGGTCAGATACTGCCAAAACTGCAATCAACCAGTTGGCGATCATGATTTGTTGGAGGGGGATTTTGCAGAGATTGTCCACTTTGTGTTTGTGATGTATCCATTTGGTGAATTTATTATCCCAACGGCAACCCTTCGTCCTGAGACAATATTTGGTGTAACGAATTTGTGGGTAAATCCAGATATTACCTATCTGAAAGCAGAGGTTGACGGTAAAAAATGGATTATCAGTCAGGAAGCTGCAGTGAAGCTTAGGATGCAAAAACATACTGTAACGGAGATTGGTACTATCTCTGGTGTAGATCTTGTGGATCAGGTGGTTTTACATCCAATTTCTGGTGCATCGTTATCGATCCTTCCGGCTTCTTTTGTTGATCCGGATGTGGGTTCTGGTATTGTGATGAGTGTACCAGCTCATGCCCCCTTTGATTATATTGCACTCCGTGATCTTCAGCAACAGGGAAAATATATGGATATTTTACCTATCCCTTTGGTGACAATTCCGCACTTCGGTAATATTCCCGCACAGGAAATTGTAGAAAAAAATAAAATTCTGCATCAGGACGATCCTCGAATGGAGGAGCTAACACAGACTCTGTACATGGCAGAATTTTCGAAAGGTAAACTGAATACGAACTGTGGTGAACATGCAGGAAAATCCGTTCGTCAGGCTCGTGAAGATTTGATACGTTACTTTGTTGATACGCGTGGTAGCATTATTTTCCATGATATGAGCGAAAAGCGTGTTATTTGCCGTTGTGGCAATCGCGTATATGTGAAAATTCTTGATGATCAGTGGTTCTTGAATTATGCGGATCCATCCTGGAAGGAGCAAGTTCATGCCCAATTGCCAAATGTATCCTTGATACCCCCCGAAGTTCGGGCAGAATTTGAGAGGACGGTTAACTGGCTGAGAGAGTGGCCATGTACTCGTCGTGTGGGTTTGGGGACTCATGTACCATGGGATCCAAAGTGGTTGTTTGAACCCCTATCCGATTCGACGATTTATATGTCGTATTACACGATTGCTCATAAGCTTTTGAAGATTGATCCGGAGAAATTGACACCTGCAGTGTTTGATTACATTTTCCTTGGAAAAGAGGTTGATTATCCATTCCCTGTTGACATGGATACATTAATGGAATTGCGTGCGGAGTTTCTGTACTGGTATCCATATAATTACAGGTTCAGTGCAAAGGATCTGATTTCAAATCACCTGACATTTCAGTTATTCCATCATCGAGCAATTTTTCCAGATGAACTTCAACCAAAAGGTATGGTTGTATTTGGTATGGGACTCCTGAATGGCATGAAAATGTCATCATCGAAAGGTAATGTATTCCTACTGGAGGATGCAGCAAATGAGTTTGGTGCGGATACGGTTCGTATGTTTTTGGTGAGTAGTGCCGAACCTTGGCAGGATTTTGATTGGAGAAATGAACTTGTTTTATCAGTGAAAAAGCAGATCGAACGCATGTGGCAGATTGTGTTGGGAGCTTCTGCGGCGGCTGGGTCTGCACCAATTGATTCCTGGTTGCTTTCTCGGTTGCAGCATCGAATAGATGCCACTACCAAGGCGCTTTCAGCATTCCAGACTAGACTGGCTTTGCAGGAAGCATACAATGGTATTGTTTCTGATCTTTCTTGGTATCGTCGTCGACTGCCGAAAAATTCAATTGGTACGGCGGTCCTTCGCGAGGTTGTTTCTGTGTGGATTCGCCTAATGGCTCCAGTCATCCCCTATACGGCGGAAAAACTGTGGTCTGAGACGGGGAATAACGGTCTTGTTTCATTTGCATTGTGGCCAGTTTCTAATCCTGCTCTGAAAAACGAGGAAATTGAGATTTCCGAAGAATTACTTCGGAGAACGGTAGATGATATTCAATCAATCTTGAAACTTGTTCAGTTTGAAGCAAAAAAAGTGACACTCTTTGTTGCTCCTGCCTGGAAGTATAAGGTGTTTGACATTGTTGCTAGTGCTGAGGATAAGCGCAATGTGATGAAGGTGGTAATGGCTGATGCAGATCTACGCATGAAGGGCCAAGAGGCTATGGATGCTACAGTACAGACGGTGAAATTGGTTCATAGTCTTCCACCAGGCCTTGTTGTCTCGATTGCGGAAGGTGTAAATGAGTTTGACATCCTCCGTTCGGCGCAAGAATTTTTGGAGAGGGAATCTGCTCTTCAGGTTGATATTGTTGCAGCTGAGTTACGTGTGCATCCAAAGGGATATATGGCATTGCCGTTTAAGCCT
>DALTYD010000047.1 GCA_029986255.1 Methanocorpusculum sp. | reverse complement strand
TAATCAAGAAGAAAAACCTGCACTTGCCGCTAATGAGCCGATCACATATATCTGTGACGTTTGTGGTGCGGTTGTTTCCAAGGTTCAACGAGATATATCTAATCTCTTTATGGGTAAGACTCTTTGTAAATCTTGCATGAAATAAGGAGATATATCATGAAAAAAAATCTGCTCATGTGGGATCAGACCCTTTTTAAGGACATTGAGGTGTTTGATATAGACTATGTTCCTGAACATTTTGATTATCGTGACGCACAGATTCAGGAACTTGCGTATGCCATAAGCCCTGCGCTTTTGGGAGGTCGCATTCTTAATACCCTCTGTCGCGGTGTTCCAGGGACTGGTAAAACGACATCTGTTAAAAAATTGTTTGAGGAAATTATAAACACTACAAAAAAAATTATACCCATCCATATTAACTGCCGGATTGATGGTTCGGAATATGCAATTTTCTCTCGAATTTACACCAACCTCACCAAAAATCGTCAGCCCCCATCTGGAACATCCTTTAAAATGCTCTTTGATATGATTGCAAAGTATATTGAGCATGAAGCAATTATCCCGATTGTTTGCCTGGATGACGCTAACTATCTCATATATGAAAAAGAGCTGAATAAAGTCCTCTATGCGCTTCTCCGATCTCATGAAACCTATCAACATGTTAGAATTGGTGTGATTGTTATTATTAGTGATCCTGACATTGATCTGGAACGAATTCTTGATTCCCGTGTTTCATCGGTGTTCCGACCCCAGATCATCCACTTTTCCCCATATAACGCATATGAGGTTGCACATATTCTTTCTCAGAGGGTAAGACAGGGTTTGTACCCTCATGTCTTGTCCGACGAACTCCTAGATCATATCGTTGATCGCACCATGAAATGTGGTGATATCAGAATGGGTCTTGATCTCATTAAGCGTTCTGTTTTGAATGCCGAACGAACTGCGCGAATGCACGTTACAGAAGATGATGTCATTCGGTCATTCTCTATGTCTTGCGATCTTCAACTTTCTGAACTTGTTCGTGTTCTATCGAGTGATGAAGCAAATGTTTTATTTCAGATTGCCGAAATGACAACCGATTCGGATATTCTCACTACTCGAGCGGTGTACACCTCTCTCGGAGAAAAAGCAACTGGTTATACACGATATTTGCAGATCATCGAAAAGCTTGATCATCTGCGATTGATAACGCTTAGTTATCATAATGTCGGTAGTGGGAGATTTCGGATGATCAATCTCAGATACGATCCAAAACGGGTCCTTTTACTCAGGAGTGATCAACCCTATAGCAAAGCCAACACATAACTCTTATCTATTTTCCTGATCCATAACTGAATTATATTCCTAAAGGGGGTATTATCTTGGTTAGTGTAAATGAACTTGGAATCGATCTCTTCGAAGAACTCGTTGAGAATGCAGATTTATTCAATGTAGCATATCATGAACTTGACAACGGTGCCCGCATTGTGGACTGTGGTGTGACTGTCCCAGGTGGATTCGGTGCTGGAGACTACTTCACCCGCATTTGCATGGGTGGCCTTGGGGATATTGCCTTCCGTCAGGGAATGGTTGGCCCATTTCCGATGACCTTTATTGATGTGAATACAGATTTTCCATCGATATCCTGTCTTGGTTCCCAGAAAGCTGGTTGGACTGTGAAATATGAGAATTTCTTTGCTATGGGCTCTGGTCCGGCACGTGCTCTTTCCCTTCAGCCAAAACACACCTATGATGTTATCGGTTATGCGGATGAATGTGATGCTGCAGTTATTTGTCTTGAAGCAGATCACCTGCCCAATGGTTTGGTCATGGAAAAAATTGCAGAAAAGTGTAAGGTCGATGTTGCCAATGTATGTGCCCTTGTTGCCCCAACATCTTCCATTGTTGGTTCCATCCAGGTTGCCGGACGTTGTGTTGAAACAGCGATATACAAGTTGAATGAGCTCGGTTTTGATACCCGGAAGATCCTTACTGCTGCAGGTACTGCCCCCATACCTCCAGTTCGTGGACCAAAACTTGCTATGGGTGTTACCAATGATGCAACGATCTACCATGGGCAAATTAATTTAACGATGAATGCACCTGAAATCATCGACTATCTTGACAAGATCCCAAGCTGTGCATCTCAGGGATATGGTAAACCGTTCAATGAGATCTTCAAGGAAGCAGGTTATGATTTCTACAAGATTGATACTAGCCTTTTCTCTCCAGCAGAAGTTGTCATCAATGAGGTCTCTACTGGTAAGGTTTATCATGTTGGCAAAGTTGATGTTGCTGTAACGTTGAAATCATTTGGGCTTGCATAAGATGCGAATCTTGAGATAATTTCTTCATACTTCTTTTTGGGGTGATTGTGGAATTGTCTTTTAAATTTTTTATCTCTCGAATTTTACCTCATCGGAAAATCTGAAGCAAATGGAAATTACTAATTTTACAGAATGTACGTTTTTGCTCCTACCGTCAGTTTATGTATTTTTGTGTGCTATGTGATATTTTTCTTTTTTAGTTTGTTTCGTTTGTTTTGTCGGTCGTTGAACTTTGGAGACATTCTCAATCATTCCGCAGAATTAATTACTGTGGAGTGAAATATATTTTAAAGATAAAAACAAATCGGACTCGTGGTCTAGATGGTTATGATGTCAGCCTTACATGCTGGAGGTCAGGGGTTCGAATCCCTTCGGGTCCACTCAGTTAAAATAATTGTTAAGGGTAAACATCTTGTTCCATTTTCAAGATATTTCATTTAACTCATGAGTTCTTCTTTATACAAATTGACCCCCAGTCGACTTCATTCAAACCTTGTCCTTGTTTTTGCATGATGAAATTATAATGTTTAACTCCCTAGGTGATTTTTTAGATGCGATGAGTTGAGAGTTTAGATTTAAATAGGCTCCACCTTTTCTATGATGAGATTCGTTCAGTGGGATCTCTTTGCATCCTATTTTGAGTATTTTGTATATCTTGACGAAATATCTTCTTGTCCCATTTTCTTGTTAATTGTGTACTGCGGAGAATATTGTTGATTTTCTCTCTAATCCTCCGCGATGGAGATAACACTCAATTCTTTGAAATTACCCAAAGTCATTGGATAGTTCATTCCTCCATCCTCAGGTTTTATCTCTTCTATTCAAATAATATGATTATTATGTAAAATTTTCCATTAAATAATTTGAATATACTCTATCCTTGAAATCAAAGATGATGCTCACAGTCCACTATTTTCCAGTACTTCAGAAATTTGGGTGAGGAGAGTCTTATCCTTCATCTTCTTTGCCATAAATTCTGCTTTTCCTAAATCATCCAGTCCTTGTTCTAGATTTCCACAATCAATGCTTGCAAGCCCTCTATTCAGATATGCTAGTGCTAACCAGTATCCTTCTCCTTTTGTCTGGTCAGCATGGAGAATAATATATGTCAGATCTTCCACTGCACGTTTTTCTTGACCAATTTTTTGATAGAGGTCAGCACGATTATAACGGATTGGTATGCACCCAAGATATCGATCAAGTGCTGCTGAATAATCAACAATAGCTGCAGCATATTGATTTATCTCCTGTAATGCCATTCCCCGATAATAATAGTAGTTCACGTTCTCTGGGTTCTCTGCAAGTGCTTTTGTAAACCATTCGACACTTTCCTCAAAATTCCTGATGAGATACATCTCCATTCCTTTTTGGAAAAAATCTTCAGCCTTAGTCATAGTCCTCTCCCACCTCATTGCTGAGGTCCAATGTGTGTTTTCTTTTCTATGTTCCTCATTGAATGTTATTTCATATCCTTGTGGTTTTGAATTATCTCATATCCGCGTGATGTTCTTGTAATCTTTCTCGTGACTGATGGTTTCATTTTCACACCATCACTTAGATTCTCCTCCATTTTAATGATATTAGAATATTAGAAAAATTTTCCTTATCTTTTTATTAGAGTGTCTAATATTATTAT
>DALTYD010000046.1 GCA_029986255.1 Methanocorpusculum sp. | reverse complement strand
TTTTCCGTTCAGAAAAACTAACGTTATGTCAGAAAAAAATGTAATGATTTTTTTAACTAATTCTCTATTCTTTAAAATAAGGGAGTTTGTTCAGAAATCTGTCATCACACGGAACTGATCAATTTCTTCGGAGTCAAGCTCTGCAAGGAAGGTTTCTGCTGCATTTTTGATATCTTTGCTAGCTGTAATTGCACGCCCAACCACTACAACATCTGCTCCTGCATCGATCGCTTTCTTGACCACAGGTACTCGAATACCACCTGCGGTTGCAACTAGAATTTTTGCATTGTACTTTGCAGCAATCGTTTTGATGGTCTTGATGTCGCCCCAGCTGTATTCATTTCTGTCTTCATTATCAATTGCACGATGCATTTCCACATATTGTGGGAGTAGACTTGCCCCTCCCATTTTTGCAAGATTTTCTATTAATTTTGCCGGATCTGCTACATTGAGCATATCAATGATTGCATATATCCCGCACTTCTTTGCTTCTTTAATAAATGAAGCAATTGTCTCTATTGGTGCAAGCCCGGATACTACTGCTGCGTCACCCCCCGCGTTAGAAACCATTCGTGCCTCTAGGTTTCCCGTGTCTAATGTCTTTAAATCTGCAACAATGAAGCAATTTTTCCGGATTTTGCGAATCTCTCCAATGACGTGTAAACCGAATTGTTTGATGAGTGGTGTCCCCGCTTCAAAAATCACATGATCATTCTGTGGGACCTCTCTCATTACGCGCTCCACCTGTTTCATATCAACAAGATCCATAGCAACCTGTAGATACGGTGGGTTCCAGAGTCGCTGAACTTTGAAACCCATAACTCCATGTGCGGCTCTATCCTTCTCTTTGAGAACAGTTTTGGTGTCTGGAAATTTGTCAAGTGCTCGCGATAGTGCAAGGCGCGTTGCTCCATAGTTGAAGCGATAAATTTTGTTGAAATCTTTTGCTTCCTGAGAAATGAATACACTTGCAACAATAACCACATCATCCACATCTATACCATTAAACATATCATCTTCAAGAGCATCTGCAACCGCTTTGGATACTGCTGCCTGTGCCGGACCAAAAATCTGGGTTACTTGGTCTGTATGCTTCAGCGTCACTTTTGGAACAATTAGAACGGATGGTTTAGGTAGAAGGTTAGGGCGGATTACTCCAAGTAGTGGTGTATGTCCAATAGACAGCTGAGTTAGCCCATTTGCAAAAGCGATTCCCACAGGTCCATTTTTGTCGCCAATCATAAGATCGATGTGAGCGAGTTCTGCTCCATCACCAACTAGTGCTTCCCCAATTAAAAACATAGAGAATCTCCATAGTTATCTTTGGTCTTGTGAGACTATAAAGACGCCGTGGTTTCTCTTGTATATGGATTTGGCAGTGATTATCCTTGATGATTTGATCATGTGTATTTCTGTAATGTTTTTATGGTGATATCATGAAACTTATCATTATAAATCAGAGATATTTTTCTTCATTATCTCTTTTATTGATATTTTTTGCAGCTCTCTCTTTTTTGTTGCTATCTCTATTGAATCATCTCAAAAAACATTATTGATGTTGATGTCGAGTTTTGTGTACTCAATATATTTTATTTTTATACTCTTCTTGGTGCGCAACTTCCCAGAGATATATTGAAGCAACACTTCCATATGGGGTATAATGACGACGCAATTTCTCAAATTCTGTCTTTGAAATTGTTTTCATCCCATAGAGTCGCATTATCCCGCGCCGTATCCCTAAATCCGTCCAACTGCAGATGTTAGGACGCTGTAGTGAGTGTAACATTAGCATTTCTACAGTCCATATTCCAATTCCAGGTAATGCTGTAAGCGTCTGAATGATCTGTTTCTCTTCGGAATTTTGTAGCTCACGCGTATTGATCTTTCCCGAAATAAATGCAAAAGCAATTTCCTGGATATAATCTGCTTTTTTCCATGATATACCAAATGCTTGAATATCTTCTTTCGAGAACTCCATCATCTTTTTAGGGGTTATGTTTCCCTCACATCGATTAATTATCCGATTCATCACCGTTTTTGCTGCTTTAGTGGATATTTGTTGAGCGATCACATAGTGGATAAGAGCAGTGAACATATCTGGTATTAGCGGTCGGTTTGGGTGTCCAAGTTGTTCAATTGCCGATCCCAGAATTGGGTCCGCTTTTTTCAGAGCGTCTGTTTCAATTGGGCCATATGGGAAATATCGCATGGTTTAGCTGTTGCATATGGAAATTGAGAAATTGGTCATATTCGATTTTGGAATGTGTTTCATTGTGCTTTTCTAAGAAGGCAAAGATTCATGTAATATTCACCCCTATATATCTATAATAAAGAGGTTATAAAAGGATGGGATTGAAAAACTGGGTGGTTCCTCAGGATAAATTCTTTTTTGAGCTGTTCGAAGAACAGGCAAAGATTGTTTGTGAAGCAGCGGATCTTTTAGTAGATATCTTTGCTGACTACACCAATATCCAGGAAAAATATCGTCAAATGAAAGATATTGAGCACCGTGGTGACGCAATAGCGTATCGAGCATATGATGAATTGAACCGAACGTTTATCACTCCCATCGAACCGGAAGAGATTTCTCGCTTGGTTACTGCTCTTGATGATGTGATTGATTTCATTGATTCGGGAACGAACATGCTCCTTATCTATGAGATTGAGAAACCTGATACGTTTATGATTGAGTTTGCTTCGATAATTCACAAGGCAGTAGAAGAAATCTGTCATGGTGTTTCCGGTCTTCGTACACTCCATGGCCCTGATATCATTAAGAGATGCTGTATTGAGATCCATCGCCTAGAAAACCAAGGGGACGATATTCTTTCAAATGCTTTGGGTAATCTGTTCAAAACAAAGGATCCTGTTGGAATTATCAAGTTTAAGGATATTTATGAGCATTTTGAGATTGCGACCGATAAATGTGAAGATGTGGCCGATGTGTTTGCTGCAATTCTGATCCGTCACACGTGAGTGCAATGGACGCAAACACAGTTATTATAATTGCAGGCATTGTGATTGCGCTAGCGTTTAACTTTTCCAATGGAAGAAATGATGCATCTAACACAGTAGCTACTGTTATTGCAACGCGTGCCCTTTCCCCTAGAACTGCGATTCTGATTGCCTCTTTTTGTTGTCTTTCAGGTCCTTTTATTTATTCAACCGTTGTTGCAAAAACCATTGGAAAAGGTATTGTTGATCCTGGTATTTTTACGCCGTCACTTCTTTTTATTGGGCTCATTGGTTCAGTGTTGTGGGTAAATGTCTGTTCACAGTATGGAATTCCTGTATCTTCATCACATGCTCTTGTTGGTGGTCTAATGGGTGCGGGTCTTGCTGCAGGAGGGATTTCTGCTGTGTTTTGGCCATCTCCAGAACTTGTTGAAAAGACCATCGTTCTTCTTGTTTGTGGAGCCGCTATTGGTGCCTGCATTATGACTGTTCTTGCAGCACTTTTCAGGGATTCAATAACATTTTATGCAACAATTGGTGCAATGGTTGGAGCCGTTGTGACGATTCCTATTCTGATGATTCTGAACTTGTTTGTCATTAAGGGGTTGCTTGCTATTGTGCTCTTTATCTGTGTCTCGCCAATGCTTGGAATGTTCGTCTCCTATCTGTTTACCACCATTTTAACTAAGATTATGGCAAATGCCAAACACCCTACTAAAATGAACAAGTGGTTTCAGCGTGCGCAGATAGTTGCTTCAGGTTTTCAGGCTATGAGTCTTGGTGGCAATGATGCCCAGAATGCAATGGGTATCATCATTGCAATCCTGATCGCTGCAGGTATTGTGACGACTGATGCAGAATTGCCAATGTGGGTCATTGTACTGTCGGCTGTTGCAATATCCCTTGGCCTTCTATCAGGTGGGTGGAAAGTTATCAAAAAAATGGGTACTGGTATTACGCGTATACGTACTTATCAGGGATTTTCAGCATCAATGTCTGGAGGTATGGTATTATCCTTTATGACTATGTTTGGTGTCCCCGTCTCCACAAC
>DALTYD010000045.1 GCA_029986255.1 Methanocorpusculum sp. | reverse complement strand
GTGCGTGATTCCCATTAAAAATCCAATTGCATCAGCCCTTGCTCTGACTGCGCAAGTTGCTGTGCCACATATTTTTACTCGCATGCTGTAACCTCAATATCATATACTGCATGCCAGCTTGTTGGAGAGTATGACCGGATTATCCTCTCTGTAATTTTTGCATTTGGAAATACATTGAGAATATCTTCGTTGTGATCGCCCTCCTTTTTTACAAGTGAATACAGATGTATTATTGTTCCTGCCTTTGTTAATGCTGCTGCTCTTGAGAGGTATGTTTTTGCATCCATTGGAAGATTCATAATGATGCGATCGAACTTCATTGGTGCAAGAATTTCTTCGAGATTTTTGGCATCACCGAGTATCGGAAGAATATTTTTTAGATGGTTCAATCGAATATTTTTTATCATTAGCAGTACTGCACTGGGATTGAGATCGTTAGCAATAACTAGTTTAGCTCTATTTCCTAGTATGATTGGAAACGGCCCAACTCCAGCAAACATGTCAAGAATTCTTTCTCCTAATTGCATGTGTGATAGTATTCTCTGCCGCTCGTTTGCAAGTCGTGCAGAAAAATATGCAGCTGTAAGATCAATTTCCATACGATGACCATACTCATAATACATCGTCTTGGTGGTTGATTTCCCCGCAAGAACTTTGAATGTTTTTGTGCGAAATTCCCCTTCCACAGGCGATGTTGCAAAGAGGGCTGTATGTACTGATGGACGTGCAGCAAGAATTTTTTTTGCTCCTGTGACATCATCATCGTGAAGAATAACGATACCACCAATTTGTTCATGACGCGGAAGTTTTTCAATTGTGCGATTTTCTGCGAATATCGCACGTTTTCCACCATAGTCCGAAGAGAGAATCGGTATTAGAAGATATCCTTCTTCAGCATGGGGGCGCAGTGTTCGATCAAGAACATTTTCTGCAATTGCCTGTTTTCGAGCTATTTCACCATTCTGTATTGGCACGCGAAGGCACCACTGCTCCTTCATACACCTTTCTCCTTTTTGCCTCTCGGACAATATTTGAAAGTTCCTGTGTTGCCGTAGAAATATCAATGGATCCAACCACTGCTGAAATGACTGCAACCCCATCGAGACCTGCATTAATTAGTTCTGCGGCATTGCTTCTATTGATACCCCCTATGCCAATCAAAGGGCAGGTGACTGCTGCACGAATTTCTTTAATTGTTGCAATACCACGCCCTACCCCTGCATCTTCCTTTGACGTTGTTGAAAAGACTGGGCTTACTGCAACGTAATCTGCACCTGAAGATTCTGCCATAAGTGCCTCTTCAACAGTTCCTACGGATATACCGATGAGAAAGTTCTGTGGTACAATTCTTCGGATAGCTTCGACTGGTAAATCATTTTGGCCAAGATGTACTCCGTCAGCTCCTGCGGCGAGAGCTATGTCGAGACGATCATTGACAAAGAAAAGAGCGTGGTTCTGACATATTTCTCGTATTTCACAGGCTATTCTGTAGAGTTCTCGTGAAGATTTTTCTTTGTCTCGCAGTTGGATCACATTCGCCCCACCTACAACTGCACTGCGCGCAATCTCCAGATGGGTGCGTTTGTTTGATAATTTTTCATCGGTAACTACGTAGAGATCGTACATTGGTCTAGTACTCGGTGATTTTAGCACAGTTAATAATCTGTTCGGGTGTGAGTGCGGAAACGGCATCTAAAAATGCAGGTTTGAACGTTCCAGGACCAGTGGCTCTCTTTGATGCTTCCTCAGCAGCAATTCCAAGCGATGCCATGGCGGCAATACTTCCGTCCATTTTATCTGAGGCAACTGCAGCGAATGCTCCGATAACTGCAGAGGCCATGCAACCTGTACCTGTGAGTCTGCCCATTAAGGCAGTTCCATTATGAACCCCTGCAACACGGTATCCATTACTGATTAGATCTTCTTCTCCACTCATAACAATAGTACATTTAAGCTCAGCAGCGAGATCTTGAATTATTGACTTTTTATCACCTAATATTCCACAGGAATCTACTCCTCGGACACATGCGGAAGTTCCTGCGAGAGTGCCTATCTCTCCTGCATTTCCTTTTATAATGGATATTGGGAGTTCTTCAATCAGCATCAATGCGGTCTTTGTTCGGTATGGAGTCGCTCCTGCTCCTACTGGATCAAGAATGATAGGGATGTTTCGTTCAGCGGCCATTTTGCCGGCAATAAACATCCCTTCAATTTGCTTTGGATCAAGGGTCCCTATGTTGAGTACGAGAGAGCTTGCGTTCTTTGTCATGTCGATGACATCTTCAGGAGCATGAGACATAACAGGGGCTGCTCCAGTACAGAGTGTTATGTTGGCACAATCATTAACTGTGACATAATTTGTGATCTGATGAACAAGTGGTGATGTTGTTCGAATGAATTCGAGAATTTTTGCATATTTTTGCATTGAACACCTTTCCAATATTATTATATCTACAGTCAGAAAAATGTTTTAGTTGGTGTGCTGAATGTATATAGTATGGATGAGCAGCTTGCAAAGATTCGTTCAGGCGATTTGAAATTGTACTCTCTGGAAAAGCTGATGCCCGTGAATGAGGCCGTTGCTTTGCGCAGGAAGTATATCGAGGAGGAAACTTCTACAGATCTCACGGCGGTTGGAAAGTATACTATTCCTATTGAACGTGTGGTTGTGCGGAATATCGAAAATATGATTGGTTGCGTACAGATTCCAGTGGGAGTTGCAGGTCCTGTTATCGTAAATGGAGATTACTCGAAAGGATCATTCTGGCTCCCGCTTGCAACAACTGAGGGAGCACTTATTGCATCGATAAATCGAGGCTGCAGCGCAATTCGAGAAGCGGGTGGTGCTGAGGTAAGAATTCTTCGTGATGGGATGACGCGTGCACCACTGTTTGTTGCTACCTCAGTTGCGCATGCAACAGAGGTAGCCCATTGGGCTGAAGATAATCTTCTTTTATTGAAGATTGCTGCAGAGGAAACAACTCATTATGGAGAACTTGTTGGCCTTACGACGTATGTGGTTGGAACAAATGTGTTTGTGCGGTTTGAGTTTGATACAAAGGATGCGATGGGGATGAATATGGCGACGATTGCATCAGAGGCTGCTGCAAAATTGATTGAGGCCAAGACAGGAGCACGACTCGTGTCAACGTCTGGAAATATGTGCTGCGATAAGAAACCATCTGCAATAAATGTAATTGAAGGACGCGGAAAAACCATTGTTGCGGGTGTATTTTTGCCGGATGATCTTGTTGCATCAAAATTTAAGACGGACGCAAAAACTCTCATGGAGGTGAACACACGGAAGAATTTAGTGGGGTCAGCACGTGCCGTGTCACTTGGGTTTAATGCTCATGCTGCTAATATGATTGCGGCGATATTTTTAGCTTGTGGTCAAGATCCTGCTCATATTGTGGAAGGAAGCAATGCAATTACAACGGTGGATGTTGTCCCTGGTGGAGTGTATGTTTCAGTATCCCTGCCATCACTTCAGGTGGGTACAGTCGGTGGTGGGACGGGAATTGCCACGCAGCAGGCGTGCTTATCTATGCTTGGTGTCGCTGGTGGAGGAATGCCTCCTGGAGTTCATGCGAAAGCATTTTCAGAGATTGTCGCAACTGCTGTTCTCGCAGGTGAATTGTCACTTTTAGGTGCCCTTGCTGCGCAGCATCTTGTGAAGGCTCATCTAAAATTGGGAAGAGGTTGTGCATAGGATTCTGATCGCTACCCTCTCTTATCAATACTCGAATATGCTGTGAATAATTCTCTCAATGGTTGAACTACAGACAATCCAACTGGTAGGTACAATTGATGATATCCATTTCAAAAAGAGATCTTCACTTGTGCATGTGTGAGAAGCAATTTGATGAACTTTCCTCCAATGTAGCATGATGTTTCAACGGACGCAATGTTCTTGAATATCATATATACTCTTGGTATAGATGGGATTTTAATTCTATTAAAAAACAAGATTTTAGTTGTTTTTTCTGATTTATTTTATCTCTTGATCAAATATCTCTCTGTTTAGGAATTGTTTTTTTGTGTTTAGAGTTAAAAATATTTCTGCAATATTCTCGAAATCCCTCTCTTTTCAGACTGATGAGGAGATTTTGAGGGATTGCGGTTATGCCATATTCCTTTAGATTCATTTGGAAAAAATATTTTATTTAAATCGTTTGTTTATTCTTGACTATTTTGAA
>DALTYD010000015.1 GCA_029986255.1 Methanocorpusculum sp. | reverse complement strand
GATACCTGGTATTGTTGGGGCAATTTGGATTTATCAGAATAATCGAAAGCACCTCTTATCCTCGTATCTCCATGTGAAGAAAATGAAAACTATTTCTAAAAAAACTAATATTACTGCAGAAAAGAAAAAGTATTGGTGGGTTCCTGCATGCCTTGTTGTATCCATTTGCTCTCTTCGTGCATGGGTGTATATAAGCATTATTACTTACTTACCAACACTGCTGTTTATCGGTCACCGTGGTCTTGACACCTTTACTGTATCCATTATCGTGACTGTCATGCTGTTCTTTGGTGTTCTTGGGCAAGTTGCAGGTGGCTACCTCTCGGACAGGTTCAGTCGAAAAGAAATGCTTTTCCTTTGTCTTTCATGTGTGATTCCGTTTTTTATTCTAATATTTTCCACAAATGATCTACTTATGTATCTTGGTATGATGATGTATGCGTTCTTTGCTTCATCCTGTTATGTCATGTCGGTGACCATGACTCAAGATCTCATGCCTGAAAATGTTGGATTAGCCTCAGGTCTCACCCTAGGATTTTCTATGGGGATCGGTGGAATTGGATCGTCGTTCATAGGTTGGGCTGCTGATGTCATGGGTTCTCTATCTGCGTCCCTATTTATCCTGTTAATCCCGACGTTCTTTTGTCCAATTCTTGCACTGTTAGTTAAGTATCCTCTAAAAATTTTTGCTCCAAAATAATTCTTGATCTGATATATCTAATTTTAGATATTTTTTAGTGATTTTTCAATGTTTAGTTGCACTCAATTCATTATGGATCTAATTGAATTGTGTATCTATCGCAAGAACTGTTGCATTCTTATCGCATTAGATTGTGATCCTTCGAATATGATAATCTATCTTGCATCTCTCTTTCTTGAACGTCATCATCATCACTTATCTCTGATTTCTGGTTTAATATCTCTTTATGTTCGCTGAAGCAACCAATTATGGAAGCTTTTAGGGGTCATTCCATGCCAATGATATTGTATTCCCATTGACTATTGTTTCTTAATTAATTATTCATAGAGAAATCTCTTTTCATGAGATAAAAAAAATGTTTTTAAGGTGTTTCTATCTATATTTTTTGAATTTTTTTACAGCACATACTGTATATTGTCTAGGTTTGTTATCCATACCGCATTTAGTACATTCGATTATATCATTTGCTTTTCCCACTTATTATTATACAGTATGTGTGAATCTATCTACTGGTTGAAAGAGGTTGGGTGGCGTGCCAATTCATATGTCAGTGAAAACATTCTTGTCGATGCCTCTCAGTCTGTAATGACTGTTGCCCCATACAAGGATCAGATCGATGTTATTGTTCTCACCCATGGACATTTCGATCATATGGCAAACCTTCCGGATCTCATAGATCTTTGTGATGCAAAGGTATATATTGGCGAAAGGGATTTTCCGTTTCTTTTTGATGATTTTCTCTCTCTTGCTGACCATTTTGGTGGACGTTCTCCAGGTATTTCTGCTGTACCTCTCGCGGATGGAGATAGGATAGGTGAGTTCATGATCATTCACACGCCGGGACACACGGGTGGTAGTATCTGCCTTTATCGGGAAGAAGACGGCGCATTAATTACTGGTGACACTCTTTTTCCTCATGGTTCATTTGGTAGGACTGATCTTCCAACTGGTAATCATGTTGATCTTGTGACCTCCATCAATCGTCTTGCGAATCTCCACATCGAATCACTGTGGTGTGGTCATGATATTCCTGTCCCATCAGATGCAATGCGTGATGTCCTCCTCGCTCAGGCGGAAGTGTCTAGATATGGATAAGGGAATATACTGTTTGTTACTCGAATGCCTAATATCACAGAGAATCAAGATTGGATCACTTGGAGAACGAGATTTTTTTCCCGGTTGGTATCTGTATGTCGGCTCTGCTCTTGGCAATGGTGGCCTTTCTCGCGTGAGTCGCCATATCCGATTCTATCATAAACAGTATCGTAGTCCAAAGTGGCATATTGATTATTTTATGGAGGCTCCCTCTGTCCGGCTTCGGAAAGTGATCTGCGCAAGAACGGAGTCTGATCTTGAATGTGCGCTTGCAGAAATTATCGGTGGTGTTGGTGTCCCAGCGTTTGGCTGTTCTGATTGCGACTGTGCAACGCATCTATTTTATAGGTGTGATATGCCAGATTCTGAAGTTCTTGCGGCGTTTACCAAGATAGGATTGTTTGGAGTGGTGCACGATGTGGATAGACTGTAATTTTGGTTGACATTTGATATTCTATCATGTTGTTGTAGGATTGTATCCAAGTAAATCTCCTATTTTTAGATAGTGTCCATTCATCAGCTCAAATCCTGGCATTTCTCGTTTTCCTTCTGGTTTCGCCGATATGATACAGATTGCTCCGCCTCCTGTCATTATCACAGGTCCTTTTTTCTTTATCACATCAACTACTTCACCTGGCTTTCCTGTATAGTTCGCGTGTTCTTGTTCGCTTCGGTAAATTAACAATCGTTTCCCATCTGGAAGTCGGGTATTCGCGCATGGTGTGGGTGATAGGCCACGAATGTGATTGTGGATCACATTTGCTGTCATTGTCCAATTAATTATACACTCTTCCTTCGTAATTGATGGTGCAAACGTCGCATCCGCTGCATTTTGTGGAATAGCAGAAGCTCTCCCATTCTCAATTAAATTTAGCACATCAATCAGTGCTTCAGCTCCGAGAGTCGCCAGTCTGTCATGTAGCTCCCCGAATGTTTCATTTTCACCCACATCCAGCGATCGTGACAGAATCACATCGCCAGCATCTAGCTCAGGTGTGATGTACATTATTGATATTCCTGTCTCTGCTTCACCGTTTAGCACTGCATATTGCATCGGTGCCGCACCTCGATAGTGAGGTAGCAATGATCCGTGAATATTGATCATCTTATATTTTGGTAGATTAATAATCTCTTCTGGAATTATCATCCCAAAGGCCACTACTACTCCAACATCTGGTGTAAGAGCTGCAAGTTCTTTTTCCAGTTTTTTGTCTTGCATTGTTTTCGGCTGAAATATAGGGACATCGTGTGCCAACGCCCACTCCTTTACAGGTGAAAACGCGATTTTATGCCCTCTTCGATTTGGTTTATCCTCCCGTGTTACTACTCCAACAATCTCATGTTGGGTTGCAACTGCTTCCAGTGCAGGGATCGCATAAACAGGGGTTCCCATAAATAATACTCTCATTGTGTATTCTCCTGTTTTGTTGTAGTTTCCGTGAGTCTCTTCAGTTCATGTGACACTAATTTGCGGGAAATCGATGAGAGATGATCAATGAATAGTACACCGTTAAGGTGATCAAATTCATGCTGAAACACTCGTGCTGGATAATTTTTAAGTTCTTCTTCAACAGTTTCGCCTGTATCCGTCAGATACCGCACAATGATTCGTTTTGATCTTCGAACTTTTTTGTGAATACCTGGGATGGAAAGGCATCCTTCATTCATTTCCCCTGTGGTGTCGCTTGATGAAAGTATTTCTGGATTGATTACTTTGCGAACTTTGCCACCTGTGTTCATCACAAAAAATCGTTGAGATATGCCAATTTGTGGGGCGGCGAGACCAATCCCGTGTTTTTCTCGCATGAGTGATAACATCTCATCCATGAGATTACCAAGTTCTGGGGTGACGGATTCTACAGGAATTGCGACGGCTGTAAGGATTTTCTCTCCATAAATATATACTCGCATAGTTCCATAACTCTTTTGCTGGCAAACTACATCAATTTGTGTTCTTTTTTAATATTTCAACAGGAAGGTGTATACATCTATAGGTTAGATAATATATCTGGGCCCTCACTAGAAATCTCATAAGAAGAGATATTGCTATCGTTTCTTCTTCCTTCTCCGGTTTATAAATGATTGATCATTAAATCCTCTAATTTTCGTATTTCGTCACTATTCTTCCCTCTTCTTTCTTAATTCTCATTTTTCAGAAAAACAATATTACAGGTTATATATAACCATCTCATCCAGTCTCTCTCTTTATAAGATGTTTACGAAGTCTAAATGTCTCATTTGAGTATGAAGATGAGGTATTTCTTTCTCCCAAATTACTATCTATCATCACTACTAAAATATACTGATACTATTTATGAGGAATATACTGTGAAAGAAGTCGCCGAAAGCTACGCTGCTGCAACTATAGAATCCAACATCCGTACATACTGGACCGTTAACAAAATCTATCAAAAAACCAGAGAACTCCGCTTCACAGGAACCTCATGGCTTTTCGTGGATGGACCGCCATATACTACTGGCTACATCCACTTAGGAACGGCATGGAACAAAATTCTTAAAGATAGTATCATCCGTTATCACTCTATGACTGGAAAAAACGTTGTGGATCGTGCTGGATACGATATGCACGGCCTCCCTATTGAGGTAAAGGTTGAGGAGAAATTCGGATTTAAAAACAAATTTGACATCGAAAAATATGGGGTCGCAAAATTCATTGAAGAATGTCGTGAATTTGCCATTACTCACAGAGATTTGATGTCCGTTCAGTTCAAAAACCTTGGTGTCTGGATGGACTTTGACAATTCTTATCAGACGGTGGACTCTGGTTACATTGAAGCTGCCTGGCACACTCTCAAGCGCTGTGAAGAGGAAAAAATGCTTGAACGCGGAAGTCGCGTCGTTAACTGGTGTCCTCGTTGTGGAACTGCCATTGCTGATGCAGAAGTAGAGTATGGAGATGAAACTGATCCTTCTATTTTTGTTAAGTTTCCAATCGTTGATTGTGAAAATGAATATTTTGTTATTTGGACAACAACCCCTTGGACCCTTCCAGCGAATGTTGCTGTTGCAGTTAATCCAGATTTCATCTATGCCAGAGTTCGAGCAGTGAAGGATGGTAATACTGAATATCTCTGGATTGCCAAAGATCTCGTAGAGCAGATACTCAAATATGGTAAATATCATGATTATTCGGTTTTAGAGACTAAATCAGGTGCCGAACTTGCTGGAGTCAAATACACATCTTCACTGTTTTCAAAGGTGCCGTTACAGGAACAGATTGAGCATTGCGTAGTACTCGCTGACTATGTCACTATGGAGAATACTGGAATTGTGCATATTGCTCCTGGCCATGGATGGGACGATTATCTCATTGGTCTTCGGGAAAATCTCCCAATTATTTGCCCTGTAGATGGAAATGGCAATTTTACAGATGAGGCTGGTATTTTTGCAGGTCTCTATGTTAAAGATGAGGAGACAAACAACAAAATTATTGAGACTCTTGGTTCAGCGCTTCTTGCAAAACGCACTATCACTCATCGTTATGGCCATTGTTGGCGATGTAAAACTCCAATCATTTACCGGGCGACATCACAGTGGTTCCTGAAAGTCAAGGATGTTCGAGACAAAATGCTTGCCGAAATTGCAGATGAAGTCACATGGTATCCTTCATGGGCAGGTTCTGCCCGGTTTCATGACTGGATTGAGGATGCCCATGATTGGTGCATCTCTCGGCAACGATACTGGGGTATTCCAATTCCAATTTGGATATGCCCTGATTGTGACAAATATCATGTGATTGGTCGCTACTATGAACTCGAACAATTGTCTGGTCAGAAGATAATGGATCCTCATCGTCCATATGTGGATGATGTTACGATCCCCTGTGAGTGCGGAGGGACCATGCGGCGGATATCCGATATCTTTGATGTATGGTATGACTCGGGTGTTGCTTCATGGGCAACTCTTAAATATCCCCAAGAAACCGAAGAATTAGAGGAAAATTGGCCAGCTGAGTTCATTTTGGAAGGTCAGGATCAAACTCGCGGTTGGTTTTATTCGCAGCTTGTTCTTTCGACGATTGCGTTTGGAAAATCTCCGTATAAGTCTGTGTTAATGCATGGATTTGCACTAGATTCGAATGGAAAGAAAATGAGTAAGAGTCTCGGCAATGTAATTGTTCCTGAAGATGTTATTTCCCAGTTTGGTGTGGATGTGTTTCGGCTGTATATCCTAATGGCGAGTGCACCTTGGGATGATCTTCGATTTTCGATGGATGGTGTGAAAACAACTCATCGTATGTTCAATGTGTTATGGAATGTGTATCGATTCCCTCTGCCGTATATGCAGCTGGATAGTTACAGACCATCATCGACAATTTCCAAAGCTGTTTGGGATCCATCAGTTATCGAAGATAATCTTGCAGAGTTTGATACAGTGGATCGCTGGTTGATAAGTCGCGTGAATACACTTGCGGTCCAGGTGACTAAAGAGATGGAAATCTGTAATCTACACCGTGCCACCCGTTCAATTGCAACATTTGTTCTAGATGAACTCTCGCGCTGGTATGTGCAGTTAGTGCGCCCTCGAATGTGGCTTGAGGGTGATTCAGTATCTAAGCGGCAGGTGTATGATGCAATGTATTATGTTCTTCGCAGACTTCTTACAATCCTTGCACCGTTTGCGCCTCATATTACGGAAGCGATGTATCAAAATCTCCGTCTCTCAGACGAGTTAGAATCTGTTCATATGCAAGACTGGTTTTTTGGAAATGCATTGTTGATTGATTCTGCTTTGGAGGATGAGATGAAGATTGTGCAGGAGTTTGATGAGGCGGTAGCGAATGCCCGTCAAAATGGGAAGCGGAAGGGTCGTTGGCCAGTTCGTGAAGTTGTGGTTGCAACTGCTTCTCCATTAGTTGCCGATGCAATCTCTAGGATGAATGATCTGTGCTGTATGCGGGCGAATGCCCGTGTGGTGCGTTCTGTCTCTGGTATTTGGGAACAGGTTGAGTGGACGGCTCTACCCGTAATGAAGGTTATTGGGAAGCAGTTTGGTCGTGATAGTTCAAAGGTGAAAGCGTTTATCGAGGCGGCTGATGGTACTGCTTTGAAGAAAATCCTTGCCCGTGATGGGAGGATTTTAATGGAATGGGGGGGATTTGTGACTGAACTAAGTGAAGAACACATGGTGTTTGAGGAAAGGATGCCTCAAAATGTGTTTTCATCGCCACTTGGTGATGATGGGAGTATGGTATATGTGGATGTGACGTTAACATCTGAACTTGAATCAGAGGGATATGCTCGTGAGGTTATTCGTAGGATTCAGGAGATGCGCAAACAATCTTTCCTTGCGGTTGATGCAAAGATAGGTTGTGAAGTGGTTGTGATGGATTCTCGTGTTGCAAAGCTTATTGATGTTAGAAAGGATCTGATCGCCGATGAGGTGCGCGCATCAATGCTTGTTATTTCCGCACTGATGACAACTAGTGCAATTCCTATACCATTGCTCTCTAAGGAATGGATGGTTGATTCCTTGAAGATTGAAATCCAGATTGTGCAAACTGAATAATCCTATTTTTGTTATTATTTTTATTATTTCTGATTTTGATAATTGAAAACTCAGGTTATCTCTTATATCCATATGTGTTATTCTTTCTTTTCTGTGCCATATCACACTTTTCCAAAACACTCTTTCACTTGTTTCTCCTCCTCATTTTTATCCTCTTTATCCTTTTAGATTGGTTTTACATTTTCTGAAAAGTATCTGTTGAGAGTATTGTTTGTTTTCGATAGATGTTTCTCTTTTTGGATCAAATATTATTATAATCTCATTATATATCCACTTCTTCTTCTCGAGGTCGAGCACAATGATCCCTCTTACTAACCTCATAACTGATCTTCATATCCGCAACGTAAAACGCGTTGCAATCCAGCTTCCAGAAGGACTCAAACGTGAAACACCAACACTTGCTAACACACTTCGTAATGAAGGTTTTGATGTAATTATTTGTGGTGATGCCTGTTGGGGAGCATGTGATCTTGCACTTGATGCTCTTGATGATGTTGATGTTCTCATTCACATTGGTCACTCATCCATATCCTCCGAGAAAAATGTCATATACATTCCGTTTAAGCAGGATATTAACTTGGACATTCTTGCCTCCGCAGTTGCTGTTCTCTCTCACTATCAGTGTATAGGTCTTGTTACGACAATTCAGCATGCTCATCAAATTGAGAATATGCGTTATTGGCTCATAGAACACGGTGTTACTGCTATCATTGGTCGCCCCTCTCCTCGCACTCCATATCCAGGGCAGATACTTGGATGTACCTATTCTGCTGCAAAATCTGCAGATGTAGACGCATATCTCTTCATTGGAACTGGTGTTTTCCACGCAATTGGTGTCTCTCTTGCAACTGGAAAACCTACCTTCTCTCTCGATCCATATAGCGATGGTGGCGTGCAGGAAATTTCTGCTGATCGCTTACTTCGACAACGATTTTTACAGATAGAAATAGCCAAAACCGCCAAAACATTTGGTATATTGCTCTCTAGTAAGTCTGGTCAGTGCCGGAAAGAACTTGCCTATCGTCTTGTATCGCTTACAGACAAAGCTTCGATCATTCTTATTCGTGATATTTCTGAAATGCAGTTGCGCAACCTTGGTTTTGATGCATATGTAAATACTGCCTGTCCCCGCCTCGCCCTAGATGATCAGAATCGGTTTCCGATGCCAGTCCTCTCCCCCGCAGAATTTGAGATAGTTCTTGGACTTCGCAGCTGGGCTGACTACTCAATTGATGAAATTGTGTAACCATGAAACTCCGTCAACTTGAAATACAGCTACAAAACGTCCATGGTTTCAGATCACCTCGCCTCGAAGCAGAACAGTACATGACTCCTGCTCCGCTTGCCGCTCGGATGCTGTATCATGCCGCAATGAACGGTGATATTTCCAACCTCCATGTATGTGATCTCGGCTGTGGCACTGGAATGCTCTCTATTGCAGCTGCATTGCTTGGTGCTGATGTTATTGCGATTGATTTTGATCCTGTGGCCCTTGCTATCGCTCGGGAAAATGCGGAATTTTTTGGTGTTGATATCACTTTTTCTGAGGCATGCATAGATGATATTGATTTCGATCTCACCGCCGATACTGTAGTCATGAACCCTCCATTTGGCGCACAAATGGTTCACGCAGATCGCCCTTTCATCACCGCTGCCCTTAGGATTGCACCTGTTTGTTATGGTATTTTTAATGAAGGGAGTCTCCCTTTTCTCACCACCTATATTCGCGATCATGGTCAAATATTGGAAAAAATTTCTGCGTGGCTAACTATTCCCAGACAGTTTTCATTCCACACCCGAAACTCTCTAAATATTCCAGTGAATATTGTACATCTGGAACGATTTACATAATTCTTTTTGAAAAACAGTTTGTGCTTTTTCACGTTTTGAATGTAGTGAACTCTGATATCTGTGATGTTCAATTTCTATTCTTGTCCATAACGAAAATTTTTGAGATTGGTTTTGATTAGTTGCCAACTGTATATTTGAGGCATGGACTTGGCTATTTATTATACCATTGATGTTAGTGGGTGTGCTCGTTTTCTATCCTGGCTCTTAAGATTATTTCTGAAATTGAGAATTCTATATCCCATTAAATTGGTACAAGCGGAATGTTCTTCAATTCTTCGTCTTTTCTCACCTACATGCTGACATTGAATCCTTTTATGGCACTATTTATTTACGATTGTATTGAAGATTGATAATATGATAATGTGATTTTTGTTTTAAATATTATATGATTGATTGTTTATCTAATCATAATGTTCAATTGCAATGATTGCAATTATAGTTCGGGAGTTGTTAGAGTGTGTCTCTATTATTTACTTATTGTTTTATCCAGAAGAGATCTGACCAGCTTGTATCTTCCTCTTTTTTGATTTTGGAATTGTTATGATGATTTTCCATCCAATGTACATTAATTTTTGTCTGTTTCACAGACATATGATATTCATATCTGACATCTTTTTCTCCATTAACTTCCCCATTACTGGAAATATGCTAATATTTGGAATACAAGTTTATGTGTGTTTTCTGACACCTTTTTCGACATGCACACTAATCGGATAAGGGATTTATTATAATTATATATAGTATTTGTTTTTATGATTTTTTATGATGTTATTTATCTTATATTATATACATTGACTCAACTCATTATTTCATCTGATTTTCTCCTAAAAAGCTTGATACATTATTTTTGAGACATATCTGTGATTTTTTTAATTCCGTGTACCCTCATTGTCAATTACAATCCATTTTCTGCAATACATACTTTATTGTTAATGAACGAATTTTCATTCAGTTTTCTCTCAAAAAAAATTTAAATAATTTTTTTACGGAAATTTTTTATTTTGCCTGCATGCGAAATAGATGTGCTGCCTCTTTCGGATCAGTTGCGTCATAGATTGCTCGGCCAACAATAATCCCATCCACGTACTTCTTTATCTCCTCCACCTGTGCACCTTGGGCTCCTACACCCGGAGAATAGATCTTCATCGATGTGCCAACAATTCTTCGAAGAGTGGCCGTTCGTTCAGGACGTGTTGCAGGTGAAATAATCCCATCTGCTCCTACTATTTTTGCCATCTTTGCCATTCGTTCAGCATTTGTCCCGGATAGAAAATCAAGAGCTCCTGGATGGCTCATTTCACAGACCACCAAACAGATTCCATCGTATTCATGTGCTACATCCACACAGGTTGCAAGTGAATCTTTTCCGCAGAAAGCATGTGTTATGATACCAGAGCATCCTGCTTCAAACACCTCTTTACATATCTGTAAGTTTGTGTTTGGAATGTCGGCAACTTTGAAATCTGCAATAATTGGAACCTCTATCTCTTCAAGATCCTTTACAATACCTAGACCTGTTGAGAGGACTAGTGGATATCCAATTTTAATCGCATCTACTTCATCTGCACATGCTCTAGCCACTTGGATTGCCTTTTCCTTTCTCTTCACATCTAGTGCGAGAAGAAGATCTGTCATTTATATCCGCTCCAATCGTTCAAGTGTTGCAGTAGTTAAAATCGGAAGTGTAATTGTTGCATCACCGTACACCGTTACCCCAGTACCATAATCATTAATTTTACCCCACGATTTCGCTTCATTCAGTGTTGCACCGGATAACCCACCAAGATCCGGTCGATCACCGGTTAGTTGGATCACGTACGTAAACGCCTGTTCTGTCATTAACATTGTTTGCAAAGTAAAGTTTTTCGGAACTCCACCTCCAACAAGAACTGCCCCTGCTTTTTTTACTGAAAACACTCTGTTCAACAAATCATGCATATCCCCGATTGCATCCAATATCGTTTTCTTATGGAATTGAGAATACATCCAGTACTGAAGACCGAGCACAGAATCCTGAAATGCAGGGCAATAGACTGGAATATCGTACTTTGCTGCAGTTGCTAGTATTCCTGTCTCTACCCTTCTGCCGATTGTTTGCAGCAACTTACTAATAGTAATTGGTTGCTCTGGTAGTTCATTGAACACATCCTGAATGAATTCTTCTAGTCTTTCATACGCTTCGTTTGGGAGGAACACATCATATATTCTGTTGATTTCATCCTGCCGGAGTTCCAGATCATTACACTCTGCCTGACCGTGGTAATGATGGCAACCGATAGCTTCGATTAAATCATGCGTAAGGTTTGCACCTGTTGACGTGAGGATATCTATGTATCCTTTTTCAATTAATGTGGATACAATTCCTCCCATCCCTGCTGGAACCATCGCCCCCGATAACCCAAAAAATTTTGTCATATCTGGATCGGTTAGCATTTTTTCATAAACGTCCACTGCGTGGGCTAGGCTGCCACCATTGTACGCTCCTGCTCTTGCCATCTCCAAAACCATCTCGTTTACTGTCATACCTACGCGAGGAATAAACTGTTTTACAGGATTATTACAATGTTTGTGCATTTTACATTACCTAACCCAAGAATTCTTCCTTATAGTTAATCGAGATATGGCAATAAGATATTGGAAAATAAGTTATGTTGGGTGAGGGCAGCAGTATCCACACTGCTTTGTACTCCACATCCCCCACCTAACTATAATATTATGTGTTAGTAACTTTTAATCCTGCCGTCTCTTCCTTTGATGATATCATGTTTGTGGAGATCATCTACGATTCCTGAACGGTACTCTTCTGATATATCAAAGGAGATCACATCTTTGGTTATGCCAAGTGGAAAAGTCGATGCTTTAAAAACATTAAGAATTTTCGATTTAGTTGTAACTCCATATGAAACACGTTCATGAATTTTTGCACTTAATGCCTGTTTGAAAAAAATTGCATCAATAAATTGGTTCAAATCATCATCCAGATTAAAGGGGCTCAAGGAACGTTCTAAGATCGTCAATATCATTTGGTAAGTACAATCTCAGTTCCTGTTGTGACAACGAATATTGTTGTCGATGCTGTCTGGATGTGGGTCGTGATATTGGTTTCCTTGAGTTCCTCTGATCTAATACGACTAAGTTCAGTGTAGGCATACGTGATGCGTAATTCTTGTGGATTCTTTATACCTATGAGTTTATATTCTTTTTTTTCTTTTCAATTTCTAGGAGTTTGTTGTTCTCAAAAATCTTGAGGATTGCGAATCTATCACTGTATTTCATCGTTATGGTCCACGGTAATATTTTTGAGCTTTGTGAGTTGTTGTATGGGTGTTGCATTGGTTAGTAAATCATCAATTTTGTGTATAACAAAATTCGGCAAGATTTTTCTCACAGTTTTCCAGTTCGATTTTGATCTGATTTAGATCCTTATCTTCTTCTCTTGTAAGATATTTGGTAATGAGTTTTTTAAATGCGGCAATATTTCCTTCTAAGTACGTGATTCCATAGAGTTTATGCTCAACCACGATGTGAGTGGATTAGTTCTTTTCTTTAAGATATTTCTGGAACGCTGTGGCATCGTCCCTCGAATAAAATGTGATCTTCTCCTTCCGTGTCTTTGTTTTGTACTTCTTTGATGTGGAGTGGTGTTATCTTCTCTTTCTATGTGTATTTTACTCAGTTTTTATTCACGCGCTTATGTCATGTTTTCTTGGATTCGCGCAATTGGTTTTGCCAAATGTCGCCTCGCTGATGGTGGTACTTCATACCACCCCTCGGTAATCGTTCTTATATGTTTTTTCATTTCCAGTGTTCTAATACGCCAGGCACAGCTGCGACATTTGTATCCTTTTTCATTTCCTGCCGATGTCATACGCCCTCCACAACTCGGACACTTTGGAGATCGCCGAGTCCACATAGGTTGAAGGAAATTTGCTCGAAATTTTTCTAAATGCAGTGCATTTCTCCTCCAACTTCCACAGATCGTGAGTTTATCTCCAGGCAAAAGTTTACGTACTGTATGTCGGAAATTTTTTGTAGGTTCAAATGCAAATACTCTCATTCCTGGTCCACCCACATCTGGAGCGAAAAAAAACTCAACATGGCCACCACATCTGGTTATTGGAGTTCCAGATACAACCCCATTGATGCGGTAAGAGTATCCTTCCTGTGGATTTCCTTCGTAGTCTAAAAGATGTGCATCTGTCCCTTGATTCGTTTTCCAGATTTTGGAAATTGCTGGGTATTCGGAGATAAGCATTTTTGCGGAACGCATTACCCAATATGGAGAATCTCCACGTATGCCATAAAGAACGGGATCCTTTCCGTGAGGCACACAGACAACTGTACCTGCGGTTGTATCCACAGTGTCCCAGGTGTGAGGAAACGTTGCGGTGGCAGACGAGAAGAAACTCTCCGCCACAATCTCTCGTGGTGTTCCAAATCTTCTCTCTGATCGATAGGCGAGCAATTCATACGTTGCATCGGGTAAAACAGATGATACTGCAGCCAGAGCACCGATTAGTCCGCGACCATATTTGTAACCACGGTAGAGTGCCTCAATTTTATCCAGCTGATATATTGTCTCATCGATGGTACAGAACCTTTGAAGTGCTTTATAGTAGAATGCAGGATCTGGTTGTTCATTAACGACGACTACCCCTGGATTGGTGTTTTCACAGTTAAATTCTGCAAATTTCTCGACCAGTTTACACGCGACATTAAAGACCCCTGCTGGTGTTCCATTGGAAATTTCCAGACAGATTGCAGCATTGCCTCGTGTTTTCCAGATTACATTTGGGTTGAGACGAATTAGTCGTGACTCCCCAATGGTGTATCCTGCGCGCAGAAGATGTTCTGCAATCATTGCGCCCAGATAGGTTGTACACATACCATTTGGAGAGTCTGTGTCATCTATACCGAGATACATTTTATCGATACTAATTTATTGAACTGAATTACTATTACGATTATAGATCATGTCCAACAACAGACTGCTTCAGAACGTGGTCAGCATTCTGATTATGGCAGGCTACAATGTATCAGAACGCTGTGAGATACGTCCGCGAAGTTTTGATCTGATGACTTCTGATGGAGAGCATCTATTAGTCATCAAGGTTGTGTCTCAGATAGATAGTGTTAATGAGGACATCTCCTGGGATCTGGACAAAATTGCCAGACATCTAAGTGCTATCCCTCTAATTATTGGGGAACGTGCGCGCACGATCCCGCTTGAGCGCGGTGCCATTTATCTGAGGTATGATATCGCTGCCATCTCTCCTGCGACCTTATATGATTATCTCATAGATGGTGTTCTACCCCTGGTATATGCATCTCCCGGTGGCCTCTATGTGAACATCGATTCTGATAGACTTCGGAAACTTCGAGAGGAACAGTCAATGTCACTTGGATATCTTGCCCATGCTCTTGGTGTTTCCCGTCGAACTATCAGCAAGTATGAATGTGGTATGGGCACAACGCTTGATATTGCTCTGCGACTTGAGGAGTTGTTCGATGATGACATTCTGATGCCGATAGATCTTCTGTGTTATACCCCTGCTGTTGAAAAGCGAATACCTGCACATCTCCCGTCAGGACCTGGCAATAATACTTACGTGTATCATCAACCAGTCAATCGCTTGCGCTCAATAGGTATCAGTGTGCAGGAACTTCGCCGTGCTCCGTTTCATGCATTTGCGGTGTTTGAGGATGAGACAATTCTCACTTGTTATGGAACGGCACAGAAGACTGTTCATCGAGCTGAGTTGGTTGGGAACATTTCGCAGATTTCTGGAACTCATTCACTATGTGTGGTCTCAGACTATCGCAAGGAAAGAATGATTGGTAAAACACTTGTCATAGGGGAGAATAAATTGAAAGATGTATCTGACGGTTCTGTTTTGCTTGAGATGATGATGGATAAATAATATATTTTTAAACGTTGCAAAAAAATGTATTTCCAGTTCATCTCTTATGGGCACTACTCAACATAGATAATTATTTCATTGGTACTATGGAGTTTTAGCAATCTTGTGATGGGGTGTTTTTTTTCCTGTTGATTTTGATGCATTTGTTTGTCAGTGTGGTTCTCTCCTCTTTTAGATATATTCATGAAACTTTTTTTTTCTTTCTTCTCCATCTAAATTCAGATGTCATATCGGGTTTGCGTTTAAAACAACATGCCTTTTCTTTTCGTTGAAGGGCGCGCCTTGATTGAGGCCCCTTGCATTTGAAAAATTCTCTTAGATTTTTGTCCGAATACATTTGCAATACAATTATATTTATATAGAACAACAAAGCAATCTAATTTGCATACATTACTCTGTATTTTACAGAGTATTTGGAGATAGAAATCATGTCAGCACAACTTGGCGGACAGCCTATTCTGATTCTTAAAGAAGGTGGATCCCGTACTCGTGGACGGGATGCCCAGAGCATGAACATTGCTGCAGCGAAGGCAGTTGCCGGTGCAGTAAGAACCACTCTCGGTCCGAAAGGAATGGACAAAATGCTTGTCGACACTATTGGTGATGTTGTCATTACCAATGATGGAGTGACCATTCTCAAAGAGATGGACATTGAGCATCCTGCTGCAAAAATGATGGTTGAGGTTGCAAAGACCCAGGACGACGAAGTTGGCGATGGGACTACCACTGCAGTTGTTATCGCTGGAGAACTACTGAAGAAATCTGAAGAGCTTCTTGAGCAGGATGTTCACCCAACCGTTATTACACTTGGATACCGTCGTGCTGCAGAGAAGGCCCAGGAGCTCCTTAAGACCATTGCTGTAGATGTTAAGGCAGAAGATAAGGAAATTCTTGCAAAAATTGCGGGCACTGCAATGACTGGTAAGAACGCTGAAGCTTCTAAGGACAAGCTCTGTGACTTAATTGTTCGTGCAGTAACGCTTGTTGCCGATGCAGATGGCACTGTTGATACCGAGAACGTTAAGGTTGAGAAGCGTGTTGGAGGTGCCATTGAGGACTCCGAGATTGTCGAAGGTATGATCATCGACAAGGAGCGTGTTCACCCAGGCATGCCGAAGATAGTTAACAACGCAAAGATTCTTCTTCTTAATGCTGCTGTTGAGTACAAGAAGACTGAGGTTGACGCAGAAATTAGCATTACCAGTCCTGATCAGCTTCAGCTGTTCCTTGACGAAGAAGAGCGCATGATTAAGAGCATTGTTGAGAAGATTAAGGCGTCTGGTGCTAATGTTCTCTTTTGTCAAAAGGGTATCGACGATATAGCACAGCACTATCTCTCCAAAGCAGGTATTCTTGCAGTTCGTCGTGTTAAGAAATCGGATATGGAGAAACTTGCCCGTGCAACAGGTGGTGCCTTGATCTCTTCCATTGATGCAATTAGTGCCGAGGAACTTGGTGTTGCCGGTCTTGTTGAAGAGCGCAAAGTTGGCGGCGAAGAGATGATCTTTGTAGAAAAATGCAAGAATCCGAAGGCTGTATCCATCATCATTAAGGGAGGAACTGAACATGTAGTCGATGAACTTGGTCGCGCACTTGAGGATGCTCTCCGTGTTGTTGGTGTTGTTGTTGAGGATAAGAAGATTGTTGCAGGTGGTGGTGCTCCAGAGGTTGAACTATCTCTCAGACTTCGTGAATATGCAGCAACTCAGGGTGGGCGTATTCAGCTTGCAATTGAGGCATTTGCATCTGCACTTGAAGTAATTCCTAGAACCCTTGCAGAGAATGCAGGTCTTGACCCGATTGACAAGCTTGTTGAGCTTCGTGCTGCTCACGAGAAAGATGAGAAAACCTTTGGTCTGGATGTCTTTGAGGGGAAGCCAGTTGATATGCTTGCAGCTGGCGTTGTTGAACCACTTCGGGTTAAGACTCAAGCAATTGCCTCCGCAGCTGAGGCCGCAGTCATGATTCTTAGAATTGATGATGTTATAGCCGCTGCAAAATCTGCGGGACCATCTCCAGAAGAAATGGCTGCAATGGGTGGAGCTGGTGGCATGGGTGGCATGCCCGGTATGATGTAAATCTCCCCAATATTAATTTTCTTTTTTCATTACTCATATTGTAGAATTTTGTTAGAAAATTATTTTCCTCCTCCTAGAATCCCTCCTATCTCTTCGTGAAAAGTAATTGTTGCATATATATTCACGTGATACTACAGCACGTAGTGCTGTCTGATCATAACTCATTATTCTATGTCAGAAATGCTATTTATCTGAGCAAAATGTTCTATGAATAGATATAAGTCCATAAGAAATGTGGAGCGATTTCTGACACGTTGTGATTTTCTAATTGAGTATACGGCTGGTGTAGACCTGAATCTTTCCTAAAAAGCATATAATAAATGAAATTATTTTTTCTGTTTTTTCTTTGACATTGATGGAAGATCAAGCATATACTTCCCATCAGCAACTCCAATGATAATGTCCTGAGACATAGCAAGTCTCTCTAGGTTTAGTTCATATTTGCCTGGGCTAACAATACGAACACTTTCTACTCGTTCAAGAATATCTGTAGGTTTTGAAGCAGGCACCTGCTCTCTAATCTCAAGAATTTCCTGCCTTGTTTCCTGTGCAATATCAGCAATGCTTTTTTCCTCTAAAATATCTGAATTACGCACGCCTTCACTCACGTAAAGAAACTTTTTTCCGCCGCAGCTGGGGCATCCTCGGAGAATCTCCACGGAACCATCGCGAAACTCGCGTCCGCATTGAGTACACTTATGTGGCATGGTTGTATCTGTTAGATGAATGAAATGATGTTTACTGTGCAGAAGAGGCCCAGGCAATTAGGCGATCTTTTTCACGGGTAATCATTTTCAATTGATCGACTGGGCCGATTACCATTAATCTTCCAGTAGGATTTTTTCCCCATCCAAACAATTTTGAGAATAGGCTTCCTTCTGAACCCCCTCCGACTGAAGGATATGTCTCGATCTCAATGCCTGAAAAACCACCTGGTGATATTTCCATCATTGTTGTCTCTAAGAGTTTTCCTTGTTCCTCCGGAGTTAACCCCTTTTCCAAAACTACAATATATCCTTGATGAACATCATCAAGAATCAAACGAATTTTTTCCATTGACGTCATTTTGCTCAAGCGATCACTTGAGAGCATATCAATTTGAACACCTTGAATCATTTTTCTCACCCGAATATTTCAGTAATCTGTGCATATAGTTCGTCCATATTGTTTCCCTCAAGACCAGATATCATCACAACCGGATGCTGTGGAAAAGCACTCTTGATTCGTTGTGGTGCGGCATCGGGTAAATCTATCTTGTTAGCAACAATTATAACTGGCAGTTTGCGAGATTCAATAATACCAACCATCATAATGTTTACGTGCAAAAATGGATCCTGGGTACTGTCAAGCACATAGATGACGCCGTCTATATCTTCACGTAACCAGTGCATTGCCTCGGCGACTCCTTCTGTTGCTTCGCGGGCTCGTGCGATTGCCTCATCTTGATCCATACCGTACTCAAGAAATTCGTGATAATCGATCTTTGTGGTAACGCCTGGAGTGTCTACAATATCAATCAGAAGTTTGTTTCCACCGTTATTGATTTCTACACCTCCTTTTCTCCTGGCTCGACGAGTTTCATGTGGAACCTCACTCACAGGACCAATTGCTTCACCAGTTACATCACGAACTATTCGGTTGGCAAGTGTAGTCTTACCAGCATTTGGTGGTCCATATATTCCAACCCGTGATCGTTTTTTTCCAAACAACTTTGAAAAAAATCCTTTTATGCGCGTCATTACTGCCATGAGAACACCTTAACAGGAATGTGTATTATCTCCGCTCTAAAGAAATATAAACGTTCATGTTCTAAATGAAAATTTGTATAGATATCCATAAATAATTCAAATACTCTTCTTTTATGTTTATTATATCTATCAAATACACTCTCTATGCCTAATTAAATACTTTACTGAATGCTGAATGGAAACAAAAAGTACAAGTTATCCTGGATATGACTTGAATTGATTGTGTATCTTTTCTGCGCATTATTCTAGAAAAATTACTCAAAAGATAATGAATTTATACTGAGAGGTTGTATTACTCAATAATTATCAGAACAAGATCTATGAGGAGGTGAAATGAGTCTGATGAGTACACTCCCTGACGTTTCGGATAATTGGAGAGGAATACGACTAATAGACATAATGAGGGCAGATACAACTATGCTTCCTGTCGGCTCAACCACTGTTGAAGCTGCACGTCTCATGTGTAGAGATGATGTTGGCAGTTGCATCATTACTGAAAACGGTTGTCCAAAGGGAATCGTCACTGAAAAAGATTTCATCTGTAAGGTAATGTCAAAAATCTTCTTCCAGGAGTAGTTCGTGTCGAAAATATTATGAGTATCCCCTTAATCACCGTGAATGAAGAGACGTCTGTTTCTGTTGCTGCAAAAAAAATGATAGAGCATAAAGTGAGAAGATTGCCGGTCACAAATGCGGATGGTAATGTGATAGGCATTGTCACCGTCCGTGACCTGCTTGGTGTCACAAATGAGATCAATGAAATCATGACTGAGTTTCTTATGATCAATCGTTCGTGTGACAAAAGTGGTATCTGTGGCGTTTGTGGTGTTATGTCTGAGGATCTTATGCTAGTTGATGGTATTCTGCTTTGTCCTAATTGCCACGCACAGGAAAGGATATAAAGCGTCTGAGCTCTCCTTTGTCTACAAAATATTAGATAGTCTGAAACAAAATCATAAATAAAATCTCTTAATTTCCGGATGTTAAAAAACCATATTTACTTTCAAGAAAATCAGTCTTCTTGAATTTCTGCAATTTGAATAATCTCTCTCTGTTAAGTGGAATTGTTGGGATCCTCTTCGCCTCCCTTGCACCGGCTGGCTCTGAAAAAAGAACAGATGATCTGACCTGTGCCGAAACATCAGATGAGAGATGTACTTGCAGGTAGAATTCTGGAAACTGCAGGAGAAATTCCTTTATTCCTTGTCGAGTATATAAATTTAAATCAGGAATCCATAAAATGAACCAGAAATTAACCGTGATGGATGTTATGTCCAAACCCGTTTCGATCGCTAAATCAGCATTAATCCCCGAGGCTCTTGATAAAATGCTTGCTGAAGGAGTGGATCCCATCGTTGTTACTCACGATCGATTAGTTGTTGGCACTGCCTCTCGCCGAAGCATTGCGATGAAGATGGGAAGCAAAAAGACTGGCAATATTCCTGCCTCACAAATTCGCGTTGCAAATGTAACTCATGAAGATTTCACCTCTGTTTACCAAGATCAGGACGTGGATTTGTTAGTCCCTCTGCTTCAGAGATACAAAATGGTTGTTGTATGGGATGATGAACATCGATTAATTGGACAGGTGACAGCTGGAGATCTTCTTAAATTTATAATCCCGGATGCTTCCATCGATACTATGATAGAGATTGCTCCACGAATCTCTCTGGATGATCGTGTTGTACAGCTGCATCGTTGTATGATTGGTGATGGTGCAACACGATTTATTGTTATGGATAGTCATAATGCTATTGGTATTGTGACCGAGACAGATATTGCCAAAATCCTTGTCAAACTCAAGAGTGAGATTGATAAACATTTTGAAAATGCACTAAGAAACGTGACAACAGCAGATATTATGTCAAGTCCACTAATCACAACATCAGTTAACACTCCTGTTTCAAAAGTGGTGAATCTGATGCTTGCAAAGAACATCAGTACCATCCCTATTGAAGACGGTGAGAAGATCATTGGCCTTGTTACTCGCAAGTCTCTAATTGATGCTCTTTAATTGATTCCTTTATCTATTTTTTATCGATGCAGAGGTAAATTTATGTTTATTCCCTCTTCAAATGAGATATTTTCCTTCTGTATCCCTTTCCTTTTTCCTGTGGAAGATTCGAATTCGTCATTGGTATAAACTTTGCCGACCAAAACTCTTGCTGCTATGCTAAATTCTCCTACAAACCCTATGTATCCTGTGGCGAATGTTGATCACTTACTTGAACGAATGAGTCTGACTGGGTTTCAGGGAAGAAAACTTGGAGAAAGTTATCTTCTCTGGAAAGAAATGTTTGAAACTTCCGATGTTAAAATCATTTTAGGAATTTCCGGTGCATTAATTCCTGCAGGTATGCAGGAATGCCTTATCCAAGTTGTAGAACATGGGTATGTGGATGCTATTGTCTCGACTGGTGCAAATATCTTTCATGACATCTGCGAACATCTTGGTGTCAAGCATTACAAAGGAACTCATCTTATCAACGATGAAGATCTCTATCGAAATGGAATTGATCGAATCTACGATGTTTTCGCTGAGGAAAAAGAGTTCCAGAAAGTTGAGCACTACCTTGGAGATTTTGGGACTTCCCTTGGAGATGTGCGATTGAGTAGTCGTGCTTTTCTAAAACACCTTGGAGAGAAGATTATAGATGAGCGACCAGATGGACGAAGCCTTCTCGCCTCGTGTACAAAATACAATATACCTGTTTATGTCCCAGCTCTTGCGGATTCGTCAATTGGTTTGGCTTGGTTACCGCCTATCGGAATGGTGCCAAGCTAGTCATCGATCAAATTTCTGATGCAAGTGAACTTGCTACATTCGTTGAAAATGCAGAAAAAAACTGGTGTTATCTATCTTGGAGGAGGAATACCAAAAAATTTTATTCAACAGACAGAGATCATTCCTCCAAGGAAGATGGAACGATATATTGGTGGTCATGCTTATGCAATTCAGTACACGACTAATGCTCCTCACTGGGGGAGGATTGTCTGGCTGTACATTTGAGGAAGCAGTTAGTTGGGGAAAGGAATTACCCAATGCAAAAAAACTGCAATGTTTCTGTGATGTAACCATTGCACTCCCGTTAATCGTCTCTGGATTTATTGCAGCAAACGTAATGAGAAAAAAAGACTGAAGGCAAAAAAAATTACTTGTATGATAGCTATTGCAATATTTTTTTCTGAAGACTATTGAGAAGTTAATGATCTAATCTAGTGTAGTTTGATCATGACATATGAAATATCCGCACAATAAACACAATAAAGGGTGAAATGACTATAATACTGAAAATTTTGCATTGTTATTGAAAAATAGTGCTTCTGAGCGTCTGCTTGAGGTTGCCAGATGTAATATATATAT
>DALTYD010000014.1 GCA_029986255.1 Methanocorpusculum sp. | reverse complement strand
GGATAGATATTTTGGAGAAGTTCTTCCGTCTCTCACTGGTATTTTTCTCTCAGGGGGATGTAGCTGGAACCAGTGCAGGATGTGCAGCTACAAATATGAACGCAATACCTGTGCGTCGCAAAAAGAACTCATTGCACATATGAAGGGGCAAATAAATTGGATTGCGGAATCCTATGTTTCTGACGAGTACATGCTTGGCAAGATATTTACTTCGGGTAGTGTATTTGATCTTGTTGAAGTTCCTAGTGAAGTATTAGACTCATTTGGGGATTTATTTTTTGGAAAATCTGTCATTGCAGAGTCGCGTGCCGATTATATAACTGAAGACGCTCTTTCTCGATTTTTGTCACATCTAGATCAAGGGCAACCTCATCCGTTGACCATAGCTATTGGTCTTGAAACGACAAGCGATTTCATTCGAGAAAAATCGATTAATAAAGGGTTTTCCTTTACAGATTTCATCTATGCTTCTGACATTTGCCATGCTGCTGGTGTTGGTGTTAAGGCGTATCTTTTGATGAAACCATTGTTTTTAACAGAACGAGAAGCAATAGAAGATATGCAGCAGTCCATTGCTGCGGTTGCTCCCTATGCCGATATGATCTCCATGAACCTATGTACAGTACAGAGACGAACTGAGCTTGAACAGTACTGGCAGCGAGGATCGTATCGCCCTCCATATTTATGGTCAGCAGTAAAGGTGCTTTTGGATTCAGATATTAGTGTTTCTTGTGACCCAATTGGAGGTGGATTTCGTCGCGGACCACACAATTGTGGTATTTGTGACAAAGAAATTATCGCTGCGATTAACGAGTACTCTCTCACCGCTGACAAGAGTGTTCTTCAGACAGTCTGGGACATGGATTGCTCCTGCAAAAAAGAATGGGAGTATGTCCTTGACAATGAAACACCATGGAACATGCCATTAACCGAATGATTCTGTAGTTAATGGGGTTCTTCTGAGATATTTTGCAAAAATAAATTAAAACTACCGTAAATCCTCAAATCTATGATTTAAAACTGGTAATATTCCAATAAGCACTAGTCAAAAGAAGAATGAACTAGCGACAATAGACCCTACAAAGTAGGGTTGAATTATCCAGTTTTAATCCCTTTAATTACCAGAAATATCTATTCAAGAATACTTGATAAAGGAAAATATCCTAAGTTGGGCAATGAGTGAAAGAATCATCATGCGTTTTTTGGATTTTCTGAGAGGTAATAGACATGTAAGTCAACTAATCAAAACGAATTTTATTTTAAAGATATTTCTATATTCTTGATGCATAATTTATTAATAACAGTATACAGAGATATGCCATATCTCCTTTTGTATCTCGTGTGCTGGATTTATTTTGCTCACAGTCGTATATTGATGTGTACCAATATATGACATGTGTTAGGCCCCCGGTTGACGAATACGCGAACGCGGCGAATGATTCACGGGACAAAAAGGCATGTTACAGGTACCCCTCGTCTGGTCAAAGATCCATAAGGGACAGCAACAGCTACTGATGCATGGAATCGGTTAACGACGAGGGATATTCTTGTTTATCCTAGCGAATCCAGTTCTGCATAAGGATAAAGTGTATGCTGTTCCTATCTAAGTTATGGGTGTGCCTCACATCACTCTTATGTTAACAATGCTATATTGATGCTATATTGTACCCAACTACTCATGAGTTTCTTCACTTAGTCAACGAGGAGGCTTGCTTTGGACGTCGTGACATTTAGGTGAGTAAAATTGTTTTTGATGTTTTTTGGCATTTTATTGTGGAAAATTTTATTGTTATCAAGTGAAATAAATTGTTTTTCGGCATATATTACTTTGTGTTCGGTTAATTTATAAACATAAAAAATACATACAATATTTATCTATAGTTAACTATTAAATAATCCATCCCAATCATGGAGGCTTTCTTACATGTACTCACCTGACACAACTAAATACCTTATTCATATTCATATTGAGGCTGATGGGGTGGTTGAAAAACCAGACGTAATTGGGGCTATTTTTGGGCAAACAGAAGGATTATTAGGAGAAGATCTAGATTTACGTGATCTGCAGCGAAGTGGTCGAGTAGGTCGCATTGATGTGCAGATAACCAGCAAGCATGGAAAGACTGCTGGCGAACTCTATATTGCATCATCCCTAGATCGAGCAGAAACGGCCATTCTTGCAGCATCTCTAGAAACCATAGAACGTGTAGGTCCTTGTGTAGCGATGATCAAGGTGCAGGGAATTGAAGATCTGCGTGCAATTAAAAGGCGGCAAATTGTGGAGCGAGCCAAAGAACTTCTGCTAGAGTCGTTTGATGATGTTGGAATATCAACAAATGAGATCCTTGCAGAAGTTCGAGAGTCGATACGTGTAGAAAAGGTTTCATCCATAGGAGATGAACGACTGCCAGCTGGACCAAATGTTCTGGATTCAGATGCCATTATTATTGTTGAAGGTCGAGCTGATGTCCTGAATTTGTTGAAGTGTGGTATCAAAAACACCATTGCAGTAGAGGGTACAAAGGTTCCTCAGATTGTCTCAGATCTCAGTATCAAAAAAAATGCCACAGTTTTTATGGATGGCGATCGGGGAGGAGATTTGATTCTTCGAGAGTTGCTACAAGTTGCAGATATTGATTATGTGGCATTCTCGCCTCGAGGGAGAAGTGTAGAGGATATGTCCCGCAAAGAAATTGTGAAGTCCTTAAGGAACAAAATTCCTGCGGATGTTTTGCGTGCTCAAATTATGCGAGATGGTGAAATATCTGATCTAAATCATCTAACTACAGTGATGGATACACTTTCAGTTGAGGGGGACACGAGAAGTCAAGTATCTATTCAATTAGATGATCTATCTATTCCGGAACTAGTGCAGATATCCCCCTGCATTCCTGTGGAGGAAACACAAAAATCAGCTGAACGTCATGTTCTGGACTTACCGCATACAGTAGCTGCTTCAGAAACACACCCGTCCATTCTTGTGACCGAGCCGAAAACAATCAGTGAACATGCTGATTGGATGCGTCAAACTGGTCGAGCACGAGTTTTGACCTGTGAGGGAACAATCTATGGGGATTATTCATTGCCCGAGATACAGGACATTTTACCAAAATTGAATGGGGATATTGCAGGGATTATCATTGATGAGACAGTGAACCAGAGGTTTGTGGATGTTTCAGCAGCAAAGGGGATGAAGTTTATTGTGGCCAAGAGTTTTTCAGGAATTGTGCGTCGTCCAGTTTCCATTCGTATGATTACCATATAATTTTTTTGATATCTTTAGATACTCTCCATATCTAATTCTTATTTATTCAAACTAATTTTTTCAAAAGGATGTATAATTATGATTTGAATTTGATATGATGAGTGTTCTGAGTGGTTCCTATATATATGGTTTGTCAACTTTGAAGAGAGTGATTGTCTATCTGTTTTTGAGGATAATGGAGTCTGGGAAGTAACCTTCTCTACACATTGTTTTCAAGGAATATTGATCGATGGATCGATCAATACTAGGTTAATCTCTCGCCTCCTTTTCAACAAAAATTATGTATCATCTCATTTTACTTATGAGTTTTTCAGCATTATGGGAGCTATTCAACTAATGTCAATTTATCCACTGTTTTCAAAAAAATTCTTCGAACTCTATTTTATGGTAGTGCGAGATGTTGGTGTAGTTTATATTTTCCTGTATAGGAAAAGATGGTCATACTAATTTTTCCTCAACATATATTCTCTTGCACAACCAATATTAATCTATTCTTATGTCAGTCGTTCCCGAACTCCTTGTCCCAGCTGGCTCTTCCCAAGCCCTTCGAGCAGCCATTATAGCAGGAGCCGATTCTGTATATCTTGGAGGGAAAGCCTTCGGAGCTCGAAAAAACGCTGCAAATTTCGACAAGATGGAACTCAGTCAAGCCATTCTTTACGCTCATAAAAACAGTGTCACAGTCTACATCACCGTCAACACTCTCACCACCGACGATGAATTGCCATATATCGTTGATTACTTGACATTTCTCTCTGATATTGATGCCGATGCTGTTCTAGTACTGGATCTGGGAGTTCTCAGCCTTTCTCGGGATATCGTCCTTGATCTATCGATTCACGCATCAACTTACATGACAATTCATAATACCTCCGAGATGTTTCAACAACCTAAGTTATTGGGAATGATATCTGATGAGTAAAAATCAAGGCTATACTGGATACAAGATCATGGTAATTCTAATTGCTATAACACTTGCATCATTTTTACCTCCTTTTTTTACCTCAATGATAAATATTGCAATTCCAGTTATTGGTAAAGATTTTTCCGTCCCTGCTGAAATTCTTGCCATGCTTTCGACAGCATATCTGATAAGTTCTGTAGTATTTCTTATCCCTGCAGCTCGATTTGCTGACATTTTCGGTCTTAAGAAAGTTTTTGTGTGGGGGCTTTGTATTGCTGCTTTTGCTGTGCTAATTGCTCCATTCTCGACCTCAATTGAAATGTTAATTGCTTGTCAGATTATAACGGGACTCGGATTTGCCTGTGTCATAAGTAATGCAATTGCTCTTCTCTCTATAGTATATCCCTCTTCTAAACGAGGTTCTGCCATAGGTGTTGCAGTTGCAGGCGTCTATCTGGGTTTAACAGCAGGGCCACTTATTGGTGGTGTTCTAACTTCAATTCTCGGTTGGAAAAGCATTTATGTTATCTCACTGCTACCCTGTCTTGCAACCGCTATCATGGTTCAGTTATTTATCCGTAATGAATTGTTTTCTAGGTCTGCTCAGTTATTTGATCTTCGAGGTTCAGTGCTCTATTGTGCGCTGATACTGTGCCTGATGTTCGGCTTGATTAATCTGCCCAATCCATTTGCAATTCTCAGTCTTATTCTTAGTGTGATTTTCCTGCTAGTCTTCATCAGATTTGAAGCAAAAATTCAGTATCCCGTGTTTCCAATACACCTTTTCTTTGAGAATCGTGTGTTTGCTCGAGCTAATCTTACAACAATGATCAACTATGGTGCAACGTTTGAAGTCAATTTCTTTGTGAGTATGTATTTGCAGATAATTGGGGATCTAACCCCACTAGAAGCGGGTATTGTAATGAGTTCCATGCCTTTGGTGCAGATGTTATTCTCTCCAATTGCTGGAAAACTCTCAGATACGATTGATGGAAGGTTTCTTATGACTGTGGGGCTTGTGGTTACTGGTATCGGTATGATTATGTTCGAATTCATTGGAACAGAATATAACCAAGCCACAATCACCTTCAGTCTTGCGCTGATTGGGTTCGGTATTGCTTTGTTCGGTGCTCCTAACACTAATCTTGTCCTTGGCTCAGTTGCTATGAGTGATAATGTCAGCGCAAACAGTATTCTTGCAACCATGCGCCAAATGGGAATGGTTTTTTCCATGGCTGCTGCGACATGCTGCATCATTTTTTTTACCGGAGAGGGAGCAATACTCAGCAGTAATCCAGAAAATTTTGTTGCAGCAATGCATCTTGCGTTTGCTCTTGGAGCGATTTTGTCCTTTGTTGGATCCGGTGTTGGTTGGACCGCAATTCAAGAAAAAAAATGATCATTATGGCTCTATTTCGTTAAAAACTGACAAAGACTATATACAGATAGCAGAGTATCATTTCATTTCCTGAACGCTGTCATTGAATTGGGTGTGATTGGACGCTCTTAATTCAATCAGCAGTATTAAACATAGGACTATAGTATGTTTTAAAAACTGAGACTTCCAAATAATACAAACTATCTTATAGTCATTATTAGTTATATAATAATATTTCAATAAAAAATCGCTCACGTCCCGACTGGGACTTGAACCCAGGTCAAAAGCTCCGCAGGCTTCTAGGATATCCTCTACCCTATCGGGACAAACACAGATATGTCTTCTAATAATTTAGATAAATATATATATATATATATCGTTTCAATTTTTTGAAAATCATATCACATACGAATAAGAATGCTCTTCGACTCAGTATACTCATATATAAAGTCGTTTCCATTCTCTCGTCCATATCCTGAATTTCCAGTACCACCAAATGGAATTTCTGGAGGTAGAATTAAATGCTGATTCACCCACACCACACCAGATTTTATTTTTTCAATTATGGTATATGCTGTCGTTATGTTTTTTGTCCAGACGGAGGCACCTAGGCCATATGGAGTACTATTTGCAATCCAGATTGCTTCATCTAGCGTTGTAAATGGGATCACTGGCAAGACAGGTCCAAAGATCTCATCAGTCACTGCATCAGGAACTACATCAGAGAGAAGGGTTGGGGCATAGAAATTTCCAGGGCCTAATAGTTTTTTTCCCCCGATAATAAGCTTTCCACTCTCTTCTTGAACAATTCGATCAACGGAAGATGCAACAGCTTCACGTTGAGCAGGGTTGTTTAGTGGTCCCATGTTAACCTGTTCAAGACCGCTTCCAACGACCAATTTTTCGATTGCAACCTTTGTTTTTTTCACAAATTCTTCAACACAACTTTCCTCTACCAGAATTCTTTTTGCAGATGTGCATACCTGACCACAGTTGTAGAATCGATTTCGCACTGCACCTGCAACCGCTACGTCAATGTCCGCATCTTTTGTCACAATAAATGCATCGTTTCCTCCAAGTTCTAGGGTGAGTTTTTTCAGTGTAGGTGCGGCTGCACTGGCAACTGCTCGGCCAGTCTCTATCGATCCCGTGAATGATACATGACTGATAGATGTATTGCGAACAATTGCATCCCCAGTGATCACTCCATTTCCAGTAACAATGTTCAGCGTCCCTGGTGGAACTCCTGCTCTATCTATCAATTTCGCTAAACGCAGAACGGTTAGAGGTGCCGTTTCCGATGGTTTTACTACGACTGCATTCCCACATGCAAGAGCTGAACCCACTTTCCACCCAAAGATAATTGCAGGCATATTCCAAGGAATAATTGCTCCACAGATTCCAAGTGGCCTTCGTACAACGTTTTTGTATCCATACTTCGGCAAAAATGCTGCATCACCTTGGATGCTGCCGGTCATCGATGCATAATACTCAAAAATGTGAGCTGTTCCAAGAATTTCATCCTTTGCTTCGTGAAATGGTTTCCCCTGCTCTGTGGTTAGAAGTCTTGCCAGAGTAGCTGCTTCCTCTCTGATAAGAGTACCTGCTTTAATCAGAATACGTGCTTTGTTTGCCTGATTAACTCCTTCCCATTTTTTTTGAGCGATTTCCGCAACCTCAACTGCAGCTGCAACATCCTCAGCATTTCCAACTGGAATAGTATCGATCATCGCACCTGTTGCGGGGTTATATACAGGAATAGTAGTTCCAGAAAGACTATCATATTCGGTACCGTTAAGATACATCTGCATAGATAAATATATTTGATCGAAGACTGTTTAGAGATGATCATCAGAGCCGATATTTTCATCCAAAATAGGTTAATAATATCCAAATCCTCGTTCAATTCCACGCGTATTGTTGTAGACTTTAGTAAACGACGCGGTATATGTAATCCGTGGGATTTGAACTGCAAATTCCTGTTTAGGGTACCAGTAGGTGTCATCTCCATAACTTATTGACGCATTGGATACCAAAATGATTGCCTTCTCATTATCTACATACTGAAATACGATTTCTTGCACCTGACCATTATTCGTTGTCGATGGATTTATAATTTTCAGAAGTCGGTTTTTCAGATCCTGCTTACCAAGCAGGAATACTAGAAATGCAATCCAAGGAACAATTGAGTAGTTGATCGTATACACGGCATTCGCCCCTTCCAGTATCACATCCACGGAGTTGATGGTAATGTAGCCATAATGGTTTGATAGTTCGGGTCGCTGAAGCATAACACAACGTTGCTCATCCATTGAAGTCGGATCTGCAGCTATTGCAGCTCCTGTAAATACAGGCAGGAGGATAAATGCCATTACAAGAACAATGGCCATATCTCGATGTTTCTTCATCGTAATTATCAGTATTGTTGTTCTTCTCAATATCCTTTCCTGTTGATCTTAGTTTACAATCCATTTGCGTCAAATTTGAAATATCTAGGGGATATTCTTTTTTATCATGCTAAAATTGAGATAGCTTATAACTCCTGTTAATCTGAAAGTGATTTTAATTGGGAATGTGCAGAACAATTCTAGGATTTAAGAGATTATTTATGCCTCAACAAATGAAAGACAATCTTCTGCATAAATGCCGATTTTTGCATCTGATGTGTGATATAAGGATATCCAGGATTATTGGAGATGCAAAAACCGCTAATGAGCATCCCAAGCGTGTGTCTCTTTACATACACAAGTGATGTGAGACGAGTATGGCATCAGGATATATTTTTCACTTGAACTGATCACAGTGTGCCTGTCATAAAACAGCAGTCCTTACCTATGGAAAAACACGGTGATCAGGATCAGCCCAGAATATTTAATTATAGAAGAGGGAGGTATTGAGGATAAGAGGGTTTATACTATTTCAAAATTTTTGATGAATGCAGCAATTCGTGAGGCATTTTTGTTCCGTTCTCTTACGTAGAGACGTGTTTTATAAAGGCCAGATTCGAGATCTATCGGGAATTCGCAGATATTTTTTCCTGAGGTAAAGGTTGGTGCAATTGTCATAAGATTGCCTATTTGCTCTTCAGAGAAGAGATTGTTCACACGGGAAATGGTACACTGGACCCATACTTCTTGAGGAGCACCACAATACTGGAATGTGACAATGATGCTTCCATTAACATATCGGGGATCTTCAGTGTTGAGAGGGCTACTACCAACTAACAGAGTGGGCTACTACCAACTAACAGCACAGTGGTAAGAATTAGAAATATAATGATTCCTGTTAGGATGAATACCATTTGTTTTCTGATATTTACCTTTCCTATTTGTTTATCCATTATTACTCGTCCGTGCGCTCAATGATTATGCGAATTTTATCACCATTTTTCAGGTTGTGGCCTTTAGGCACATCAATGTTGAACCACAATTCTCCCTGTTGAGACATGAGGCAGTCCTTTTCTCCTTCAATGTCTGCAATAAATTCTATGGTTTCAACGATTTCAGTAATTTTTTTTCCCATGAATAAAAATGAGGAGATCTGATTAATTAAGCTAACGCTCAAAGGTTTGTACTCCTGCACAGTACATCTTTTTGGTTTGCAGAGGCGATAGAGTGTATTCGTGCACAGAATATTATCGAGAACGTAAAAGGTTAATGATACTGAGATAGTTAGTTTTTACATAATGCCATTTTGGAACATGTACGCTGCGTACACAACTTGAACCGATAAAGAATGCATCAAACAGGATTGAATGATTATGGCAGTTGTCATGTCAATCCCATGTACAACTTTACCCGCTACTCTTGTGCAATTCTCCTCTATCTTAATGTGCTCAAAAACTATAACTCACAGCAAAAATAAAGAAAAAACCGTATATTGGATGATACGCATGTTCCCTTACCTTCCTCTATCTTTTGCCAGGGTTCAATGGGACACTGTTCAAAGAATACATTGGAACAAAGATGCAAGACCTGAATACTGCTTTTCCTCATTCACAATCAGATAGAATATAAATGCAGCACTCCTAATATAAAATTAAAATATGAACGAAGAAGTTCACACGCTGAATACTAATACTACACAGAATGTGGCACAAGTTGCAGATATTTCTTCTGAAGCTTTGGAATATAGTGTTCTCAACGAAAAATATTCTCAAATCTCAGAAGAAGTGCAATATCTTCGCAAAGAGAACGAGTTTCTTAATAAACAACTGCGTGCAATACGTGCTGAAAATGAGTCACTTCGGACTGATAATAACCAGATTCGACTGGATAATGCACAACTGAAAAAGGAAAATTCCCAACTCAAACGCCTTCCGCTGTTTGTTGCGGTTGTCCTAGAAAAACTCCCTGGTCACGAACTGTACTTGCGTCAACAGGGCAACAATCAGGAATATGTAACCTCTGCAAGCGAAGAAATCTACAAAGAAGTGAGATCTGGCACAAAAGTCGCTGTAAATAACACGCTATCGGTCGTGAAAGTGATTGGTAACACTGTTGATTCACGAGTTAAAGTAATGGAACTTGACACAAAACCCTCTATTACCTTTGATGACATTGGGGGATTAAAAGAGGAAATTATCGAGGTACGGGAAGCGGTAGAATATCCACTGACTCGTCCGGAATCTTTCGAACGGTTTGGCGTTGTTCCCCCAAAAGGAGTTCTCCTTTATGGACCCCCAGGAACTGGTAAAACGCTGATTGCAAAAGCGGTTGCCAATAATGCAGGAGTGCCTTTCCTTAGGATGGCAGGATCTGAGCTCGTTCACAAGTACATTGGTGAAGGAGCACAACTTGTCCGAGATCTATTCCAAATGGCTCGTGATATGGCCGCATCAAACGGAGGTGTTGTCGTGTTTATCGATGAAATTGATGCAGTCGGTAGTATGCGCACTAATGATGGGACGTCAGGTTCTGCAGAAGTCCAGCGCACACTCATGCAGTTGCTTTCCGAAATGGACGGTTTCAACAACCGTGGCAACATCCGTATTATGGCGGCCACCAATAGACTCGATATGCTTGATGCAGCACTTCTTCGACCCGGACGTTTCGACCGACTGATCAGGATTCCAGCACCTGATGCTGAATCAAGAAAACAGATTTTCGTTGTTCACACACGAAAAATGGCGAATGCAGGATCACTATCTAACATCGATTACGATATGCTGGTGCACCTAACCGATGGTATGACGGGGGCTGAAATTGAAGCCATATGTCGTGAAGCAGGTATGCTTGCTATTCGTGATGGTGCTGACATCATCAGCGAAGATCGATTTATTACTGCAATTCGCAAAATCAGCTACAAGGGCAAAGATGATGAACTGGCAGATGTAATGTATCTCTAAAATGCAGTTGATCTGTCTTGGAAAGCCAGGGGTGAATCTCTATCGCATACTTGCAGATTCGAAAACTAGCCGTCACATATTACGTTTTTATCATCCAAAAGAACTTATAGTAGGAATCTCTGTAGAGATCTCAACGATTTCTAGTGGGCTAGCATTACTGAGCGAACTTCGCTGGTATATTATGCGGTATATGCAGGAAGTAATTATCGAAGATACAGAGCATGAGGTGTACCTAACCCAGAATCTTGCACGAGAAGCTTATGAATCTCGCTCGGTCATACTCTCTCAAACATGGGAAACACGTTTTTATATTTGCATTACAAAAGATGGTGGTCTTCTCCGCCTTCCAGAAAATACCTCTGAGCTCGATGATGTGATCACTAGATACCCTATATGGGGGCTACCTGGTGAATATCCATAACTTATAACTCTCATTTTTCAAAAAATATGAGGAATGAGTAAATGATGAAGTGCTTCTTCAGGAATTCAGCCTCATCGTATTGTATCAAACTTGTGTTCTAGAATTTGCAGTTCCTCACGAGTATTAATATTGAACACTAACCCTGGTTCATGAAGCAATAGCCGATATTCATTCTGTTTAGTTCGGTTCAGTCTACCAGTTAGAATATTAACGGAACTTGGTGTCGCTAGAACTCCATCGACTATCTCTTGGTAATGTGGATTTATTCCAAAGGATTCACATAGATCTACAGGGACCCACGATGAACAAGCTGGAAAACCAGAGGCAACGTGACGTTCACGAATATTGCCGATAATATCGTGATTAAGGCAGGGGATGTCAGCTGAAGACGTAAATAGAGAGCCTTTCACACCACACGCATCAACTGCTTCGGCAAGATCCGCCACATATCCATCCCCTGCAGTTTCTAGATATTCAATATCATTTGCTCGGCACCAATTCCTCGTAAATGGTGTTTTGTATGACGTTACGACAATTGGTTCGCAGTCTGCAGTCCAAAACGCGTCGAGCACCCAAGCAATCATCGGTCTTTCATGCACTAAAACCAGTGCCTTCTCTCCAAGTCGCAGGCGTGATCCTTCTCCTCCAGCAAGAATCAGTGCAAGCATGCAGCAAGTTCCTCCTGAACGTGACTATTTCTTTCTTGTGTTTCCGCAGATACCCAAATACATTCTTGAGGACCAAAAGAGATACAATCCCAGTTCAAAACTCCCAGATATCTCATTGAGCGAGGAAATGTTGTTTTTTCACATTTCAAATGCATAAGGATATAATTAATTGATGAATGCTCATATAGTAAACCAAAATTATCTAGACGCGCATAGTACTCATAACTTTCGATAGTTAATCCACTCAGTCATCTTGCGTAACTCAAAGATATTGGATAAATGCACGTTTTGCATAATACTTTGCAACCGCACTGATGGCCAAAGGGGGACATGCTGTCTCAATCCACATAATCAAATTAGGATAACTAAATTGAACTCCTGGTATTGAAAATGATTTTGTTAGAGATCGCATTACTACATCCTCTGAAAAAACATTCGTAATTGATTCCTCAGGCAAGGCTAAATCCATAGGTGCCCTCTCCAACCAGCTGTGTACAACTTTTGCATATTGGTTAAGTTCTCCTGATATTTTCAGTTAGATAATTTGGATTATAAAGGAAGCTGGTAGTGGAAACACGATCGTTGAGTGATGTCATTGACAGAATAGGAGATATGGAAAGATAAGATGCAAAAAACGCCAGTTGCTCGATCTGTACAATCTCTCTGCGATAAAGTACCGTAAAGCAGTACACTCGTCTTATCTTTGCAAAGCCATTTCCTAGAAATATTTCATCCATACCTTTATATACCAAGAAAGTCAATTATGATTTGTCCACATTGATGTGTCAGTCAAATGTCCTGCATTTATCAGACAATTGTCTGACAATTGTCGGACAATTGTCTGGATGGAGTTATAATGGACAGAATAACCATCCGTTTACCACCACAGCAGGTTGAACTGCTTGAAAAGCTCGTAGAAACTGGGGAATTCCCCACAGTATCCGAAGCCATTAGATATGCTGTAAGAGAGTTTCTTTCTGGAAAAACAGAGCGGATTATCCGTGAAAGTGAGCAGATATCGACGTTCGACGTACGATTATAAAATTAAAAATTATGGGGATGTGAAAAATGCAGAGCATCATTAACGAGGCATTAAAAAACTCAGAACGTGAAAAAGGAATGCAAACGACCTCCATTGTTGACGATGATGACATGCTTGGACAGCCAAGAATTGTCATTGTTGGATGTGGCGGCGCAGGAAACAATACCATCAATCGCCTTCACAACATGAAAGTGACTGGGTCAGAAACTATTGCCATTAATACAGACAAACAGCATCTTGATATGATTCAAGCTGATAAACGTGTCCTGATAGGAAAATCCTTGACTAGAGGGCTAGGAGCAGGAGGATTTCCTGACATAGGGCGCCGTGCGGCTGAGATGGCACGTCCAACTTTGGAAGGGATCCTAAAGGACGCCGATCTAGTTTTTGTCACAGCGGGTATGGGAGGAGGAACTGGTACGGGATCTGCACCTGTTGTTGCTCAGATCGCAAAAGAACACGGTGCAATTGTTGTTGCCATGGTTAGCTATCCATTTCAGGTTGAACGAGCAAGAATGCTCAAGGCTGAGGATGGTTTGGAAGCAATGCGTCAGGCAGCAGATTCGGTGATTGTTCTTGATAACAACAGACTTAAGACCTTCGTTCCAAATCTTCCGCTGGGTCAGGCATTTTCTGTTATGGACCAAATCATTGCAGAGACTGTCAAAGGAATATCTGAGACCATTACCGAGCCCTCCTTAATCAACATTGACTATGCTGATGTTCGTGCAATTATGAGCAAGGGTGGTCTTGCTGTCATGTTAGTGGGTGAGTCTAAACAACAAAACAAAGCAGAGAGTGTTATCCGAGATTGCCTTGCACATCCACTCCTTGATATTGACTTCCGAGGTGCTACGGGTGGGCTTATTCACATCACTGGAGGCAATGATCTTACACTCCACGACGCAGAAGAGATCGCTCAGCAACTTACTTATGAACTGGATCCACATGCAGATGTTATATGGGGTGCACGAGTTCGCAAGGACTATGAAGGTAAGGTTTCCGTTATGGCAATCATGACTGGTATTCAGAGTCCCCAGGTCCTTGGAGGCCATTCTGTTAACACAACTGCAGCAAAATCTTTCCACTCCAACGAAGATCTCTATGGATTCCAATCTACTTCGTCAGTTACATCGTCTTTCAGCAACAATACCACCACAGTCCGCAGTGGTTCAAGTTTTGACTGGATTATGTGAGGCGACTATAATATAAATATATACTTATCATAATTTATAATAATAACCATACCCTCAGAACTCTTTCAAACAAAATTTCTAGAAATTACAAGAAAAAAGGCAAGAGTATCTCCTCAAATATATTCACACAAGAATAGATACTCAAATTATATATATAGAATCATATAAATTCTAAATATGTTTTTTGATTTTTCTTGATCCCTAGATATCATATACTTAGTAAATTAACTTTTTCTCGACAACGATTATTTATGGTCAATAAACGAATTGAGTATCAGATATATTTAAATAAGCATATCACCATTTATTATAGGAAAGTCGTATATCTGCAATTTAGAGATTGTGAAAGGAAGACAGTAAAAAGTACAGGAGATTGAATACCATTCGTTTGCTTGACATTTTAGATTCGTTTTTGTATCATTCTTCATGTAGTTTTGTATTTAATATCTGGTTTTATCTTATTTCCTTTTACATTCTAATCTGACAGACGACTAATCAGGATAGGTAAGAACGTTGACCGAAGATCTTGTCGAAAAAAGAAAAACACTCCTTGAAGAGTCCGAAGAACACAAAGCAAAACGAAACGAGTTAAACGCGCAGGCAAGTCAATTTGCTCGCGAAAGAAACGAGTTGAATACTGCAACCCGTCAGTATGTTGAAGATGCACAGAAGAACAAAGAGCTTCGTGATCAGTACAACAACGACGTTCAGACTCTGAAAGAACAGCGCAATGAGTTAAACGACAAGGCAAATGCACTATTTGAGGAGATTGACGCGCTCAGAGGTGATGCTGGTTCTGGCACAACCGCTGCAAATCATGAGAAAAAGGCCTCCATAAAGGATATCCTCCGTCAGATTGAATCTTTGGAAGAGAGGCAGCAGACAGAGGTCATGACAACGGAAAAGGAACGTGAACTTGTTGACAGAATCAAGCAGCTCCGTTCTGAGGTTAAAGAGCAGGAAATAGAGCACGAACAAAACAAGGAAGTTCGCAGTCGCCTTATTGAAGCTCGTGAGCTCCGAAAGCAAGCATCTGCCCTCCATGCAGATGTAACTGAAAAGGCTGAACTTGCCCAAAAACATCATGACCTAATGGTTGAGTGTTATCGAAAAGCTGATAAATCACGGGAAGGTGCAGATGCAAAACACAAACAGTTTGTCGAAGCTCAGGAAACGGCAGATGCAGAACATAAAGCGTTTCTTGAATGCCAGAAAAACCTTCGAGACTACGATAAAGTCTTGACGGGCTTGCGCACAAAGCAAAAAAAGGTCAAGGCCATCAAGGAAAACAAGTCAGCACGCAAGGAGGCAGAGAGCATCTTTAATGCTTTTAAGAGTGGCGAGAAGCTGACGACGGAGGATCTGTTAAAGCTACAGCGGTCAAAGCTTATCTAATATCCTTATTTCTCATGTTTGGTATGCAGCGTATACCATAAGTTATATCTTATTTCACAAAATTTATTTATTCATTCATTCATTCATTCTTGATTTTTTTCCTGAAAGAAGTAGAATAATTTTTTTTACTTATGTAGTTTTTCCACAACTAAAGAAGGGAGTATAATTCGGATGCACGAACTATATAACATCGATAAATCAATACATCACAGATGGTGAAACTAGCAGCACTTACCTAAGATCTCTTGCTTCCTCAAAATATTCTATGAACTGAGTCTATATTACCCACTAGAGCCAATACTACTCTTGCACATGTATCTTAAAATACATAATATCCCTGGTCAAGGAGAAGTTATTGCCGTCTGCGATCGCGAGCTTCTTAATATCACTCTCAGTAGCCCAACCTGTGATATTATCATCGACCCTGCATTCTATGGAGAGCAACTCGCAGATGAAACAGAAGTCCTTACTGTCCTCACTACATCAGTCAATGCAAACATCATTGGAAAACGCGTTTGTGATCTCGCTATGTCTGCAGGAATCATTGATAATACGTCCTGCATCATGATAGGAGACATTCCACACGCACAAATCTATGGGATCTGAATATGAAACTCACCGCAGGATTCTGCCCAAAATGCGGAAAATCAAGAAAAAACGGTAATCTTTGTGGGAATTGCCGGATTAAAAATTTCACATGGGTTACTATCCAGCCATGTATTCAGTGTATCCTTTGTCCCACGTGTGGTTCCATCAAAACATCCGGCATCTGGAGCGATTGTCCCATTGAACGAGAGGAACTGGCAAACAATCTTGTTGATGCTGCAATATTTATTCATAAAGACATAATCAATATCCAAAAAGACATTCATATCGGAGATATTAGTATAAACCGTTCCATTGCAACCGTCATGATTTCTGGAACATTCGATGGGATTCTCCTTGAAACCACCCAACAAGTTAAAATCATTTGGGTGCACGAACAATGCGATCGTTGTTGCCGTATTTCTGGAAATTACTATGAAGGTATCATTCAGATTCGTGGCACTGGAAGAAAACCAACCCCATTTGAACTCAAACGCGCAGTAGATATCGCCTATCAAATAGAAAAGCAGCTCCAGACCGCCGGAGATCGCCTTTCATTTGTTGCTGATATCGATGAACTGAAAGATGGTATTGACATCATCTTCAGCTCTCAGGTTCTCGGTAGTGCAATCTCCCACGATATTTGTCGAGCCCTTGATGGAACCGTCACGACCCATCCCAAGCTCGTCGGAGAAAAAGCTGGTGTCAAACTCTACCGCGTGACTTACTCCATTCGTCTTCCTCGATTTATCCGTGGAGATATCATTAGGCATGACGGTAATTATTTCCGCATTCTTCATCAGTCCAAAGACAGACTCTTCGTTCAAGATCTCACAACTGGTCAATCTCGAAACATCAGGGGAGAAAATAGAGATGTTTGCATAGCAAACATCTGTACAGCTGAATCAGCCATAATTATTTACCATGATGCAGGCGCTTTTGGCATACTCGATCCTGAAACTCAAGAAGTCTGCGAAATTCCCGACTACGAATGGATAAAAGCAGACATAGGAAATAATCTCCTCATTGTCCGGGATCATGAAACTATTATTCCAATAGGAAAAACCGATGAAAGTTCGAATAATTCAAAAAAATCAGTTATTACAATGTAGATCAGATCTATGGGTTGATCAAACCAGAAGGCCTTATTGCTCTGGAGATGACGCCTACGTCCCAGTTCGATCTGGTTTTTCTTATGATCTTGATCTTCCAAAAAGGAAGCCCTACTCTGGACCAGGCTATCAGCGACTTGGAGATACCCTTCTTCTCCATGGTGAAGCTCCAACTAGAGAACAACTCGAAACCATTATTAAGTGGGAACAACCTACCTGCATTTTACACCTCAATGGCCATAATGGTGTCATGCGATTACCTGACGTCACTGTCCTTTTTGGAACCCCTCATGATGTCACATTCCGAGAAACAGGCATCAGTTATACTCTTAATCCTGCAAAAATCATGTTTTCCCAGGGGAATAGACGTGAAAAACAGAGAATTAGAAATCTCATTAGACCAGGTGAATATGTAGCCGATATGTTCGCAGGTATCGGTTACTTCACCCTCTCTGCTGCCATTGCAGGAGCATACGTCCATGCAATAGAGATTAATCCTGAATCTTGTATATATCTGCAGAAAAATGCTGAAAATAACGCTGTTACAGCTTCCATCAACATAGACTGTGGAGACTGTCGTACTCGCCTTTCAGGAATCTACAACCGCATTATCATGGGACATTTCAATGCGATCGACTTCCTTCCTACTGCTCTTGATCATGTAGAACCAGGTACTGTTCTTCACATCCATGGCATTGGTGATCTTGCAAGAGATATTACAACAACTCTTCAAAGAGCAGGTTTTAGGTATTCTCTCGGCGAATATAAAGTAAAGAAATATGCTAGCCACATCTGGCACTGCGTATGGGACATAGAACTTAGATGAGATCGACGCTAGAACACAAACATATTATACTGGCAGTCACAGGAAGTATCGCCGCCGTGGAGACTATAAAACTGGTACATGAACTACGACGTCGTGGCGCAGTAGTCACTGGCATTCTCAGTCCTTCTGCTTGCGGCATCATCCATCCCGACGCCCTTACCTACGCCTGTGCCAAACCAGTCATCACAAAAATAACTGGAATGGTTGAACATGTTCTCTACTGTGGTGAGGAAGGAATCGCCGATCTGCTCTTAATTGCCCCGGCAACTGCAAACACCATCGGAAAAATAGCTCAGGGTATTGACGATACCATTGTCACCACCTTTGCAACTACTGCCATTGGACGTGGAATGCCAGTCATCCTTGTTCCAGCCATGCATGAATCCATGTATCGCCATCCGATAGTTGTCAAAAATCTGGAAACTCTTCGTACCATAAATATCACAGTTGTACCTCCACGAATAGAAGAAGAAAAAGCAAAAATTTCCGACATCGATACGATATGCCTTTATGTTGAACGGGAACTATCTGAGAAAACCCTGGCGGGATGCCACGTGCTCATCACAAGTGGTTCTTGCCGTGAAGAACTAGATGACATTCGAATTCTCACCACTCGAGCCAGTGGTTGCATGGGTAGAGAGCTTGCTATGGAAGCATTCCGCCGTGGGGCAGATGTCACCGTTGTTTCCAACACTGATGTGCACGGTGTAGTCCCCGCTGCTCGGAACATTAATATCAGCTCCGCTGCGGATATGCAGGATGTGATCCTTCAAGAGGTTGAGTACTTCAAACCAGATATCTACATCAGTGCAGCGGCAATTTCTGATTTTGCACCAAAACGAATAACTGGAAAAATTCCAAGCGGAAACCCATGTACTATCACTCTTGATCCCTTACCAAAACTCATCACCCAACTATATGGAAAAGGAATTAAAATTGTTGGCTTTAAACAGGATCCTAATGCGGAAGTTGAGGCAGAAAAACTCCTCAAAGAGGAGGATGTCGTCCTTGTTGCCGCAAACAGTCCTGATGTTATGGGAGCGAAAGAGGGAATTTATCGACTCATGAAAAAATCTTACAGTAGAATTGTATCAGGAACAAAATCTGAAATCGCAAGGGAACTATGGAACGAACTGCTATAGCATTTGCCCCTGGCCATATCTCAGGCTATTTCATGCGCATTGATGGGGCTACCCCTCGTACAACTGGAAGCTGCGGTGCTGGAATAGTTATCGATCATGGTGTTACCGCCACAGTTATGCCTGCGGATCATACTTCAATTGTAACCATCGAACATCTTCCTTCTGGAAACATCTTGACCCATTATACGTCAAGTCTCATTGAGGATATTCTTGAGACTATCGGAGTTTCTGCTTCCGTGAAGACTGTGGCTGATCTCCCTATTGGTGCTGGATTTGGTATGAGTGCCGCAGCAATTCTTGCTACTCTCACAGCAACAAACGCTGTATATGATCTTGGTTTTACAGAGTATGATATTGTAGAGCAAGCCCATACATTTGAAATAAATCATCACACTGGCCTTGGGGACGTTGCTGCCTCAGCAGGTGGTGGACTTGTCATCCGAACTTCACCCGGTGTTGCTGGAGTTGCAGTGAGAATGTTCTATGATATTGACATTTGCACGATCACCTTTGGACCCATATTTACGCCTAAAATTATCAATTCCACTGAACAGATGCAAAACGTTTCTGAAGCATTTCCACACCATATTCCAAAAAATATTTATGAATTCATTGAAAACTCACGGGAATTTGCTGAAGAAAGCGGTCTTATTCCCAAGGTGATACGCTCGATCCTTACCGCATGTGATGATGCAGGGATCCCTGCAAGCATGACCATGCTTGGATGTGGTGTTTTTGCAGCAGGTGATGATGCACGTGAAATCCTCACTCAATTTGGGAGCGCAGTATCGCTAAAAATCTGCCAACACGGCCCAAAACTCTTAGAGATGGTATAATATGTCTGATGTTCCAAAAAGTCATCCTCGATATCAATCGCTTATTACACGAAAACAACTTGCTGATTATGCCCTTGCAGGGGTTGTATCCCTGGAGGGTCTTACATCGCACGGTCGTGGGGAAGCCTTTGACTACCTCATTGGAGAGAAAACATCAACAACTGCACTCGAAGCAGAAAAACTTGCTGCTCAAGTTTTGCTTGCAGCAAAACACCCAGTTCTTTCAATCAATGGCAACACTGCTGCCCTCGCAGCAAAGGCGATTGCCGAACTCCAAAAAGCTGCAAATTGTGAGGTTGAGGTTAATCTTTTCCATCGCACTGCAGAACGTATTAAAAAAGTAACTGCTGTACTAGTGAATGCAGGTGTTATCGTCTCGACTGGGCCGGTTAAGCGATGCATCCCACTCCCTCATGATCGTGGTCTCTGTCGGCCGGATGGCATTGGATTGGCTGATGTCGTTCTTGTTCCACTGGAAGATGGAGATCGCTGCGAAGCATTAGTGACTATGGGAAAGATCGTCATCACTGTTGATCTCAATCCCCTTGATCGTACTTCCAAGGCTGCAACCATTCCAATTATCGATGAGGTTACCCGTGCTCTAACCAACATTGCTAGAGAGTGCCGAAACCTTCGAACTTCTGGAAAAACACTAGAAATGCCCACATTTTTTAATGGAAAGTATTTCCTTAGCGGAGCTATTGATACCATTTCGGAGAACCTTATGCATGCTCTGGATTGAAAAATACCGCCCAAAAACCTTTGATGAGATCATAGGACAAGAGTCTGCTGTTCGTCATCTAAAAGCCTACTCTGCATGTGCAAATCTTCCACACCTCATGATTATTGGAAGATCCGGCTGTGGAAAATCTACTTGTCTTGAGGCATTTGCAAGGGAATTTTACTCAGATTCAGTAACAGAAAACACTACTATTTTTCCAGTTTCTATTATGTTTTCCCAAGGAAACACCTACTTTGCCGAGAATGATCGTTTTTCCTCACTGTATCAAAAGAACAAATCAGTTCTTTCAAACTTTAAGTACATTGTTAAATGGCATGCATCTCTCAAACCTCTTTCTGCCGCGTTTCGTTTGATTATCTTTGATGGAGCGAGCGAGCTCCCAAAAGATGCACAGGCAGCTCTTCGGAGGATTATGGAGCAGTATAGTCGTACGTGTCGATTCGTCTTTGTGACGAACTCGATGAGTTCTCTCATTGATCCAATTCGTTCGCGATGTGTGCCACTCTATTTATTTCCTATCACAAAGGACCTTATGCGAGAATATCTTTGGAATATTTTAACTCTTGAAGGGATGTCTACGATAATATCCAAGGAAAAACTAGAGATGCTGATCCTCAGTGCCGAAGGCGATCTCCGTCGTGCTCTGGTCTGGTTAGAATTAATAGCATTGCATGGATTCACAGATTTGATGGAATTAGCTTATACAGAAACAGGAAAGCTAGCATGTGCAGCAGTCGAGGCGTGTTGGCGTGGTGATGAGGCGAAAGCACGAAAAATATCTGAAAACCTGATGATCGAGTATGGTCTGTCTGGACAAATGGTGCTCTGTCTTCTTCATGAGGCACTTCGATCTAATATGACGCCAGATATTGCACTGTTACTGTCGAATGCTGATCTCGCAGTCCGTACTGGTTCAAATGAATATTTACAGATGAACGCATTTATATCTCTACTTTGTGGAGAAATGAGGCGCTCCTAAATTTTTAAAATGGATATTCCAACAAAATAAATGCGAACTACCACAATATTACTCTCGCACTACAATATCGCAATGAATGTTGAATAGACTTTTGCGAAGGGACAGTGATAACAGATAAGGATAGTTTGCTGCAAGGTACTCCATATGAACCAGCCAGACAAGAGTAAGCTGACGGTACACACGATTTACATATCCCCTCAGATGGGCATATATCAGTTGCGGGAAGAGAGGCAATACTACTGCGACCAGATAATTCTTCACCCAGATGAGAGAGATCCTAAAAAAGTTTGGATATAGATTTTGATCCATCAATATAGGGTTTCAAAGCTGTTAAAGATATAAGAAAGTGTGTTGCTCTTTCCAATGTCGCCTAATATGAGAAGTTTTATTGCATAAATGCTGATTGAAGCACAAAGCAAAGTGATGATGAGCCAATGCTCCCCTCTCAGATGTTCCACATTCAGAATTCATATTGATTTTTAAGGATATTCAGCGTTTCGATTGCCCCTG
>DALTYD010000013.1 GCA_029986255.1 Methanocorpusculum sp. | reverse complement strand
ATGCCTGCTGGAAAACTCGTTAGTGACTATTAAACCAGTTGTACATAGATAGTTGCCTATGGTTATAAACTCATCTTGAAAATGTTCCAGAAGTATTGAGTACCTCATGTACTCATTAGTCGCTTCGTTGTAGATAATACTGCGGCAAAATCATTCCAAAAATATTTCCTAGTCCCCTCCCCCTCTCTCTCCAAAACAGGACTGATATCAAAGAAAAACGAGTAATTGGATACATTGGAAACATTTGGCAAGACCATTTGTGCCGTATTCAGTCAGTGTCCTCACAGTCATTCCAAACATTCTTAGCTGCATGAAAATCTTTTATTTTCACTGAAAATGCAATTTTGGTGTGACTATTTGTAAAAACAAACAGTATTTACATTCCTCCTTTCATTGTTTAACAATATTAATTCTGATTTTGTGAGGTTTTAATGCGTGTGACATACATATTAAATAGCTATGATTCTAAAAGGACGCAGTATTGCTAAAGGCATAGGTTCGGGCGAACTTCTTTATACTGATGTTCCTATTTCCTTCCTTGGTGGTATTGATGTCGAGACTGGCATTATCATCGATGAAAAACATCCACTTTATGGACAATGTATTGCAGGAAAAGTTTTTGCTTTTCCCTATGGCAAAGGATCTACCGTTGGCTCCTATGTGATGTATGGCCTTGCAAGAAACAACGTAGCTCCCACAGCAATCATTAATAACGAGTGTGAAACTATCATTGCAATCGGAGCAATCATTTCTGGAACACCAATGGTTGATCGCTTGAATGGAAACGTTTCAGCTCTCTCAGGAACTCTAATTGTTGATGGCAATACTGGCGAGGTTTTTTCCACCAGCTGAATTATTTCAATCATGTCCTATTGCCTTCCATCAAAAATGCAATCGTTGTAATCGTTAGAATTCCAATTCTTGGTGTATAAGAATAAAGGAATAATTTCATTGATGATTATACTGATATTGCAATTTTCAAAGGATAGTGGATGTTTATTATTATTATCTGTTGGTGCCTGTTTGAAATAGATGAGAAATTAGATATCATCCACATCATCTCTAAGTACTCCCCCTTTCCAGCTATTGCCTTCTGGAACATAGTTTTCTTTTCTATTTCTATTACCTGGTTTATCCTAGATACTTTGACTAAATTGGATTATTCAAATACTACATTTTATTGATTGTCCACATCAAAAAATAAGGTATGACGCTTGAACTCAGAAATGCTCTTATCCAATATCATTCTGCTGAACGCTTAAAACTTGACATCATGATGGTTGCGCATCAGTATCTTACGATCCCTACGCTCCGAAAAGAGGAAAAAATCGGTGCAAAACGTGTTCTTATTACCATTACTGAATTGCTCGCAGCAGATAGCCGTGCAGCTGCTACAGTTACCAACTGTGACGAGTTTAATAAAACCTGTGTAGCTCTGGATGAGGTCATAAATCTTGCTGAATCCAACCAGTTTGGTCTCGCATCTGAAAAATCTGGAGAAGCTATAGTTTTTATTACCACCGCTGCTGCAGCTGCCTGGGATGTGCTTCATAGCCATGGACTCCTCTGAATTTTTGAATTTTCTTGCAACTCGCGTTTCAGTTCGTGAGTATGAAATGGACGAAATCACCGAAGACGATGCTGTATACCTTCTGACTGCAGCTTCCAAGGCTCCATCTGCTGGCAATTTGGAGGCATGGGATGTTGTCATCGTCACTGATCCTGGTCAGCTGGAGATGCTTACCGATGCTTCTGGAAATCAGCTTCAGATTAAAGATGCTGGGTGTGTATTTTGTGTATGTGCAAACTATGTCCGTGCTATGTCTCGATATGGTGATCGTGGCATCTTGTTTGCTATCGAGGATGCAACAATTGCCGCTACATATATGATGCTTGCAGCCCACGCTCGTAGACTGCATACTTGCTGGATAGGTTCATTTGATGAGAATGAAGTTACTGGCATCCTGGCTCTCCCTGCTCATATCCGCCCTATCGTAATTTTGTGTGTTGGTCGCGGTGAAGCTCCTTTATTTGGGCCAGAACGCATGAACCCAGAAAATCATGCTCACTATGATATCTGGTAGAAACTAATAATAAAAATAAGATATATGCCGAACTATCGAGTGACACTGGAAGCTGCATGGATCGTAAAGGATGTATCAACTGCAGAGGACGCCATAGGTATTGCCGTCAGTGAAGTAGGAAAACGCCTGCATATCTCGGCAAAGTTTGTGGATGTTGATATAATGATTATTCCTTGCCCCTATTGTGGCAAAGAGATCAATAGCGCACTGGTTGTTGCTAGAACTTGTCTTGTTGGATTGCTGTTATCCATGAAGGTGTTCAACGCTGAGAATGAGAACCATTCAGCGCGCATTGCAAAATCAGTAATCGGTCGCGCCATTCGCGATGTTCCACTCGCGATATACAGTATAATTTCATGTGATGAAGAGGAGGATTTGAAGTGAACGAGTTAGGAATCTCCGTCTGTGGCCATCTTTGTCATGATTATATCCTTTCTGTGGACGAGTATCCTGCTGTTGGGGCATCTTGCAAAGTAATTGAACGAAAGAATTACTATGGAGGAGGTGCTGCAAACATTGCCGTAGGCATTGCAAAACTTGGTGGATGTTCTGAGTTGATTACAGCGGTTGGGAAGGATTATCCTGGAAGCCCTTATGAGCGCCATCTGAAACAGGCGGGTGTTACGACTCGACTTTTTTATACTGATACTAAAAACTGTTCCACAGCATTCATGATAAACAATGCTGTAGGAGATCAGATCACTTACTTTGAGTGGGGTGCAAGTTCTCTTTTTGCAACTGCAGAGGCCCCAGCACTTCCGTTCGTCCACATGGCAACTGGTGATGCCAATTTCAATACAAAAATTGCTAAATCGGCGGATTTTGCTACTTTTGATCCTGGTCAAGATGTCATGTATTATACCGATTTCCAGTTGAGAGATATTTTTGCCAATATTGATATGTTGATCTGCAACAATCTCGAGTTCAAGATTATGTGCTGCAAACTCGGCTGGAAAGAAGAAGATCTCATTGCTTCTGTTCCAGTTGCAATCCTTACGAAGGGAAAGGACGGAAGTGCGCTCTATCAGAACAACGATATTGTGGAAATACCAGCCTGTCCAGTAACGCTGGTGGATCCTACTGGCGCTGGAGATGCATATCGTGCGGGACTGCTTACTGCATATCGTCGCAATTACGCACTCCCGGTTTGCTGCAAGATAGGTGCAATAACCTCATCATTTGTGGTGGAAAAGATGGGTACCCAGACAAATCTTGTTGACTGGGAACAAATGAGTGAACGATATGCCGATCACTTTGGTACTCTGAAAAAAGGTGAATAAAAATGACCTGGGCTGCATTAACGTCTGGAGGGAAAGATTCTATCCTTGCCTTGCAAAAGGCAATCGACTTAGGGATGAATGTGTCATATATGGTGACAGTAGTTCCTCAAAATCTTGAATCCTATATGTTTCATTCGGTCAACCTAGCAGCGGTTCCTATTATTGCAGCCCGCTGTGGTATGACCTATGTAAAGATATCTACACCTGGGTATAAGGAGGAAGAATTGTGTGATCTGGAGACCGGACTTTCTACTCTGCCAATTGAAGGAGTAATTGTTGGTACAATAGAGTCGGAGTACCAACGTTCTCGAATTGCCACTCTCTGTGAGCGACTTGGACTTGCCATGTTTGCTCCCCTGTGGCACATGGATCCCGTGCTGCTTCTTCACGAAGTTGCAGAAAAAATGGATGTGCGGATCGTGGTCACAGCCGCTGATGGTCTGGGAGAGAATATTTTGGGGAGACGTCTTGACTCAGATATGATCGATCTGCTTTGTCGAATTTCTTTAAAACGGAGAATTCATGTTGCTGGAGAAGGGGGTGAGTATGAGTCCCTGACGTTGAATGCTCCCTGTTTTTCGTTACCTGTAAGATGTGATGGTTGGCATACTGAATTTTCATGTGGGCGCGGAGTTGCTACAATTGAAAGGTTTTGGTGAATTGTGTAATGGTGATTGAAGCAAAAATAGAGCATCTTTCAGCGTATTTGTTTTCAGCACCATCATGGTGGAAATCCCTCATTATTATGCTTGCACTTGGAATCTTTGAGGAGGTCTTATTGTATATTTTGTGTCCAGTGTCTCTCTGCCATGTTCGGTATGGATTTGTTTTTTCGACTTCTGCAGTTCTAGCGATGGTTTTAACGAAGCCACTCGTAGATCTAATGGGGGTAGAGAAACTGACCTGGAATCGATCTGCATTAGTAGCACTTGTATGTATGATTTTTTCGCTGATTTGGATGTTGTTTGGATTGGTTCTAGGTGAGGTGATTACTTATGTGTTTGGGCTCGGATTTATTCTTGCTATTCGATTGCTGGTGTTTGTGGCTATTTCTGATTATCGAATTATGCATATGTACATTCCTGCTTCAGTGCAGACACTTGCTGAATTACTCTTTGAATTATATTTTTTTGGAAATAAATATTTAAATATTTCTATATTATCTATTATTATATTTTCATTTTGGATCATCTGTTTCTTGCATCTGTTTGATCGCCCACTACGCAAGGCTTATGGACTTTCTGCAATGCCGTTTATCAATGCGTTTCTTGCTCATATTACGAACGGATCAAAAGATCTTGAAGATTACTTTCGGGCAATTAGTGAGGTAGTGACAATACCGGAGACAAGTTTCTTTTTCCAGCGCAATGGAAAAAAAGATGTGCTGTTTGTTGTACCAAATCTACATCCTGGGCCATTGTCTGAAGTTGGGGGTGGGAATTATCCAAAGTATCTCCACGATGAATTTTCAGAACAAGAGATAGTATTTATCTCACATGGATGTGCAACTCATGACTTTAATCTGGTTTCAGAGAGTGAGTATAAAAAAATTTCTTGTGCTATCGATGAGACGCGTGCGACTTTATCCTATTCACCCTTTGCAGGTCCTCCTCTGCGAAGCAAGTTTGGGACTGTATCTGTTCTGTCTCAACGATTTGGTAATTCTATTTTAATGGTAACTACACGGTCCCCAGATTTGACAGAGGATCTCGATTATGCAATTGGAGCAATTGTGATGGCTGAAGGGCACCGTTGGTACGAAAATATCGGATTAGTGGATGCTCATAATTGTATGGGTGAAGTAGAGTCTGTGGTGCTACTTGCATCTTCAGTTGGCAGTGAGTATATTGCTGCATCCAGGCAAGCGATGGAGCGCCAGATGGAGATGGCATGCTCTACGTTTTCAGTCGGTGTATCACAAAAAACTTTGCCATTTTCCCGTGAGCAAGGGTTTGGGGACATGGGTATTTTAGTAATGTTGACGGAGGTCTCTGGAGTACGGACTGCATATGTGCTGTTCGACGGGAACAATATGTATCTAGGAGTGCGGGAGATTTTGCGAGAGGCTGTGCTTTCAGCTGGGATTTCTGAAGTGGAGATTATGACAACTGATTCCCATGTGGTGAATACAATTTCTGGTAGAAATCCTGTGGGGATGAGAGTTTCTGTTGAGGAGATTTTGCCTTATCTAATTGAAGCTGTTTCTGAGGCGATCTCTGATTTGTCACCCGCTCGTGTTGCTGTGGCAACAGGTTTGTGCCGGAACGTGGAGGTATTTGGTCCAAGTAGAACAGGGCAACTGTCTGCTACGGTGAATGCAATGGTAGAATATCTTTATCCTCTTTTAGTTCTTCTTGTGTTAGTTTCATTCCTGTTTACACTTCTGTTCTTTATGATTAGCATCTGATCTTTGGTAAGAAATTTTTCTTTTTGTTTCCCTAGCTATTATATTAGATTTTATATGGTCTAGCTTATCTATTCAGATTTAGTCGTGGCGAATTTCAATAGCACAGTTACTCCTACGCAGTCGAGGAAGGCTGGAATGTTTGTTCTCGTATTGTTTGCAAATAAATCCTTTTTTTGGCATGGGGTTGGGAGTGACTATTCCATGATTGCAGATAATGTGATACTCGTAGAAATCAGTTGACTGGTTGAGTGTGTATTCATATTTGCCAAGTGCTGTACATGTAAGACAAGGAACTACCATGATTACTATGATGTATTGCTTTAGTATGAATATAACGAATTGCATTCATCATAGAATTGCATTCATCATAGATCTTTCTGAAAATTTTATATTGATCAGCGTTTGGGATTGGTTGTAATTGGCATTACTCTTGAATATTGTATTCTACAAGAACAAAGTCTAATGTTTTTTTCCATAAAGCAATCATTTTTTCAGAATCTCATGAATTTTTAGATTCTCTGTTTGAAGTACTTGTCTGATGTCATTGTGTACCACTGAGGCGATGGTCTTTCTTAATACATCTATTTTTTCAATAAAATATATAGTGTTTTGTATTATTCGGTGGTTAAAATGCTGAAAATATCCTCTTTAATAACGTTCTAATAGGCAGTGTGTCTATTGAGTTTCCCTCTACAACCATATCAACTCTGACTGATTTCAAAAAACACATAAATTATTTTGGAGAGTACAGAGTGATATTAATATATATTACCTTGGATGATGTGCCTTAAGTAGTCAGACGTCTCTATTATAATAATAAGGCATGATGGAACGCGACTATCAACCCATCAACCTCAAGAATGTCCTTATTGAAATGAAGGATATCTCAGAACTGATGGTTGATTTGGCTTACTCTGCAGTGCTCTTTGAAAGTCATGCCATTGCAGATGAAGTCATTGAACTTGAAGAACGGATGAATGATCTTGTATACATGGCTCGTATTACTAGTATGATGAGTGTACGCCGTCTGGAGGATACCGAACCAATGAGTGGTCTTCTTCAGCTTGCAGAGGCTTCTGAACGTATCTCAAATCAGGCTGCCTGCATTGCCAAAAACATTATGCGGCATGTGTCCTTCCCTGCTAATCTCAGAAAAGCACTTCCAGAAGCTGAAGAGGCAACATACCGTACTGTCGTTGGAGGTGATAGCGTCCTTGATGGTGCTCGTTTGGGTGATATCAAACTCCAGTCAGCAACTGGAATTCGAGTTATTATGATACGTCGCATGCGGCAGAGAATTTATGATCCTGACAAACACACCGTTCTTCGTGCGGGTGATGTACTGGTTGGACGAGGACCGGAGTATGGTTTCCCTGCCCTATGTGAGATGGCTGGGCAACCAGTTACCGATGATGATGAAAACGTCACTATGGCCATCAGTGATCTCGATCGAGCAGCTGCACTAATGATCGAAATGAAAAACATCAGTGAACTCTCTGTTGGTCTTGCTTACACAGCACTTTTACATGAGAACATGGATCTCGCAAATGAGGTTGTAGCCCTCGAAAATGAATTGGACGAGATGCGGCTCAAGCTAGATCTTTGGACACTTGAAGCAGCAAAGCGTACTGAGGATGTTGCAAGTCTCCGTGGAATGCTGTACATGTCTTCGTTTGCGGAGGCAATTTCAGCTGCAGCAAGTTCCATTGCCGATGTTGTTCTCCGTGAGATTGATGTTCCCCCTATTCTGAAAAGAATTGTTCGAGAGTCTGATGAAATCATCTCTTGGGTTACTGTTCATATAGGCTCTTCCCTGGACAAAAAATCTCTTGCTGACTCTCACATAGGGACTGTTACTGGTATGGTTATCTTTGCCATTAAACACGATAACCGCTGGACCTATCGACCGGCGCGCAGTGTTCTTCTTCATGCAGGAGATCTGCTAGTTGCGCGTGGACGACGCGATGGGGAAGAAAAACTGTATGATCTTTGTGGTGCAGATACTGATGAAATAGAAGATTTTGAAGATTTGGAGTAAATTTACATGGGTACAATTGATATCGTATACCGGCTTGGACCCGGTTGTGAAGTGGATGATATAATAGAAGGTCATATATATCTTGGAAAAGTCCAGGGATTTGCACCATTCGGTACATTTGTGCTTTTAAACGACCGCGTAAAAGGACTGTTGCATAAGAGCAATGTTAAGACTGCAAGGAAGGAACGTGATCTAATTCTTGTTCAGGTCAATCAGATACGCTCGAATGGAAACATCGATCTTCGTGAAATTCAGCTTCCTGAAGGTAGCTATGAAACACAATTTGTGACAAAAAAGATCATGATTTCTCGCCTTTCTGATCTAAAAAATAAAATCGGCAGAAATGTTACCATTGAAGCAGTTGTTGTCCAGATTAAGCAGACCTCTGGACCTACCATCTTTACTATCTGCGATGATTCTGGTGTTGAAGATGCTGCAGCCTTTTCAGAGGCAGGCGTTCGATCATATCCTAATGTGAACGTTGGTGATATTGTTCGCATTTTTGGTGAATCAAACCGCAGAAACAACAAAATGCAAATTGAAGTCTCAAATATGTCTGTCCTTAAAGGGGTCGATGCTCTTATCGTTCATGAACGGATTAACAAAGCTATTGAGGCTCGTGCCGAACCTCCAAATATTGTTCCACTGATTAATAGTCCAGTACTTGATTCTCTCTGGCAAGAAATGCGTAAACTTGCAAAGATCATTCGTCGTGCGGTGTTAACACAACAGCCGATCATTCTTCGACATCATGCTGATGCAGACGGTGTCTGTGCTGCAGTTGCGGTGGAAACAGCTGTTCTCCAGTTTATTCGTGACAATGGAGGTGACCCAGAACAGGACACCTTCCTCTTCCGAAGATCTCCTTCCAAAGCTCCGTTCTATGAGATTGAGGATGTGACTCGTGATCTTGATATGATGTTGAAAGATAGTGTCCGTTTTGGACAAAAACTCCCTCTGATTCTCCTAATGGATAATGGTTCCACTGAGGAGGATATGCCCTCCTATAAAATGACTGATGTGTATCAGCTTGATGTTGTTGTTGTTGATCACCATCATCCAGATGAGACTATTGACAAGTATTTGCTTGCCCATGTTAATCCGTACCATGTAGGCGGAGATTTTGGCGTTACGGCAGGTATGCTTGGAACTGAAATTGCTCGTCTGATAAATCCAGCTATTGAAGCGAAGATTCTTCATTTTCCTTCTGTTGCGGGAGTTGCAGATAGAAGTGAAGCGCCTGAGCTTGATGCGTACCTATCTCTTGTAGAGGGGGACTACCCACGTGATAAATGTGAGGATATTGCCCTCGCACTTGACTATGAACAGTACTGGCTTCGGTTCAATGATGGTCGGGAGATTGTAAAGGATATATTAAACCTCAATAATGCATCAAAACGGCATGTTCGGCTGGTTACTCTCCTTGTGACAGAAGCCAACGCTGCAATTGAAGATCAGATGAATACAATGATGCCCCATGTGACCGATCAGGTCCTACAGTCTGGTGCACATCTCTTTCTCGTTGATGTGGAAATGTTTGCTCATCGTTTTACATTTCCTCCCCCTGGAAAATCATCGGGAGAGGTCCATGATATTCTCTGTAAGCGCTATGAACATCAGCCCGTGGTTACACTCGGCCTTGGCCCTGACTTTGCAGTAATCCGGTCTCGAGGAGTGAAAATGAATATTCCTCAAATGGTGCGAACCCTGCGTGATGAGATGCCAGGTGCAGGTATTTCAGGAGGGGGGCATCTCGTGGTTGGAAGCATTAAATTTGTTGAGGGTATGCGGTCAGAGGTCATTGCCAAACTGATCGAGAATATCGCAGAGTTTCGGGTTGATATTCTCTGATATGCATCTGGGCTATCCGTCTCTAGTCCTCGTGATCTTTAGACTGTGCAAGTGATATCACACATTGACCGTTGATGCTTTTTTTATAAGAGATGATGTTATCCCGCAGGCTTTCTCAAAAAAACTTTGTATTTTGGGCACTACTTTTATAATGTAAAAACATCCTATACTTACATGAGGTAAGTCATTATGACCAAACCTAAAACAATTCGTGATAGATATAACGACACCCAGTCTCGGATCCTTGGGTATTTAAAAGCAGGAGTGGCAAAAGGTAGCCATTTCTTCAAGGCAAAGTATATTGCTAAAGATCTTGGCCTTTCTTCCAAAGAGGTTGGGACAAACCTTGCTATTCTTTCTGAGATCTGTGATGAACTGGATATACAGCGCTGGAGTTACTCTAACAGTACCACATGGATGGTCAAGCTTCGGTCTTTTATCAGTAGGTAAATACAGATGATTATAATTTCCCTGGTCAGCTCACAGAAAAATCGAGGTGTTATTCTTCCGAAATGACGTTCAGGCCTCTTAGTCCTTAATATATGCCCTATATTAAAATTTTTCATATTGGGATTGATCAAAGATAATAACTAGCCTATCTCTCCTCATAAAAATCTGTTTATTTTCTGATAGATAGAGTGTGTCCTCCTCTTTGAAAATGGCATAACGTCACTTTCTCTGTTCATGTTTGATCCATTTTATAACGTTTCCCATGGATTCTAGAATCGAATGCTATCTTATTGTCATGCCGGAAAATGGTGGAAATGGTTAAAAAAAATCCAATGTTGATTGTTTCGGTATTTTTTTCTTCTCTTTATGCTCAAATCCCCCTGAAATGGGCCGTTCATCAGGATTTGATTGTCTGGATAGATGGTCAAGGAGATGTTCCTTCTTATGGAATGTTTCGAAACCGGTTGCTCGTTTTTCCTCTATCCTTTGGGAAATATCCTGTTTTGAAGAGGAAACTTTTTTTATCTTGTTTTCGTTCTCTTTTTTTAATTTTCGAATTTCCTTACAGATCTCTGTAGCTTTGCTTCGATCATGCAAAAGAATAGTAAGCTGATCGGCGTCTAAATTATGACGTTCGCAGAATCCCAAGGGGGTGTCAATGGCGAAATATGACAGGAGATCCAGATATATTTTGTGTATTTGGGATTCGGGGATGCTATATCCCTCACCTAGTTTGGCAGCTAGTCCTTTTCGGATAATTTTCTGTTTTTTTGCGATACTCATGCGCCTCCACCGTAATGGTGGCATGGGCCTGATGAGGATTCCGGCTCCAGAAAATTCCTTGGCAACACCCAATGTTATCAGAGATATCGCATAGCGCCAAAGGGTGTAATACTGTCTCCGAATGGCGCTACCAAGATAGATATCTCCGCGAGATAGGGCAGTATATGCACCTCTCCTCTGATGTGAGTTTTCAACTGAGGACGCTGCTTCCTCAATCCACTGCATGATAGTGTCTGGTTTTTCCTCGCACTCGCGGGAAAGTTTTTGGATTTTTTCATCGGATGCACCTGCATATACACCTGAGACAAGTTCAAAAATACTTGCCCGTTCATCCTTTTGTGATGTGTGGACATCAGTTTTTGTGATCATGGATTTTCCAGTTGCTGCAGCAAAGAGCATGTTGATTGCAGCCCTCATATCACCAGAAGCACTTTCAGCAATCTCCTTCAATGCCTCATTGCTGCATGATATCTGTTCTTTTTCAATAATATTTCGCATACCTTTTTCAAGCGTTGATGAGGAAAGGGAGCGGAATGGGATCTGATCACAGAGTTTACGGATGGATTCTGATACACCATATGCATCGTTTGCAATGAGGATGACTGGTTGACAGGCTTCTTTGAGCAGATCTGCAATAGCCCGTGTCCCACCACGGTCGGCATTTCCTTCGAGGTTATCAGTTTCATCAATAATGATAAGTTTGTGCTTAAAACCAAAGAGACTAGTTGTCTTCGCGGAATTCCCGGCAACGCATTCGATGATGGTTTTAGTACGAGTATCTGATGCATTAAGCTCAAGTACTTCCCAATTCATATCTCTGGCAAGAGCTATAGCCGCCGAAGTTTTTCCGATTCCCGGTTTCCCAGTGATAAGAAGTGGATGTGAGTCCATATTCCAATTCTGTGCCCAGTTTATCATCTGTTTGATAGCAGTGTTATTACCAAGTATGTTTGTGAGATGTTTGGGTCTGTATCGTTCTGCCCAGTCCATAATTGTTAATTAGTTTTTTTGTTGCTGCAAGGGATAAACATGAATGAATGGAGATATTGATGCTCTATTTGGTGAAGTTGTATCTATTTAAACTAACGAAATTATCACGAGACCGTTGCCTCATGTGTTATATTCATCCAGAGATTGTTACTTCCTTAATAGAGATATGTATTCTATATTTCAACTAAGGCGTTAGTCCTGATTGAGCTCAAATTAAGTTTGAATATTTTGACTAAAGTTGCTTATCTCTATTACTCCAATGTGTTTATTTCCGATCGTTTACCTTATCACTGTTGAACAGGGATAAAATATATTACAAAGTGGATAGCATACCTCGTTGTGACATATACAAGCATGGCCGCAGACAATTACACCCCTAAATCGGTTGCGGACGCAGTTCTGCAGTATGATGGAGTCAGACGCAAGCAGGCAATTGGAACTCTTGTTCATGCGCTCCACATAAACACCCGTGATGTCATTGCATCCTATGGCGAGGATGCTGCTGTAATCCAGAACGGACACACTGCACTCTTGCTAGCCGCGGATGGCATCTGGAACAAACTCATGGATGTCGATCCTTATTGGGCTGGCTACTGCGCTATCCTCGTCAACGTCCACGATATTGCTGCTATGGGCGGACGTCCCGTTGCTATAGTCGATGTACTCTCCACATCGAACGATCAACTCATGGCAGCAGTCAGCCGTGGCATGCACGATGCAGCCACTATATTCGAAGTCCCAATTGTTGGTGGTCATCTTCACCCTGATGCTCCTTATAATGTCATCGACGTCTCTATACTCGGGGTTGCAGATATCGACAATATTATCTACAGCAGCAAAGCCGAACCGGGTAATGCCATTATTGCCGCGATTGATCTTAATGGTCGTATTCATCCCTCTGCTCCTATGAACTGGGATTCGGTCACCATGAAACCCCCCGCAGTTCTCCGCGCTCAGATTCGTGTCATGAAAGATCTCGGTGAACATCATCTCCTTACTGCTGGAAAAGACATTTCTAATCCTGGCATCATTGGAACACTTGGGATGCTTATTGAAGCAAGTAATGTTGGTGCAGTCGTTGATCTCACTTCAATTCCACGCCCTGATCTTGAAATGCTTGGCATTACCTTTGAACAATGGGTACGTATGTACCCTGGGATGGGTTTCATTATGACCGCCAATCAGTCACAGGTGGATATTGTCTGCAAAAAATTTCGTTCAGTTGGTATGGCAGCTCAGGTTATAGGTACTATTGACACCACGAAACGCCTCACCCTCGTTAAAGACAAAGCTGAAATCGTACTCTTTAATTTCTGTACAGAGGGTATTACCAATATATGATAGACAGGATTACCATTGGAATTGGTTGTAGTTCTGATGTGGGCAAAGTCCTTCATAGCGCGGAAGAAATAGCTAACTCTAATATCCATATCCGCTGCTATTGTTGTCCTGGAACTGTTGAAGACTTACCAGTTGGCCCATTCGTTGAACTGAACATCGATCCAAAACCAGCTCAGTGTCTTATTGATGATCTTCTTGATGGTTCTATTGATGGTGCTGTTCGAGGAACACTTCCCGCAAATGAGACGTTGCGCTATCTTAAAAAATCTTGCGATGTTGAAAAACTCGAACGCCTTGCTCTTCTTGAAACTGTTGATCATCAGAAATTTTTCCTTGCACCTGTAGGCATCGACGAAGGATGGACTATTCAGGAAAAGATCTCTCTCATCAACAAAGCTCGGGGCCTTGCCCGCAAGCTTGGAATATCTGACCGAACTGCTGTATTGTCTGGTGGTAGAACCGATGATATCGGCAGACACCCGATTGTTGATAAAACTGTCGTCGATGCTCAAGAGATAGCCCAGCTCACCGGTGCCGTTCATGGTGAAATCCTCATTGAAAATGCAGTTCAGGATTGTGGGATTATTATTGCACCAGATGGCATTTCTGGAAACCTGATCTTTCGGACTCTCACGTTTCTTGGTCATGGTATTGGTCATGGTGCACCTGTTGTTAATATATTTCCGATATTTGTGGACAGTTCGCGCGCATCTTCTGGATATGGGGGATCCATTCGCTTAGCTGCTGCTCTAGTTTACAGTAAAAATCCATAAATTTTATGATTTTTTCAATTTAAAGAGATAATCTCCATATTTTTGAATATACTCACTATTCTATCTGAAAAATCGTATTCGGTTCATTAAATCCAGTAAATCATTAAAAAAACATGAATTTTAAGATAAAATATATATAGTATTTAGCACTACTTTTTCATGGGTAATAATTATGGCAGATTTACCAAAAGCAGCAGTTGTTAGACTTGCAAAGAAAGCTGGTGCAGAACGTGTTGGGGAAGATGCAGCAGATGTACTTGTAGCTAAGGCAGAATCCTATATTGAAGCTATTGCAGAGAAAGCATACGAGTATGCACAGCACGCTGGTCGTAAGACTATCAAGGCAGAGGATATTGAACTTGCCACTAAAGAATAAACTGATTTTCCTGAAAAGATAGGAGGGTGTGGGAAAATCACTGGGTGAGACCCTGTGATTTTCAGATGTTGGTATCTCCTATCTGAGATACCACTATAAATCCTTTCACAACGTCATTTTGTCGCTTTTCGTATATGTAGTATTGATAGTATTGATATATTTATCCTTATTTAGTGAGAAATCCTTTTGGTGAGTCCTTTTGTTTGTCGATGAAGAGCATAATAACATCAGAGGGAATTTTGATGTTCTTGATACATGGCATCTGAACCGAGTGCCTTCAGTTCCTCTAGTGTATTGATATTCTGAAAGGTTTCAAGATTTGGATCAAACTTTCGGAATTCTGCGGTATTCACTCGGAGAGTATGCAATGACTTCACCATATCTCGCAATGACAAAGATTCGTTTTCCTCCACATATCGCCGAACCTCAGAAACACGGTACACCGCATGTAGTGGTTCAAGATTTGAATTTTTCCACTCTGGTATAATTGCATCGTAGTTACCGATATGTTCAAACAAATACGATACAATTGATTGATGAATTGTTGGCATATCACATGCAGAAATAAATACAAAATCCCCCTTTACCTCCTCAATCCCGGAAGAAATCCCACCAATGGGTCCCAATCCTTGCGTTTTATCCCATGTACATCGCACCGGTAGCCCCTTGAAATGTATCGCCTGCTCCGGACTTTTTGCAACTATTATTATTTCATCGCAGATTGATGAAAACGTCATCACTAGACGTGATATAAACGAACAACCCTTGTAAAAAAAGAAATATTTTTCTCTCCCGTTTACTCGCTTTGCCTCTCCACCTGCAAGAATCATCGCTGAACGTACTACTCTGGTCATTTCATCACCATTTTAAAGTGCATCTGATCGACAATACTATTGTGTATTGGAACTACAATTCTTTATTTTTTTAAAACCTGTTTTACCTTGATGGTATAGTCAATTTTTATCTTATCATTTCTAAAATATCTATAATTCTCTCCTCAGTTTGGAAAACTTTACGGTCAAGTCAGAAATTTAAAAAAAAATTATTATCAGCTTTGCCAAACTAATTTTTACCTTGGGACTTGACAATATCTGGATGCATTCTATAGTCAGATCCTGTCTGCTTATCTACATCACATCTACATAGCTTTCATCAAAAATGCACACATCTCTATTTGTGCTATAAGATTTTCTTTGTTAGCAAATCAATTATTCATACCCTAAGCCTCATTCCTCCCATTTCTCCCCAATCATACTATTAGATTCATTCTCTGACTACATTAAATAAAATCATTGGTACACCAAATGGTACGAGGAAAATACATCGCATAAGATTATCTTGAGCTGAAACATTATACTCCTACTGTTCACCATTTCAAATATTTGCAACAACAATCGATTTATTAAATATCATTTGAATTACGATGGGTTAAATATCCTTGTTAGCATAAAAACATGTATGCATAAAAAGCATCTGCTCGTTATTGCAGGTATTCTTGGTATATGTGTTGCTATGATTTATTCAGTAGCGTGTGTTTTTGGACCAACCAGCACTGAGACTACTCCAACAGTGGAGATTATTTACACAGGAGCTGGTACTATGCCAGGACTTCTTGCAACAGGTAATATTGATGGATATATCATCTGGCAACCATTTGTTGCTGTTGGCGTTGAAGGGGGTATTGGAAAGGTTATATCCTATAGTCAGGACCTCCCTCCTAAAGGTGTGTGGAAACAACACACCTGCTGTGCCATTGGAGCAAACTCTAGGGCATTGGCAAACACGGATCTTACAGCAAGTATTATCGCTCTAGTTATTCTAGGTAACAAGTACATTAATGACTATCCAGAAAAATCTGCAGAATTTACGGCTGATTGGCTATTTTCCAAACAGGATATGATATATGGAAATGTTTCGGTCAGTTCAGTTACTACCATTAATGCTTCAATTCCGACAATCAGGTTCTCCAGTGAAATCACGGATGCCTGGCTTTTAAGCAATGAAGATTTTCTCAAATCTCAGCGGGATCTAAAACTGCTTACAGGCAACCTAGCATTTACATCTACTTCAGAATCCCAAAATTTACTATATGATTTTGGTCCATATGAAATAGCAACTGCACAGATTGCATCAGGAAAACTAATTCCTCCATCTTTGATAACAACTCACATTGCAATTGGATATCTCCCAAGTGATCATGATTCTACGCTGTTTGTTCTGCTGAAAGATTGGCAGTACTTTAAGGAAACTTACAACTCATATCTCAAACCAAATACAGATAAGGCTGGAAAAATCTCGGGAGCAGAACTGTTCATCAGCGGTGAGAAAATTGCTGATGTCACATTTGTGGAAGGGAGTGAAGGACCGCAGTTAATGACTTTGCTCTCACAGAATACCATTCAGTACGCAATTGCTGGGATATCTCCCTATCTTAATGCGATTGATAAAAGCACTGGTATAACCTCCTTAAAAATCCTTGCTCCAATTCAACTTGAAGGCTCTGGACTCATAGTCAGTCTGAACTCCCCTGCTAATGATTGGGAAGGATTTATACACTGGATCATCGATCGCAGTGCCACTGGAAACAATATCATCATTGCTGATCCCCAGCTTGGATCTATTCAAGATGTTCAGCTGAAAACTGCACTCAAAGAATCTGGTATTACTGTTGTCACAGTGAAACAATAATGAGTGTTCAAACTTATTCCTTTTTGAGGATCTGAAGAAAATCTCCATCCATTTAAACATCATTTTCACAGGTCTACCATCATCTTATCCAGAAATCAAAAAAAATTATTTGCCTCCATCCTTACTTTAATACCATTTCGAACAGTATATTATAATATCCTATTTTGGAATACTCAATTACAGCAGGAGATATGATTACTATGGAAACACGAAACTCAGAAGTACATGACGCAATTTTAAAGCAAATCAATTCAGAGATATACTCTGCATATGTATATTTGCAATTCTCAGCTGATGCACATGCGATGAAATGGAATGGTGCGGCTGCTTGGCTTCGTACACATGCAGCTGAGGAGATGACCCACGCAACTCGGTTCTATGACTATCTTATCCGAATAGGAGTCCCTGTCAAGTTTGATGCAATCGAAAAACCGGTCACTGACGCAAAAGATCTTTTTGATATCTTCAAAGCAGTCTATAATCACGAAATTAAAGTAACTGCGATGATCAACAAGATCATGGAAACAGCAATTGCTGAAAAAGACTATGCAGCCATTTCTGAACTCCAGTGGTTCATTAATGAACAAGTGGAGGAAGAAGAGAGCGTACGTGATATTATTGATATGCTTGAAAAGGCAGGTGGATCCCCTGAGGCTATGCTTTTCATCGATAAACACCTTGGCTCTTCAAAAGAGTAACTTTCTTTTTTTTGTGTTGATTCAATGTCCTCAACATTATAGCTCCCTTATAGCTCCCAGATTCGTTCATTCAGTAGATCATAGCAAAAATTCTGATATGGCGAAATCCTGTAATTTTTAATAAGTATATTTTTATACTTAAACATCAGATGATTGAGAAGTGATTCAAAAGTGAAGAGAAATATTAGCGTGAAGCATCTCTCCCAAACTCCTATTGAAAAACAGAAAGTTGAATTTGTTGAGCGCAAGTGTATTGGTCATCCAGATAGTCTTGCCGATGGGGTTGCGGAAGCTGTTTCCCGCGCACTTTGTCGGGAATATATGGCCGAATGTGATGGCTGTGTTCTTCATCATAACACAGATCAGGGTGAAGTTGTTGCAGGAGAGTCTGCACCTGCATTCGGAGGAGGAAAAATAATCAAACCAATCTACCTCTTCCTCACTGGCCGTACAACGCGTAAGTGTGGAAATAAAGTATTCGCAACCGATGCAATCGCTATAAACGCAGCCCGTGAATACCTCAAGACTACAATTCCCACTTTTGATATGGATTGCGATGTCATTGTTGATTGCCGCATGGGTTCTGGTTCCACTGATCTTTGTGATGTTTTCAACACAAAAAAAGGTCATACCTCTGTCCCCCGAGCAAACGATACCTCATTTGGGGTTGGGCATGCACCATTTTCCCAGGTTGAACAGATCATTCTCGGACTTGATGACTATATTTCAAACGAATTTCGTCCCAAGAATCCGATGCTCGGTTACGATATTAAACTCATGGGATTACGTGAGACCAATACCATTACTATTACTGTTGCAGCTGCAATGGTTGATCGCTACTGTTCAGGCATCAGCGACTATGTCGAGATGAAGGAGAAAATGGTGGAAGCCTTCTCTAAGGTTGCCAAGAACTACACTGATCGCAAAGTCAAGATTGAGATCAACACTGCAGACATTGTTCGGAAGAAAACAACCTCTATCTTCTTAACCGTCAATGGTACGTCTGCTGAGATGGGAGATGATGGTTCTGTTGGACGTGGTAACCGATGCAATGGCTTAATCACCCCGAATAGACCCATGTCCATGGAAGCAACATCCGGAAAGAATCCGATTAATCATATTGGAAAAATTTATAATCTCCTTGCAACTGAAATCGCCCGGGAGGCCTGTCTGAATGTTGATGGCATAGAGGAAATGTATGTCCGACTCCTGTCTCAGATTGGCAACCCAATTGACTACCCACTCGTTGCAAGTGTTCAGTGCATCACCAAGCGTGGATATGATTTCAAAGCGTACCAATCTGATGTTGAGGAAATTGTGAACCACCGCCTTGAAAATATCTCAGATATCACGCGCCTTGTTATTGAAGGTAAATTAAAGACATTCTAAAGTACCTTTAGCACACAATCAGACATACCATCTTCAGTCGGAAGTTAATTGCTGATTCGATCAATGGTATTATGATCATATTTTTGAAGATGTAATCTTTTCCAAAAGTAAGTGCTAATTATTGCGAACGTTCCTCAGGAATTATTACGAAATTCGAACAGCATTCTAGCTTAGTTGTGCGTGAATTTTAAGAAGGAGACAGCATGTCTATTTGCATGAAAATTTTCATGTAGGGGAGGATGCCATTTTTATCGTGATTATTTCAAAGGATGAGACGTGAGCAATGACGATCCTTGGTATAGGTATTTATTATTTTTTAGATGGGAGAAGATATTGTTCCATTGTGTTGGTTACAAAGGGATTGGCGTTTTTGTTTTCTTACTCTCTGTTTAGAATAAAGTAGATGTGTGGTTGTGATCTCAGTTTTCAATATCAAAACATCCTCATTCAAAAATTAGTTTGTTCAATTTGATTACTCATCTTTTTTGATCCAAGTGATAAGCACTCCTTCGTCGATTTTTTCTACGTTTTGAAGTTGAAGACGAGTGAACTCCTCTGTTCTGGTGAACCCATTACCGTCTACAAATGTGGGCGCCTCTGCACCACCAATAATCAGTGCCCCTATGAAGACACGAATTTCATCGAAAAGTTTTTGACTGACAAATGACCAAATAAGCGTACCTCCTCCTTCAACCATCAATTTTTTAACACCCATCTCACTGAGTTTATCAAGGGCAAGATTAAGATCAATTTTAGTGTCTCCAGCAGGAATGACGATGGCTTTTTCTGAGAGGGGTCCAATCCTGTTTTTTGGTGCGGTTTTAGATACAAAGATTACACGTTTTCCAGTTCCTTTTTTAAAAATATCTCCGTCTAGAGGCATTCGAGCTTTGCTGTCTACTACAATCCTCATAGGTTGCTCTTCTTTTCCTGCAGCGGTACGTTTTTCAATAAGGTTGGGGTTTTTGAGACGAAGTGAGGAATCGTCAGCAAGAACAGTACCAATTCCTACCATAATGGCGTCACAATCTGAACGCAGACGATCTACGCGAGCAAAGTCTTGTTCGCCTGATATTTTGGTTTGTCGGTGTTCTTTGGTTGAAATTTTTCCGTCTGCACTCATTGCAATATTGATGATAACATAGGGACGCATGTATATGTTCCTTTATGTTTGAGAAATACATATATATATGTTTCACATATTCTCTGATGTTGTCAAATAATTTTCTGTGTTGTATCTCTAATATTATATGTTTCACATGTATGGTTATTATTGAATCTTTTCCCCATATGATACTTAGGATGATTAGTACAGCACTTCAGTGCCCATACAATTAATTCTCTACAATAATCAAAATGTATAGGTATGCCAAATCTGACAGTTGCTGTTCTTGCTCCAAATGGATATGCCCGAGAACTAGGAAAGAAGGGGACGAGTACTGATATTACTTTTTATAATCTAAAAAAAGGTCAGAATACAGTTACGTTGCTGGAACCCACACGATATCCAGACAGGCTTGCACCGTTGTTTTATGTGGTATCAATGGCTCATGAGGCAATAGTGGTTATTGAGAAGATTACACCAATGTTTGCAGAATGGGTACTGATTCTGGACTGTGCTGGTGTTTCAAAAGGTACGATTATTCTAAAGAATTACCTTCAACCATCTGATATCATCCCTCTAATAAAAGGTACTGTTCTTGAAAAATATGTATTCTGTAAGGAAGATTTCATTATGTTGTCTGCACATCTTCTTGATCGTGCTGCTGTACAATTAGAAATTGAACCAAAGGAGGGGGCAGTTGGTACGGTGCCGATCGATCACCATTTTAATGTTCGAGGTATTGGAACAGTTATTCTTGGATGTGTTGTGGATGGATGGATTAAGAAACATGATAAGATACGAATTGAACCAAGTGGTAAAACAGCTCAAATCCGATCTGTGCAGAAACATGATGATGATTTTTCCTGGGCATATGTTGGTGATCGTATTGGCTGTGCACTGAAGGATGTTGATGAAGGAGATCTGGATCGAGGTTTTGTTCTAACGACGGATCCTCTGGTGACATGTACAACACGGATTACTGCCCGGGCTGAATTAGTGAGATACTGGCCGTCTGCAGTGAAAGAAATGATGATGGTATCTGTAGGTCACTGGATGCAGTTTCTTTCTGCCAGAGTGACGGCAGTGGAGAATGGCTCAAACTGGCATAAGCCGATAATTACGCTTGAAATGGAAACTCCTCTGGTGTACAAACCAGGTGATACAGCAGTGTTGCATTATCTTGATGGGGCAAAACTGAGGATTATGGGAACGCTTATTCTTCCCTGATGCCTAAATTTTTAGAGAACTATTGTTTGGGTTGGAAGATATTTACTAAATTTTCCAGAACGAAATCTCTGGTTTAGAAATATAATAAGAAAAATTGATTTCTCTGTACTAAGTACTTCCCTTCCTTCCATTGTTGGGTAAATGTTTTCCAAGGAATCATGTGCCTTTTTTGTGAGAAATACTGTAGCATCACTGCTATCCGGGGACAAGTGTTGCATGAGGACTGATTCTTACAAGAACCTATTTTCATTTTTTAGATCGTCTACTGTCGAAATGCACAAGGTAATTGCCCTAGTTATTAGAAAACAAGTACACTGGGCATTGCAAGGAACTCTTTTCATTTCTTTCTCTCGCAATTATCCATATCATTTTTGGATTAGGGAGACATAATATGTCTGGTTTTCAGCATAAAATCTAATTTCGACGAATCCATTGATCTATTACTATCAATGCTATAACTATAATATTATAGACATTATGAAAAGATACTTAACAGAAAAAAAGATTTTTTTTAATTTGTTGGTATTAATTGTATCTAGTTAATTTTTTTTATCTCGGGCATATATTTTCCTATATACTTGTTCAATCACACATAGTAAGAAGTTTTATTTTTGAAATTTTCAAAAAATTTCCTTCATCATTGAAGTATAAGAACACCTAACAAACCTTATTTCTGCATAAAGATACACAAGTTACTAATAATATGATGTACGCAATCTCCACACATTGTCTCCATGTCGAACCATTAGAATCTGCTCTTGACAAACTCGCCCCGTACACTGAGTATGTAGAAATCATGAGTGATGGACCACATCTGTTGATTGATACCACGCTCCTTGAATCCTACAGCTTTAACTATAGTATACATGCTCCATCTCGCAGTGTCAACATCGCTTCCGTCTTGGAACCTATTCGTCGTGCATCAGTTGAGGTTATTGAAGACACATTTGCCCTTGCTGCAGAAATTGATGCACCAGTCGTTATACATCCTGGTTATTTCGCCTGGGAGTACGAATATAACCTCGCGGAACAACATCTTCGCGCATCCCTTGCACAGATCCGTGCAGCATCCATCCAGTATGGGATCACCTATTTCATAGAAAATATGGGAAATTGGGGATATTTCTTCCTCAAAGAACCAAAAGACTTATCACTTCTTGAGGGAGCCGCTTTTTGTCTTGATATCGGCCATGCAAATGAATGTGGTAATTTAGATGCATTCTTAACCACTCCCTTTGCGCATGTCCATCTTCATGATAACAATGGAAAACATGATACTCACGATGTAATTGGGAAAGGAAATATCGATTTTGATAATGTAATGAAACGCATTTATGAAAATAATATCAAAAACCCGGTAATTGAGGTAGGATCATTTTCAGGGGCAATCGAAACGCTGAATATCCTTAAAAATCAATATGAATTCTGAATGTG
>DALTYD010000044.1 GCA_029986255.1 Methanocorpusculum sp. | reverse complement strand
TTGCATCGATAGTGTAGTGGTTATCACTAGGCGTTGCCAACGCCTAAACTCGGGTTCGAGTCCCGGTCGATGCATTTTTCCTGATTTCTATTCTATGATTATTATTTTTGGTGTTGGAAATCCTTTGCATGGTGATGATGGTATAGGGCCTGCCGTTGCGGAGCAGATTATGGCTCTAGATCTTCCCGGTGTTGCTGCGTATAATTGTGGTAATGCTCCCGAGAATTTTACAAATGCAGTAAAGCGTGCAGATACCTTAATAATCGTGGATGCAGCAGAGATGGGTCTTCTTGCGGGTTCTGTGCGACGGATTCCTGAGGAGATGATTTGTGATATGGCAATCGGAACACATATGATGGTGCTGTTCCTTCTAGTTCGATTTTTAATGGGTACTGTGGATAAGATTGTGATTGTTGGTGTACAGCCTGCATGTATGAGTCCTAAGGAAGAGTTGAGTGTAGATGTTGAACGAGGTGTTGCAGAGATTGTGCGATGTGTGCAAGAGAGAGATATTGAGAGAATTGAGGTATTGGGATGAGATAAGATAAGAGGGAGCTGTATACATCAGCTTTATCTCTTTTATCCTATTTTTATTCTCGTATCTCCTTTAATGAGTTGATTATATATTTTTATAAGATTTGGACATATTTCGTGTGATGGATAATTTTTTTTCATGAGATTAGGTGTAGTTTTTGTTGTCCAGAAAAATCTATTCTCAATTGGGTAAGCGAGATGATATTTTTTCAATAAATCTAAAAAAATTTCTTGTTTATATTTTTCATGCCTTGTAACATCCTATATTCCTTTCAAATAGATGTTAAGGATGTCTTGGGATGTTTGCATGGATTTCAGTGACAATTATTTATACTGATTGTGCATATTAGATGGGTGCATTAGAAATATTTCTTTTCTTGATTTATCTAATATATGCAAGATATTTGTGCTTTCTTCCATTTTTAAAAATATATTATTCACCATGATTTAATCTGTTTATGAATGAGAATTATCTTTTGTATCTGGTATTTCTCCATGTGTTTTTAATAAATGACAACATCATTATTTTTTGTTAATTTCCTTATCATTATTCTCTGTAACAAAGTGATATTTTTTCCTTTACTTTTCTGAAATACCTAGAATAAATATATCGATTATCCGGTTGTTATTTTATTAGTACTACTCTTTTTTCTTTTCTTCTGTTGATTCATTATCTTTGATGTTTGTGCGTGGAAAGGTTTCAATGAACTTGACTGACTCAATTTCAGGGAACAGATCAAAAGCTTCTTGTGTGATCATGTATTTAGTCATCATCCAATTTTGGTTATACATAGCCATCATTGGAGGAATCTCCACTGAAACAAATTGTCTGTGTGCGTTGTTAACGTTCATTGCTCGACCTGTAAAGAGGCGAATTGTTCCTGAAAGTCTCTCTAGTGTATCTTCGACTATTTCCTCAATTTTGTATATATAGGTGACTTCTTTACCAGCAAGTGGATGGTTAAAATCCAGTAGGTAGCGATTGCCAATCTTGTTTATTACAACACCTTCTCGTCCATCAACCCTTACCCGTTCAAGTATTGATACCTTTTGTGGCAATGCTCTTTTGTCAACAGCCTTTACCTCATCTTTTTTATGTTCACCAAATGCTTTTTCAGCAGGGATAATAATGGTGTATTCTTTTCCAATTTCCTTTCCAATGAGATCTTCATCCAAGCCCGGAAGTACATGGCCAGCTCCAACCTTCACTACGATTGGGTTGTACATTGCATTTTCACGAAATATCCCCGCTTTCTTTGCCAGTTCAGCATTAGTCGTATCGAACGTATTCCCATTCACGGAGCCAGTGTAATTGAGCCTAATATAGTCGCCATTTTCAATAGCCATACAAGTTCCTTATATTATGCGCACTTATACATTAAGAGAGTTTTCCCAGAATTTCATTATGTATCTATATTCTTAAAAATTTCATATTATCCTATAAATGTCAACATTCAGTGAAAAAAATACATATATTTTTCAGGATATTTGATTTATATATCGGTATATTTTTTTATTAATCCATTTTTCCTAGGAACGTTAAAATCATCTACTCTTATATCCCCTCACGTTTGAGTAATTATCATGGCATTGGAGATAGAAATCAAAGTAAAAGTTCCTGCACTTGCGCCTCTCCGCGAAAATCTCAAAAAAAATGGATCTCCTCTCATAGCCGAACAGGATGAGTACGATATCTACTACAACGCTCCTCACAAAGACCTCTCCGTAACTGATGAGGCTTTTCGTCTCCGTTTTACCAGAAACCAGATATTTGGTAAATCCATCCCTCCTACAGTCACCTATAAAGGTCCAAAGATCGACTGTAACGGGTTAAAAGCTCGCGAAGAGATCATTGTTGACATCTCCTCTGGAGAACAGTTTGCCGCCATCCTTGAAAAACTGAACTTCAAAAAAACTGCGGAAGTTGTCAAGCACCGTGAGATCTATCAATGTAAAAAAACCATTGTTACACTGGATACTGTCGCAGAAGTTGGAACCTTCGCTGAGATTGAAGCTGATTTTTCTCTCACGGAAGCCGAAGCAGCGGCAGCTATTGAAAACGTTGTTAATACGGTTGGTATCTCTGGTGAGCGCCTTACCAAATCCTATCTTGAAATTTTGCTTGACGTTCGTGAAAAAAAAATGAAATAAAATAATTTTTTGTGAAAATTTATGTTATTGTTTTACTTTCTCTCTCCCTATCTTATATATATATATTGCTCAGTTTTATTACCGGTTCCTTCTCATCACCAAGTGTGATTATTGCGTAATTTCCTTCTAAAGCAGGTCCTGGATTTACACAGATTCGTTGTTTACACTCCATAATGCCTTTTTGTTCATGAATGTGACCACAACAGATAATATCAAAATCCTGGATCACTGCAGCAATAGATGTGGAGCCCACATGCATTGACCCATCTTCACAGATCCCATCCAAGGCACCATAGGGTGGTGTATGCGTCAACAAAATATTCCAGCGGTTCTTCTTTTTCCCATTAAGAGTTTCTTCCAACCCCACTTCAATCTCCTTTTCAGGCATTTCAAACTGTGTATTGAATGGTGTTGTGTTTGATCCTCCAAACCCTGTTATTGTAATATTTCCAAGTTCAATGCTTTTTTTATGCAAAGAGATCGCGTTTGAAGTCGATGTATCAAGCACTTGAATGAGCTCCTTTGGATCACAGTTTCCAGGAATGACAAATGTTGGAACGGGAATCTTCTTAAGTGCTGGAATTACTTCATTAAGTGGTCCCCCATCTGTCAGATCTCCCCCGATAAGAACATAATTTGGGTCTTCCTTCTCGAATATTTTTGGGATTATGTCATACTTCCCATGTATATCTGTAATAAATACAAAGCTAATCATCATTATATATATTTCTCGGCTTTGGTTATGAAGTTTCAGAAAATACTGGTATAAAAAAGTACAGTTATTTCCTAAAACACATAATCTCGTTGGTGTGGATAAGCATGATTCTTATTGCTTTTAAAAATATACATGTACAAGCCTATGATCGAACGGGAGAATATAGCTACTGAGGGGAATATACTAAAAGCTCTTATCATCATTGCCTCGCCCATCATCCTTAGCAACCTTCTTCAGAGTGTTCTTGAAGTAGTGGACATGTACTTCATTGGTCATCTCGGTCAGGATGCAATCGTGGGTGGAATGATGAGCATCTCGATCATCATGGTCTTAACCACTGTATTGTTTGGTCTTGTCACTGCAACCTCTGCATTCATATCGCGTGCCTATGGCTTGGAACGATATGATAGAATTCCGGTAATCCTTGCACATTCACTGTATTTGTCACTTATCCTCTCCTTAATAATTGCAGTTATCGGATTTTTCTGGTCTGAAAAACTTCTTTTCCTATTTGGAGCAAACCATGGTTCTCTTGTTGAAGGTGCAAAATTTTTGCGCCCAATGCTCATTGGTCTTTTTGTTATGAACTGTCTTATGACCATTGTTACGGCATTTCAGAGTTGTGGTGATTCATGGACTCCTATGTGTGCTATGATTGCTGTAAACACTGTCAATATCGTTTTGAACCCGATTTTGATTTTGGGTTTTGGAATTTTTCCAGCATTGGGAATAGCCGGATCAGCGTATGCATCTATTCTATCTCGTGCAACAGGCATTCTTTTACTTCTTGCCATTATCTATCTTTATCCATCATTTCAAAACAATCCTGTCAGATTTCCGAACATATGGACGTTTGAACCTCAGCTGATTAAAGATATTATTCTGATTACAATTCCATGTGCAATCCAGAGTGGTGTGCGGAGTTTTGGCTTCTTGTTGATGACATCGATTGTTTCTTTTTTCTATGGAGCGGCTGCGGTTGCTGCATATGGTATTTCAACTCGTCTTGATATGCTTGGTCTCGTTATTGTGATGGGATTTTGTACAGCAATTTCCGTTATGGTTGGTCAGAATCTTGGTGCTGGGGCAGTTGAGCGTGCGGAACTTTCAGTTAGATATGCAGCTGTTGTTAATGCATTTTTCATGATGATTGTTGCTGTCTTCTATTATCTGAACGCTGAGAATCTTCTGATATTTTTTGGTGCGGATGGTGAATCTTTGGTTTATGGTGTGATGTTTATGCATATCATTCCCCTTTCATATTTTATTATTGCTATTGCAATGACGCTTGGATTTGCAATGAACGGTGCTGGTATGACGCGGGCTGGCATGTACTCAGCAATTTCTGGACAAATCTGTACACAGGTTGTTTTTTCAGCCTTTTTCGCTTATTTTGAATATCCCATCCAGTACATATGGTATGCAATCGTTTGTGGTTCAATTATTATGTGTATCTGTGATTTCTACTTCTATAGCAAGGGTGAATGGAAAAGAAAAAACCTTGCAATCTGAAATAATTCAGCATAGAAGAATGATATTACAATGTTTTTTCTTTGAAATTTCTTGATTTTTATGCATTATTTATAATTATTTATTCCTCTGGAAGATCCGACTGCCTTTGGTGCAACAACATCATGGAACATATGTGCGTGTCGTGTATTCGCTATGTTTCATTTGT
>DALTYD010000012.1 GCA_029986255.1 Methanocorpusculum sp. | reverse complement strand
TATTTTTCTGTAATTTCTACCAATTTTTCCCATCAACTCTCTTTGTGCTTACTGATGAAGAGAGTTTTCGTTTCAGAACCTCACTGGGATGCACCATCTCATAGGAAAGTTCACCCTGTGTAATTACTGCATACGCATCCGTTCTTTTTAGGCATCGTACCTTCCTGTTTGGAGGGATTGCCGCAAGTACCATCAGAAATTCTACTGGTTCTTTGTAGAGGTCAGAGAGCAATTTTTTTTTTGCAGAAATTTCACTACAAAGTCCCCTCATTTTCAATGGGTTGGTGATTACCTCGCCAAACACGCGGATTCCATCTTCTGTTTTGATTAGGAGATCTACCTCAGCTGCAACTTTTCCCCTCACTCGGAATTGTATACTACCGTCCCGAGAGTACCACAAACCGTCAGGCGAATATTTATTATAAGGTACAAACACTGCATCCGAAAATTTTGCAGCAACGGAGAAGACTTTGTTTGAACATTCTGCAGTTCCCAGCAACAATTCATAGGCAAGAGATTCAAAATATTTCCCTGTAACTGAGCGATGTAATGGATTTGCTGCATCGTACAGCACAATTCGTTCTAGTTTTGTCAGATGATGAATAGCATATCGGATATGTGTGGGTGTAATCTGTGCATGGGAGAGAAGATTAGCGATCTCGAATGCGGACATAATACTTAGTGATGGGTGAAGTATGCAGTTACTTGTCCTTCCTTCACAGAATCAATTCTGACAAAACCAATTCGTTCAAACTGTACGATTTTTTGTTCATACTTCTGCACTGCAGCCTCACAGTATCCCTTGATGGTTCCTCTTGGAGTCATAAGTGAGCATGGAATCTCCGTTCCTTTCGGGAGCCATTGAACAATCGGTGCTTTTTCAGCGCGTGCTGCGGAAAGTGAGTCTCCAGCATACTCGGCAGAGTTATCTCCAGTGATCCTAATATTAAAGAGATCTTTGAGGCGTAAAATTTTCCCTGCTTTAATCTCTGATCTTGGAAGAAGAACATTTTCCGTAAACGTGAGTACACGCTCACCACGCTCAGGATGATTTGGATAGATGGGAGCATGTGCATCTATTACTGGAGCCCCTGCAACAGTAATCATAACTGGGTCTGGAACAAAGAAGTAACGGTCGGCATCGGCGTCTATTACCTCTTTGTTCTTAGCAAAGAGGTTTTCCCATGAAAACGAGATATCAGTGTCTCCCATACCAATCTCAGCAACTGCGGCACGTACGGCTTTTGGTTGAATGCCACGACGGGCCAGTGCTCGGAGAGTTCCGAGATGGATATCATCCCATCCGGTATAGTGTCCTTCTTCGATTCCTTTATGTATGCCTGATGTAGATAGTTCTAGGCCTGCAATGGACATTCTCCCATAATGATAGAAATTCGGCATTTCCCAATTGAAATAGCGGTAAATGTACTCCTGGCGGCGAGTGTTGGTAATGTGATCTTTGCCACGAATGACATGTGTCATTCCAAGCAGATGATCATCAACGGCAACGGAAAAGTTCATCAGTGGATAGACAAAGATATCTGGGTGTCGCGGATGTCGGATGGAGGTTAGTACCCTCATGGCTGCGAAGTCTCGAACTGCCGGATCTGGGTGAGTAATGTCTGTTTTGACACGCATCGTTATTGTACCTTCAGAATATTTTCCTGCGAGCATGTCATCGAAACGATGCAAATTTTCTTCAACACCAAGATTTCTGCAAGGACATGATTGTTTTTTGAGTTTTTTTTGGCGAAAATCCTCATTTTTGCATGTACACATGTAAGCCCCACCGCGTGTGATTAGTTCTCGTGCAAGGTCATAGTATATTTTGAATCGATCCGATTGATAGATAACATCGGTTATCTCGATGTCAAGCCATTTGAGGTCCTCCTTGATCATATTGTAGGCGTCTGGATCAATTCTTTTTGGATCAGTGTCCTCAATACGGAAATAAAATTTTCCTCCATATTTTTTGACATAGTAATCATTTAAGACTGCAGCGCGAGCATGCCCGAGATGTAGCGGGCCTGATGGATTTGGTGCAAACCGCATTATAACTCCCTTATCCGCACCAGAGAGTTCTGGGAGTTCGTGTGTGCGTCCCTTCTTCTCATGCATTTTTTTGATCATTTCTGGTGCGAGGCTGGTAAGTTTTTCTTTACGTTCCTCAATTGACATTGCTTCTACTGTTGTGAGGATTTCAGGAATCCTGATGCTAATTTCTTTTGCGTTTGGACGAAGTTCTGGGTGTGCATTCATTAGCGCTCCGAGAATAGCACCTGCATTTGGAATGGACTTGTGTTTTACTGCGTTTTGCAATGCGAAAAGATATATCTCATCACGAATATTTGTATCGAACATTTTGTGGAAGTTATATTCGTGTGAAAGATGTTTATAGTTGTGTCCTCGTGGAACTTAGTCATTCATTTGCATGATAACTATAAGATGATAAATCTGTTCTAATGAAAATACACATTTGTTTGATATATTATCTGAAAAATCAACATAATATTATTTTGGTATGTTTTCTTAGTAATTATCAAAATTATAAATTTTATTTATATTTTCTTGAGAAAATTTCTATTTTCTATTAGAACAGATTTATCATCTTATAGTTGTTAACATGTTATTCATTTTGAATCCTTCATTCGAATTGTCCAGCTCATATTTTTCTTTCTTAGATAAGTGCTTTGGTCATATTGTATGATCACTCCCTTTTCGTCAGGTCTGTCTTGTTCTTATACTAATTTCTCTCTTTCGCTTTAGCACTGTTTGATCGCATCATCTTACAAACGTATTATTTTTGTATCTGAAAAATGACCATTTATAAGATTTTTGTGTTAAAATAAGTTAAAATTAGTATCTTCCAAATCTGTATCTCGAAGAAAGAGATTTTAGTATCTTCGCTTAATAAAGAATTCTATCATTTCAAAGAGTAGTTTTCGTTCTTCTGATTCTGGAACAACGCTTGTGATGAGTTCCTTCGATTCTGTGATCAGTTTTTCTGAGATACCACGAACTTTGTTAAGAACGCCCGCCTTCTCAAGAAGTGTGATTGCTTCGTTGATCTCTTCCTGTGATAGACGCTCTTTATGGTACTTTGACAAGTTGACGCCCATTTCTCGAGCTGTAATTGCTAGAAGTGTCTGTTTGTTCTCACGGAGATCAGATGCTTGATCTTTTCCTGAAATTTCTGATGGTGTCATTAAATCGATGATATCATCTTGAATCTGGAATGCAATCCCTGTGTTTTGACCTAGTGTATAGAATGCCGAGATTTGCTTCATATCACCTCCCGCAAGAGCTGCCCCAATTCCTGCAGCTGCAGCATATAAAACACCTGTTTTTTTACGGACCATTTCAAGATATTCAGATGCAGATACGTCATTACGCACCTCAAATGATACATCCTCCTGCTGTCCTTCACAGATCTCATAACAAGCATGTGCTAACATCTTAACAGCCGCTATTTTCGCTTCGGCACTTGCATTCTTCACAGAACACAAATATTCAAATGCCTTTGCATAAAGTACATCTCCTGCAAGAATAGCTGTGGTTTCATTCCACATCACATGTACTGTTGGTCTGCCGCGTCGTAGTGAATCTCTATCCATGATATCATCATGCACCAACGTGAACGTATGTGTCCATTCAAGTGCAAGAGCCGCAGAAAAAATATCTTCAGAGGATCCTTTATGAACAGCATCTGCTGAAAGCATGACCATTGCGGGACGGAGACGTTTTCCTCCTCCTAGTAAAAGATGGGCCGATGCCTTTTGTAGTGTTGTGTCCGTCGTTTTTTTGTAATCATTTACTTCCTGATCAATTTTTTCGGCAACATATTTTAGATACTTAGATAATTCCATATTTTCTCATCTCCATTTTTGATTATTTTGGAAGAACAAGACGCTCTCCATTCTGCATTATGTGAATCTCTTTGTTTAGTGAATAGCCGAATTCACGACCAAGAGTTACATATCCACCCTTCATTTCAAATGGTCCATGAGATGGAATAATGTGTTCTGGATTCAGCATAGAAATCAGATCATAATGCTCCTGATAATAAGCGTGACCCGTGACATGAAGACCATCAAAGATTCTTGCCCCTTGACGCATCAGAAGTTTATCAATCTCTGCACGTTGGGCATAGTTTATAGGGTTTGGAACAATATTTGCCGAAAACATCACTTTATCTCCCTTTTCAATCTTAAATGGTGTATCCCCGAGAGCCATACGCGATAGCATGGATCCGGGTTCTCCCTGATGACCCGTTACAACTAGTAGAAATTTTTCCTTTCCTTCCTTTTCCACTCGACGCAATACTCTATCGGTTGTCTTTCGGTTTCCATAAATGCTTGTACCACGCGGGAAGGCTACTTGCTTCATTATCTCAGCTGTTCCATTGTATCGTTCCATCGATCTTCCGAGAAGGATTGGAATACGATCAATCTCACAAGCACATTCGGTGATGGTTTTAATTCGTGCAATTTGTGAAGCAAATGTCGAGACGATTATTGCATCGTTATCATCCTCGCATCGGGTAATTGCGTCTCGCACTCGTAGGCGAGCAACTTGTTCACTTGGTGCATATCCTCGGTCATTTAGGTTCAGTGACTCCACAATCAGAATTTTTACTCCTTCTTTTCCGAGTTCTCGCATGCGTGCCAAGTCTGGTGCCTCTCCGATGACTGGTGTCATGTCTAACTTAAAATCATTTGCATAGATAACGCAGCCCGCTGGTGTGTGAAGAACCGCCATAACAGAGTCGATGATACTATGCTGGATGCGGACAAACTCCAGTGTTATATTTTGCGAGATGGTGTACTTTCCACCCGCTTTAAGTGCAAATGTTTTGTTCGTTACAGAGAATTTGCGCTCGCTTTCAATCTGCTGTTTTATCAGTTCGATTGTGTATGGCGTTGCTATCACTGGACAGTTGTAACGGTGTGCAAGCTTCTGGACTGCACCTATGTGATCCAGGTGACCATGCGTACAAACAATTGCTTTTACGTTTCCCTCAACAGAGTTCATCACAGTATCATCAGGAATTGCACCAAGCTGGATCAGATCTAACGAGTGCATATTTTCCATTTCAACATTGTTGTTTCCTGATATTGGATCAAGATATAGACCCATATCGAATATAACAATCTCTTTACCGACACGGATCGCGGTCATGTTCCTTCCGACCTCATTATATCCGCCAACAGCAATGACTTCAATGTCAACCATTTTATTTCTCCGGTTTTTTAGATGTTTTTTAGATCTTAGGATATTCGCCTACTAGATTGCTGCTCGATTATCTCTTGCAGTGTTCCTGTAATATATGTTCTTGCATGCTGCAGAGCAGAAATGTTGGGAGAGCCTGTCAGGAACATTGCTGCTCTTAACTGATAAAGAACTGTATCTATGATTCTGAATGTCTCCTCTTCCCCACACAGTGCAGGTGAGAGTAAAGGAAGCGCCATACCCCCGAGTGTTGCCCCAAGAGCTATTCCTTTTGCGATGTCAACCCCAGTTCGCAACCCTCCGGTTGCGATTACAGGTCCCATTCCTGCTCTGGTTACCTCAAAAACACTTACAGCTGTTGGAATTCCCCAGGTACAGAGAACTTTTCCCAGCTCTTGGCGTGCTTTATCAGTGGTTGTTCCACACTCATTTGCCCGAATTCCTTCTATTTTTGCCCAAGATGTTCCACCCATACCCCCAGTATCAATGGCTGCGACTCCTGCATTCCAGAGCAAAGATGCCACATCATATGATATTCCATTCCCTGTTTCTTTAACGATTATAGGAAATTTTACGTTTTTGCACAGCTGTCTGATGGCAGATAAGCATCCGATTGCAGAATGTTCTCCTTCTGGTTGAATTGCTTCCTGCAAGAAATTTAGGTGAATACAGAGAGCATCAGCATCGATCATTTCAACTGCGCGCTCGGCCCATTCTATGCCATGTTCTACCAGTTGAATTGCACCAAGATTTCCACAGATGAATGCATGTGGGGCTGTCTCACGAACTATTGCAAATGAGTCTGATAAGTCTGGTTTTTCTAGAGCTGCTCTCTGGGAACCCACACCAATACCTAGACGATAATGTTCTGCTGCTGCAGCAAGAACCCGATTGACTTCGATAGTTTCTGAATGTCCTCCTGTCATTGCCGCAATGAACAATGGAGATCCTAGGCGTTTTCCGAGGAACTCCACTGAAAAATTGATTGCATCCATATCGCATTCTGGTAGGGCACAGTGCACCAGATGTACATCGTCAAAGAGTGTGGTTCCAGTTTCAATGTCAATTTTACTGCAGATGCGAAGGTGATCCATCTTGCGTGAGGAAGTAAGTATCTCTTTTGTCATGATTTTCGTTACTGAACAATTGTTCCACCGTGGTCCAGTTTTGTCAGAAAGTCTATGACCCGGGAGATATGGAAGATATGTGATGATATGCCGATATCTGCAAGTTGTAATAGTTCGTTGACTTTTCCTTGCATGCCTCCAGTGACATCTGTGTATGCTGAGGTACTGAGGTCGATTAATCCGACATTTTCGCGTGTGATTATTGGCATGACGCTACCCTTGGAAAGAACGCCTGGGACGTCGGTCGCAACTCCAACGCGGTTTGCATTAAGGGATTTTGCCATTATGGTTACAATCTGATCTCCAGATACAATACAGGCTCCTCGGACTGTATCCATAACCACGTCTCCATGTAGAACAGGGATAATGTTGAGGGAAAGCAAAGATTTAATCTGTTCCTCTCCAGAGTAGATCAGGCGACCATTCTTAGCAAGGCTCATGCAGAATGGATGCATGCAAACCGCATCAACGCCTTCTGCGCGAAGAAGGGAAACAAATTCTTCGTTGAGTCTCTGGACTGCTAGGTGGGTGATTGCGATACCATTTGCGTTGGACAGTGTCACACCATCTTGGATGTGATACCGTTTAGCCTCGGGATGACCACATGAACCCGCGCCATGGACAATAACTAGTGGTATAGATTCTGCAATTGGTGCAATTAGTGTGGCAATCTTGCGCATTTGAGCAGTGTCAATTATGCCATCTTTGGATTTTTTTGTGATAACACTACCACCTATTTTGAGTACAGTAATTTCACTCATATTTTTCCCTCCGTGCACCTTCTGTATCCATCGTGGTGATGATTGCACGCGCATCACATCCTTCAATTGCTCCCGCAACACGATTGCGTGAACTCTTGGAGCAGATGGCATACATACATCCGCCTCCTCCTGCCCCCGTGGTCTTTGCGCCATGAGCTCCAGCAGAGCGGGCAGCTAGTACCAGTTTAGAAAGAATTGGATGACCCACTCCGAGAGCATCCAAGAGTGCATGGTTCATGTTCATGAGATAGCCGAGTTCTTTCTGATTTTCTAGGTTATACATTGCTTTCATGGTGATCGCTGCAATGGAATCAAGAATGGGGTTTGCGATATCTGGTGAATTTATGCGTAAATTTGCTACTTTTTTGATCATTTCAGATGAGCTGTGTGATATAAGCGTGTTTCCGATAATGACCGAGAAGTTTTGTGGTGGAAGAATTCGACGCTTTTCGTTGCCGCGAATGAGAACCATGCCCCCGAAGGTAGAAACATAGGTATCAGTCGCGCTTGCCCGACCATTTTGAGTTAATTTTTCAACATTTTGGGCAATTTTTGCAATTTCATAACGATTTTTTTCCAGACCAAATTCATCATTGATTGCACATAGTGTTGCAACGGTGACTGCAGCTGACGATCCGAGTCCTGAAGAGCTTGGAAGCTGGGATCTAACATATACGCTTCCTTTTACATCCATTTGTCTGAAGCATTCGGCAATGTAGGGGGAATTTGGTTTCTGGTGATAGCGCGATTTGCGGACGGTGACCATGACTCGTGGCTTGATAGCCATTGCAATGCCTGGTTTTCCATACACCACGGCGTGTTCTCCGAAGAGGAATACTTTGCCAGGAGCACTCCATGTTGCCATTAGATAACACTCTCCATTGCAACGTAATTAACAACGTCACTCTTGTCATTGGTCGTGTCTCTAGATGACAGGTACAAGATAGCTTTTGTCATTAGTGCATTGAGTTGTTTGTCTGTGGGCATCATTTCATTATTACATTACAATGCAGTAGTTGCTGCACAATGAAGCTTTTAGCTTCCTGGTTTTTTTTCTTAGATATCCTGCACATCATGTTTTGTTTTTGTTTCCAGAACTGTTCGACTAGTGCATTCTGTGGTGTAACATGATCCAGGAAGCAATAGTCATAACATCTGCTTTTTTATGGTCATTTTCCTATGATAGTACAGAAGAAGTGACTAATCACCAAGTACGATAGGATGAACCCTTGTTTGGGTGAATCAATAATGGATGAAAGGCCTTTACATTTTCACATTTTCAGTGAATTTGTATTCGCCCTTTGGTATTTGGAATGATGTGCCGGGAAACGTTTCAGGAATTTTCACATATGTACACGCAATACATCTTCTTGAATATGTGCATCTTGCGTATAAAACCAACACACCATATGGAGATGTTACTGACATACCGTTAATGAAAATATCTAGCTCATCAAGCAGATTGTTCAGTTCCGTTTCAGTCCTTTGGATAAATATCTCAACAATGTCTACATGTTGGTAATCTATATCCATCGGGTAAACGGAAAAATATCTCGCTATTTTTCACGAGTATCAAACCGGTCTTTCGCCGTAACCAAATTTTTCATCCACTGACCCGTGAAGATACTTATTGAGCTATTGTGTACGGGTGTGTGAAGGTAACTATTTATTGGTTTGGAGATATTTTAATAATTGCGTCATGGGTTTCTCGATGTCATTCTCCTGATAACAGGAAAAGATATATGATGCGAGATAATGAGAGGATTAAACTGTTATTCCTCGAAACTAAATCATTGATTACGTAATCTTGGTTTTTTGTGGATTAAGATGAATTTTCAAGCAATTTTATCTGGAATATTGCATATGTTTGGCTAGAATTGTGAATAAAAAGAGCATAACTGAGATATTTAAAACTCAGATTCAAAATCTTCAAACGTTAGGGAGGACACAATGCCCTTTTTCTTTAGAACTTCTCGGGTCAGTAGGAAGTACACCATAGAAAGCGCCTTACGACCCTTGTTGTTTGTTGGGATTACAAGATCAACGTTGTTGGTCTGATTATTAATATCGCAGAGGGCAATGACTGGAATACCACATTGGACGGCCTCTGTGATTACCTGTGCATCTCCAATAGGATCGGTGACCACAACAACCGACGGTTCGACATACTTTGGTAGTACTGGGTTAGTGAGCATGCCTGGAATAAATCGACCAACATGGGAGATCGCACCGATGGTGTCAGCAAATTTTTGTGCTGGATACTGACCGTATTGACGGGATGTGACCACGAAGATCTTCGGTGCCTCGTATTGTGCGAGGAACTTTGCAACCTGCTTGATGCGCTCGTCAGTTTTTCTGATATCAATGATATACAGGCCATCGGAACGGACACGGTATATGAATTCCTTCATGTCGTCGTCCTTTTGCTGAGTACCAATGTGAACTCCAGTTGCTAGATATTCCTCCACGGATACTAATGGTTCGGTCAGTTCAATTCCAAGTTCGTTGTCAGTCATTTTAAAAATGCTCCTCAATTCTTATTAGCTCATTTAATTTAGCAATACGTTCACCGCCAACAACCCCACACTTGAGGAAACAGCAGTTGAATGCGGTCCCGAGATGTGCGATCGTGGAATCGGTTGTTTCACCGGACCGATGGCTCATGACGGTCTCGTAGTCATATTCGTGGGCAAGTCGGATCGTCTCAAACGTTTCAGTCAGGGTTCCAATCTGGTTAGGCTTAATTAAGACACAATTTCCTGCTTCAAGAGCCATTCCCTCCTCTAAGCGCTTTGCATTGGTAACGAAGAGATCATCTCCGCAAATAAGCGTGTCGCGCCCATAGACCTCCTCAGTCATCTGTGCGAATCCTTTGAAATCTTCTTCTTGAATTGGATCCTCTACGTAGATAAGATTGTATTGTTCCACCAGTTCGGCAATGTATGAGATCTGCTCCTCTGTAGTGAGTTTTGTGTCCTTATACACATATCGTTCAAGTTTTTCATTCCACATTTCTGAAGATGCGACGTCAATTCCCATTCGGATGTCGATCCCAGTTTCATCCTGCACATTATTCGCTGCTTCCGCAATGATTTCGAATGCTTCAGTGTCTCTGATGTGTGGCGCCCAAGCTCCTTCATCACCCATCCCACAGCATTTTCCGCGCGAGACGAGAATTTCCTTGATTGTCTTGTAGACTTGGATGTTAGTGAAAATTGCTTCTGAGGCATTTGATGCACCAATAGGTACAATTAAAAATTCCTGGATGTCCGTAGCGTCTATGGCATGAGCCCCTCCCCCAATAACATTGCCAAGTGGAAGTGGTGTTTTATCCACAAATGCTCCCCCTAGGTATTGAAAGAGTTCCATGTTCATGGTGGCTGCAGCAGCTTTTGCATTTGCAAGTGACAGTGCTACAGCAATATTTGAGCCAATGCTGGAAAGGTCATTAGTTGTATCTACCCTGTGTAGTGTCTCATCAAAAGTACGCTGATCTCGTGAGTCTAGATCAATTAGTTCTGGAATCAGCCGAGTTTGAGCATCCGAAATTGCTTCTATGCAGGGTCGCACTTTTGCTTCATATGAACCTGTCGATGCTCCACTAGGTGCACATGCACGTCCATATCCCCCACTTTTTGTTAAGATTTCTGCTTCAATGGTTTCATTACCTCGACTATCAAGAATTCTCCGAAGAGTAATTCCTTTAATGGTGGTCATGTCACAGTACCTCTATTTTTGAACCATCGGGGCGTCTAACAGTGATTGGGATCTTGTTCTCATCAAACTCCATAAGGGCAATCTCAAGTGGATCGATTTTTGTGGTTTTGACAAGAATTGGAGCACCCATTGAAATCTGTAAAGCCCGTGCACCGATGATCCTTGCCCGTTCATAACGAGTGTATATCATTGGTAATCACATCCGTAAAAGATAAAGAATGAAAAAATGGGGTCACTGAGATTCGAACTCAGGTCACTACGTCCCGAACGTAATAGGATGGTCCAAGCTACCCTACGACCCCGCATCATTCATGCATCATGTATAGGGGTACAGTTCATCAACAGTCTCTTTGTGCGAAAGAAGCATACGTCTACAGCAATATCGCTCAATTCCGAGTGAATCAAGAATCTCTTTAGGATCTTCACCTGCTGCTTTACGCTGTTGATATTCTTCCCATACCGTGGAAATCACCTTTCCACAGGTGAAACATCGAACTGGTATCATTGTTTATCCTTTTTGTTTTATTAATATTTTGTTTTGCAAAGGAGGCTCAAAGATTTCCTCCTCTACCTAACAGATGTTCTAAATGTGATATTAACGGTAGGATTTCTGGAATTTTGCTCGCGCACCACGTCCATGTGGCTTCTTTGCTTCTTTTTTGCGGAAATCGTTGACCAATAGTGTACGATCATAGCTGAGATAAATCTCTTTAATCTGTGGATCATTGGTCCAGTTTAGGATTCCACGCCCGAGTGCTGTGCGAACAGCTTCTGCTTGTCCCATAACTCCCCCGCCGGAGACGTCCATGTCAACGTCAATGTTGTCGATTATTCCTGGTGCTAGAGCAATTGCCTCGGAGATCTTCATGCGAATGATTTTACTCCCGTATATCTCGAGAGGAACTGAATTGATACGAACTCTCCCTTTACCTTTTCGAAGCGTTGCGCGTGCGATTGCTGTCTTTCTTTTACCACTGGTGTTAATGATTTTCATCTTTTTCACACCTATTAGTATTTTGCTCCAAGATTGGTGCTAATTGCACCAATGGTGATGTAGCGTGCACTACTTAATCTATCACGATGTGCAGTCTCAAGAACTTCAGTTTCTTTGTCCTTAAGCTCATATGGAATTCCTACATATGTCTTGACTCGGCGAAATGCAGCTGCTCCTGTTTTGGTCTTATAAGGTATCATACCACGCACAGTGCGTTTGACAATCTGATCTGGGCGTCTTGGATAGAATGGCCCCCCTTCAACCGAACCGCGCATACGCTTTTGATAATATTCCTCTATAACTTTTGCTCGAGAACCGGAGACAATGACCTTTTCAGAGTTGATAATAGCGATTTCTTCACCAGAAAGGATACGTTTAGAAACAAGGCTGCACATTCTTCCAAGTAAAAGGTTTTTTCCATCAATAACTGTTACCATTTCTTGTTCACCTCAGGATCCGGATATGATTTCCTTTTGGGTTTGCAGTGACAAGTTCTTCGATTGTCATACAGGTACCACTTGCTTCCATGATTTTTTCACGTGCGGCATCAGAGAAGTTGAGTGCAGCGACCTTAACTGGTACGTCAATCGTACCTGCAGCAAGGACTTTTCCTGGAACTAGGATGATTTCATTCTCTTTCGCGTAGCGACTAATCTTTCCAATATTAACCTCGGCGTAGTTCTTGCTGGACGTATTCAGGCGTCTGGCAATCTCTCGCCATATATCAGCCTCATTATCTCGAGATGCTTGTTTAAGCATCCTGATTAAAGATTCGAGGCGGGGATTTGTCTTGTTCATTTACAGTACCTCCGTGGATATGTCCTGTAATGCCTCTGTCAGATCTATGGATCGAGACTTGATATGCAGAAGTGCTCTTTCGATGATCTCTTTTGCTGGCAGAGATCCATCGCTTTCGACAACGAAGACAAATTTTGTGCTGTCGGCACTAATGGTGATCGCAGGACTTTCGCCGATTCCAGTGTTCATACATGCGGTCTCACAAAGACGACACATGGAACAATCTTTTTCTTTGCTTTCCCCGTTTACTACGCGAATGTGGACAATGTTGTCGGATATTTCAAGAACATTGCGATGACATTCCGCAACACATTTTCCACATCCGTCGCAGTTATTGTGAATAGTAATTATGGGGAACTCTTTGTAACCACAGGCGAGCGTTGGTTGCCATTTGGCATGTTCAAGACCTGTGTTAAGTTCGGCAATTGCTTCTAGAATAACTTTCTGTCCTTCCCATAGCTTTACAATTGGGATATTGTTGTGTACTGGACCGATACGTGGATCTATGGATACCAGATCATTAGATGTGATCATGCCTGGTCCCTCAGCACTGAGGGTAAAGGTTACTGTGCACTGTGGACAGCCGTCACCACCGCAAGTACATTTACTTCGGGGAACAAACTGCGACAAGTCGGTTTTGATCGGGACAAGGCCGATTCTGTGTGCAAGTATCTCATCAAAGAGAACACTGGTGTTGTCATAGATACGAACGTCTTCGATGGATAGGGTTGGAACCTCTCCTATCATAGTGCGTCTAAGGGTGTTTGCAAATGCCGGAGTCGCTCCACTGATAGTGAATCGTGCAACAGAATCATCGAGTCTGCTGAATACAAGATCCATTCAGACTCTCCTACCTCTTTTACCACCTGCGGGTCGAATGCAGTCATGAGGCACTGGAGTCACATCTTCGATTCTACCGATGCGCATGCCTGCACGAGAAAGCGCACGAATTGCGGCTTGAGCTCCTGGTCCAGGTGAGCGCTGTTTTCCATTCCCTGGCGCACGGACACGGATGTGCAGTCCTGTGATTCCCTTTTCTTTTGCAGACTGAGCGATATTAATAGCCATTTGCATTGCTGCATATGGGGATGATTCATTACGTGCCTGTTTGACAACCATTCCCCCACTGCTTTTGCAAATGGTTTCTGCACCTGATAGATCGGTTACAGTGATAATCGTGTTGTTAAATGAGGCAAAAATGTGAGCAATACCCCATTTTTCACGTGTGTCTGTCATAATTATTTCGCCCTCACGTTCATAATACGCTGGCGTTCACCGTTTGAATCATCAGTCAGGCTGGATGTTGCATAGTATATAATACCAGATTCTTCTGCAACTGATACCATGTAACTTGGAATTGAAACGCGCTGTCCATTTATCGCAATGTGACCATGTGTGATAAATTGACGCGCTTGCTTTGGACTTCGTGCAAGTCCCTTGCGATAGACGATAGTCTGAAGACGGCGCTCGAGAATGTCTTCAATTTTTAATGAGAGAATATCATCCATTGCAGCGTTTTGCCCGATCATACCATAACGTTGGAGGGTATTGATCAGTTCGTCGCGTCGTGAAATAGTTTTCGGAGTCTCACCAATGGCAGATATCATGGCGAGGATCTCCCGGGCACCTCCGCGGTGTTTGCGAAGGACGTCGTTTGCTCTCCAGATTTCCCGTTTGTTACGAAGGCCATAGGTGATAGCGAGTACACGCTCGCTCTCGATACGTGATTTTTCAAAGCGACGTTTCGGAGAGGAGTACTGTTTTTTATTCTTACCAGGATATCCCATTCTATATCACCTTATTTTTATGCGTTTCTCCTTTTGGAAACGCCAACAATCTTACCGAATCGTCCTGTGGACTTAGTACACTGGCCACGTACTTTCAGACCGTTCTCATGACGAATGCCGCGATAGCAGCGTATTTTCTTCATAAGATTGATATCATCTTCTTTGGCGAGTGCAAGGTCACTTCCGTAGAGGTGCTTCGGAACTCCGGAGTACACATCTATTGGGCGGTTGACCATCCAGGTCGGGACTGAAGTCGGGTATGCAAGTACTTGTTCCTCAAGACGTGCGACATCATCATCTGCGAGGAGGCCCATTGTTGCATGGGTATCTACTCCTGCTCGTCGGGAGATGACGAGTGCGGCGTGGAGACCTATGCCCTTAATTCCGGTAAGAGCAAGGTGTACCGGCCGGGTTCCATCCAGATCGGTGTTAATGATCCGCACAAAATATTTCAGTTCTGACTCTTCAACCATGATAGTAGCCTCTCAGTGGAGAGTTCTGTTTTATACTAGTGAGCGCATCGTACTCTTGAACGTTTCAGAGATGAAATTCATCCCTGGAATAAGCGCAGACGGAGGGATTTGAACCCTCGAGTCCCAGAGGGACACAGGTTTAGCAAACCTGCGCCATACCAGGCTTGGCTACGTCTACAGAGAACTCCGCATCTTTCCTACATCCTTGTAGGCAGCATAGATACCATTTAATGGTTTCTTATACTAATCGACACTCGCGATGCTCAATTTTTCCCACGGGATTTATCCAGTGTCATCTCTCGAGTTCATGCTCGATACATCGCTCCACTAAATTGAGTGCTTTGTTATATTGGGTATGAAATAATATAATTTTTTTCCTTAATTGGATTCGTTCCTATACGGGCGTCAGCTATTTAGTCTCACCCGTCAAATAGGTTATTCGCATGAAGCTGAAGATAATCGAGCTTGAAAAAAGCAAGATACGGCTGAGTTTGGAAGGAGAAGGTCACACCTTTATGAATGCATTGGTTGAGGAAATTTTGACCGATCCTGAGGTAGATGTTGCAAAATATGTGATTGAATTTCAATTTTCCGATCCGGAATTGTTTATTACGATGAAGGAGGATTCAAAGAAGGACCCAATTCTAGTTATTCATGAGGCCTGTGGCCGCCTATCAAAAAGATGCGATGATTTACTTGGCTATCTCAGAAATTAAACATGTAAATGTTTGTTTTGCTTTTTTAATCTTGTGTTTATGAGATGCGATGGTAATAATACTTTTTTTGGATGATATGTGATGTTATGCAATAAATCTGTTTAGTTTGGAAATTCTGATTTTTTGCTACTGTTGGTAGTTATGTCTGAGTTGCAGAGATGCTTTCCATCCATAGCCGAAGATGATCAACCGTGGATTACTCATCGTCATTATATCTATGTTTTCTTTTGTAGCGTTGGAAAAATGATGTTTACATTTCTAGAGCATGATATTTATTTCCGAAAAAAATTATTTATTTTTTATTCAATGATATTTATTTTAGAGAATTTTTTGCGTGAATGCAACGGCACCTGAAATTCTTGTTATTCTCACTTTGACATTTTGTCCTGCTTTTGCTCCGGAGACATATAGAATATATTTGCCAATGTGAGCAACCCCATCTCCTTTTTTGCTGATGGACTCAATCTGCACCTCTAACTCTTTTCCTTCCTCGATTGTTGGTCCCTGAATTCCTGTTTTCCCTTTGCGTTTTTTTATTGGGCGTTTGGAACCGCATGCTTCACAAAGAAGCATTTGAACCCTATCGTCTTTGACAAGTTTGGTATCTGGGCGTCCACACTCAGAGCAAATAACGTAGTCGTTTACATAGGTCGTTACAATTGTTTCAAATTGTGATTCTTCAAATTTTCCATTAAAAATTCCACGATTACCATCTATTTTTCCAGCAGTTCCGAGTTCACCTAAGATGAACTTCAGGAAGTGATCCTTGTCACGGTTGAGCGTATCGGAAATGTCAGTGAAGTTTTCTAAAATAGTGGTTTTGCCCTCAATATAGATCTTTGTTTTGGGCATGATAAAGCGCTCCCCGGTGTCTGATGGCTCAGGCATTCCAGAGTACGCTGATTTTAGCATATTCTCATATGAATCAACCATAGTATTACATTTTAGTGTTGGATGCTTAAAATTCTGGTGTCAATAGGCTATCTGCTGCATAGTGTTCTTTGAGAAAAGAATTGGTATTGAGAGCGAAATATGCTAAGACACGGATTACATGGGAGTCCCAGTTATTTGAACGTAATCACGAAAAATCATCTCTTTTGGTATTGAGAGCGAAATATGCTAAGACACGAATTACATGGGAGTCCCAGTTATTTGAACGTAATCATGAAAAATCATCTCTCTCATGGCAATTCTCTCTCAATTTTTTGAGAATTTTTATTTTAAGTATGTCTGTATTGTCTAATATAAATAGTCCCTCATTCGTCTCTTGCATCTATATATATGTTTTTTGTTTTTTCTTTCAATATGTAATTATTAAAGTAATTTTTGATATCATCCATTTTTAAATGTGCATAATCTCAATTGCAGAGTGATAGGAGTGAAGTTATAATTTTGTATGATATTTCTATGATTTATGCTTATTCATAAATTGTTATTATAGTTTGTTGTATTTATATGTTGTTTATAAAGACATAATGCCTGTGAGGCAGTTGCTTGATGTTTTTCCTGTGTTATGTAGTGGATGAGATACAACAATAGATATTTCTTGAAAAATGATTAAGTCAATTTTTGAAGAGATCCCATGATCTCTCTAGAGCATCAAGTGCAGGCAACTTTCTACCTGTTAGGAATTCAATGCACGCCCCACCACCTGATGATAGATGTGAGTACATCGATTCAAGACCGAGTTGCTTAATGACTGCAGCCGTGTGACCACCTCCACAAATGGAAAATTCTGCCTTTGCAGCTGCATGCAAAAGTTCATACGTGCCTGTTGCAAAACTTTCCTCCTCAAACATTCCAGCAGGGCCGTTGAAGACAATCGTCCCCGATTCTCGGAGAAACTTACAAATGATGTCAATTGATTCTGCCCCTATATCAAGAATAGGACAGTTCATCGGGATTGCTGTCACAGCATACTCTCGACGCTCATTATTTTGCTTCACCGCCACGTATTTGGGAAGGATTATCTTATCTGAGTATGCATCAAGAATTTTCTGTGCATTGGTGATTTCTTCCTCATATCCAAGTATTTTTATCAGGTTTGTGGATGGGATGCCGATATCAATACCCTTCGCCAGATAGAACACATTTGCTACAACTCCAATAAATGCCACGTGGTCTGCCGTTCCATTTTCCAGAACACGACTTGCGACTGCTATGGAATCATCCACTTTTGTTCCCCCTAGAACAAATGTTACTGGCTTTGGTGCAGATGTAAATATACGGCTGAGGTTCTTGATCTCTCTCTCCATCAAAAGTCCAGCAACTGTAGGCATCATAAATGGCAGGCCAATGATCGTCGGTTGTGCGCGATGGGCAGTACCAAATGCATCATTCACAAAAATATCTGCCATAGATGCAAGATTTCTGACTAGATGTGTATTTTTTGCCTCATCTGATTTCATCGTGAGATTTTCTTCAGCACAAAATCTGACATTTTCTAAAAGAAGTACATCTCCTGGATGTGCTTTGCGCACAGCATTTTTTGCACAATGACTGAATATATCATCTACATATGTAACCGGTTTTCCGAGTAATTGTTCTAGTCGGTTTGCATGTGCCTCTAGCGTTGTGAAATCCTTCTTTCCAGGTCGACTCTGATGGGCAAGGACTATTACTTTAGACTTTTCCAGAGTTTGAATTGTTGGAAGATGATCACGGAATCGCTTATCATCAAGAATTATATTTTTCGATGGTTCAATTGATGAGTTCAAGTCAACCCGAACCAGAACTGTTCTTCCGCTGGTTTTTATATCCTCTAGCGTGCCAAATTTCATAGAATTTGCCTCTCATCTTTTCCAATCATCATAGAACTGTGTTCATTCGTTGTTATTCTTCATGAAGGTATTAAACCCATCGACAGAAAAAAAACTTTGTTGTTCATATTATCCAAAACTTTGTTGTTCATATTATCCATCAGCGTCTAATATTTCGATTCAATTTATTATTCTTGCTGTGTACTTTCCAGACACACTCTGTGATATATTATTGGCAGATTGCTTTTTTACGAACTTGGTAACTCAATTACACGATTAACATTCTCTCTTCTGATAAAATGAAAGGCGATAAATGATGTTTAAATTTGAACCAAGCATATCTAGAAACGGCAATTCATGTTCCCAGCTAAATGAATTTTTTCTGAAAGAATTCCATCGATTCTTGTAACCACACGCATTAATTATTTGCTTAGATGGACATGTGCGGGAATCAATTGATGTAATTGCGCTCCAGCACATCGAGTACTGCCCATACAACTGTACAGATATGCTTGCCTTAATTGACTATTCTCTTAATCACGCTATATATGGAAAAATTACTTATGAAAACCTCCTCTGGTTTCAATCATTGCCTTTTTTGATTAGGTATGTTATGGGAGAAATTAGCAGCGTGTGCACGTGATCACATCTGTCTTATAATCTGCTATATCAGATTCATGATCTTATTAACACTATTTTTTGTTTCAATTGGAGATGGGTGACTGGAATCGTAGGCAATGATTATCATCTGCTATATCTTTTGTATAATCAAGATCACAAAATATTTTTTAAAAATTTTGATTTGTTCTTTTTCTACTGAGTCGTTCACATATACGTTGCGGCTCATGATTCATGTCTTATTTATTTGTTCTCACTTGGTAATAGGGTTGTTACTCTCGAAAGAGTGCATAATATCATCTCTCCTTCTCCATTGCAATATATTATTGTTTTTGGGAAGCAATAATTGTATAGAGTTTCTATGGACAAATCACCAAATATCCTATGGCTCAATGAAATTTGTAAGGATGATATTCCCTCGGTAGGAGGAAAAGGCGCCTCTCTTGGTGAAATGACCTCAATTGGTCTCCCTGTTCCGCAGGGTTTTGTTGTGACTGCTCAGGCTTTCCGTCGATTTTTACAACTGACGAAATTGGAAGATTCTATCTTCAATGTTTTGGAACAACTTGATGTTGATGACAATGATGCTCTCAACTCCTCTTCAGATAAGGTTAGGAAAATGATAAGTTCGGCTGCAATGCCAGAAATAATCCAAAAAGACATTGTCACGGCCTATCGAAAGATGGGATCCAATACAGTTGTTGCGGTCCGTTCAAGTGCAACGGCAGAGGATCTGCCTGATGCATCCTTTGCTGGTCAACAGGACACCTATCTGAATATCATTGGAGAGATTGACCTCTTACAATCTGTGCAAGATTGCTGGGCCTCACTTTATAGGGAACGTGCTATTTATTATCGTGCTAAACAGGGATTTAATGATCGCACTCTCAACATCGCAGTGGTTGTTCAGCAGTTGGTGTTTTCTGAAAAAGCGGGCGTGATGTTCTCCTCCCATCCAATCTCAGGGGATGCAACCGTCATCATTGAGGGATCTTGGGGATTGGGAGAGGCAATCGTGTCAGGTACCGTGTCACCAGATAACTATGTTTATGATCGCAAAAATAAGCGTATTACCACAAAGACAATTGCTAGTAAATCCGTTGAGATACTTCCAGATGGAAGAAAGGGAACAAAAATCATCGAAGTTCCTCTAAATCTTCAGAATATACAAGTTCTTTCTGATGCCGAGGTTGCAAAACTTTCTGAATTTGCGATAATTTCTGAGGAGCATTACATGGTCCCACAAGATATGGAATGGGGAATTGTGGGCGACGCCATTTATATTCTTCAGTCTCGCCCAATTACTACGATTCAGAAGAGTTCCATTACTTCTCCTTTGGTGGGAGATTCTGATTCTGAGGACCATTGTGAGATTATTCTCCATGGTTATGGTGCATCTCCCGGGATTGCATCTGGTCCTATTGTTATTGTTACCGATGTAAAAGATACATCACGTGTGAATGATGGCGATATTATGGTTTCTCAGATGACTAATCCTGACATGGTTCCTGCCATGCGTAAGGTTGTAGGCATCATCACCGATGAGGGAGGTATGACTTGTCACGCAGCAATTGTATCGCGAGAATTGGGAACACCAGCGGTTGTTGGAACGAAGAAGGCAACCTCTCTTCTCAAAGATGGACAGATTGTGACTATCGATGGTGAAAAGGGTCTTATCTATGATGGTGAACTGAAGATACCAGCAATATCGACGATCGCTTCATCTGTATTGCCCAAGGCGATTACTCAAATTATTACCGCAACTTCTGTGAAGGTAAATGTTTCCATGCCTGAGGCGGCGGAACGCGCTGCTGCGACTGGTGCAGATGGTGTTGGTCTGCTCAGAATTGAACATTTGATTATTGGTCTGAATAAGACCCCGAGTTGGTATATAAAGAACGGAAAAGAAGAGGAATTTATCACTGAGTTGTACAATGGTATAAAAAAGGTTCTCGATGCATTTCCAGGAAAACCAGTTTGGGTGCGCACTATTGACTCCCCAACTGATGAGTTCCTTAACATGGTTGGGGGAGAGGATGAACCGCATGAACATAACCCCATGTTAGGATTCCGTGGTCTTCGTCGCGATCTCCGTCAAATGGCTCAATTCAAAATGCAGGCTGAGTGTTTCAGGCGTCTGTGGGAGGCAGGATATGACAATCTTGGGATAATGTTTCCTCTGGTGCAACACCCTCGTGAATTTATAGCCGCAAAAGAAGCGTTTCATTCATGGGGTATTGATGTGAAGAATCGTGCTCTTGGTATCATGATTGAAATTCCGGCATCTGCTATCCTTATTGATGAGTTCATAAAAGCAGGCATAACGTTTTGTTCTTTTGGAACAAATGATTTGATTCAATACACGCTTGCGGTTGATCGCAATAATGGTATGATTGGTGATATGTACGAACCGGAACATCCGGCGGTTCTGCGTCTGATTACTCAGTGTATTGAACGGTGTCGCGAAGCTGGTGTTGAATGTTCCATATGTGGTCAGGCGGGCTCAGATCCAAAGTTTGTGGCGTGGCTTGTGAATCAAGGCATCTCTAGTGTCTCTTCAAATATTGATGCTATATCAAAAATTCGTGAGACTGTTGCAAAGACAGAACGTCAAATTCTGTTGAATATGGCATTTAAAAAAAGCTAATTTAGAAAGATTCTTTTATGTTATAAGAGGTTTGTGTTATGGAGGATAAAGGATGTAGTTGGGAGGAGGTTTTCTCTTTTCTCTCTGGTTTACGTTCACAGGATTTGCCTTATGATCGAATTCTTAGTTCTATGTGTACAGTTCCACATCCGATTGCAGTTGCAGTACATGAGATGTTTAGCGCAACAAATCTTGGCGATCCGGGTTTGTACCCTGGGACAACGATGATTGAGGCCCTTCTGATTCGCTCTCTCGGTACGTTGATGCATCTACCTGAGGCAGGTGGCTACTCAACATTGGGCGGCACTGAGTCTAATCTCCAGGCAGTTCGTATTGCTAAGAAACTGAGACCAGAGGCAAAAAATCCGAACATTGTGATTCCTGCATATGCACATTTTTCATTTGATAAAACATGTGATATATTGGGTGTTGAGATGCGGCTCGTGCCATATGATATGAACTATATTATTGATCCTGACAAGATGGCTGAGTTGGTGAATAAGAACACCATTGCACTCGTTGCAGTTGCTGGAACGACGGAGTACGGAATGATAGATGATGTTCCAGCAATTTCCAGGATTGCCAAGGAATATGACTGTTTCTGTCATGTTGATGCCGCATTTGGTGGTTTTGTAATACCTTTTTTGGAAAACCCTCCATTGTTTGATTTTGCAGTATCTGGTGTTGATTCTATTTCTCTGGATCCTCATAAGATGGGACTTTCAACGATTCCTTGTGGAGCATTATTGCTTCGTGATCCTGATATATTGAAATGCTTGAACGTTGATACACCGTATCTAACAATGAGGAAGCAGTGTACGCTTGCTGGGACGCGACCAGGTGCAGATGTTGCTGGAGCATATGCTGTGATAAAACATCTTGGTCGGGAAGGATTTCATGCAATAGTAACTAAATGCCTCTCAAATACTCGCCGACTTGTTGCTGGAATGGAGGCGTTGGGATATCGTCGGGTGATGGATCCTATCTTGAATGTGGCGACGTTTTTTGAATGTGATGTCCCCATGGGTTGGGCAATATCTCACACACGCATGGGGCATCTCAGGTTCGTGGTTATGCCACATGTGACCAGTGATGTGATTGAGTGTTTCCTTGCCGATCTTGCTGAAATGCAGATGTAATCTTTTTTCTAAGTGATAATTGATGTATTCTACCTCTTCCTATGATAGAAAATAATATAAGTATGTGCAAGATAATTTTGTATTCTTGAGATACTTTCTCAGAAAAATGAGTTATGGGTCAATTCTGATATTCTCTTCTTTTCCCGTGATGTTTATGGATTGAAAAGGTACTGTTCTTTGTTATTTTTTGAAAAATATTGCTGTATGTGTCATCTACTTGGGGACGTACTCTCTCATTCCCGTTTTTCATTAACTCTATCCTAAATAAGTATCCTATCTTATTTAGGTTATGATATTGACCAAACTTCCGTTTGGTCTTTTTATCACAAGTATCTTTTTATCAATTCGCTGTTGTCAATCTTCAACATGTGAAATAATCCTAATGATCCTTTTGCCTGTTTTTGGCATGGCAATCATTGCATGTCTCAATCACCTGTTCTAGAGGTACTGGCATCCAGCGAGCCAAATTCCTTATCGATGAAAAAGTGTATCCTGTTCAACGCCCCCAGAAATTTCCCTGATAACATCTGATAGATCCAGCGCCAGAGATAGTGCTGCTTTGTAGGATTCCTCTCCTGAGAGAGCGGGAATTGGTCTCTGTTTTTGTGTGTAGCTGTTGACAACGTCCATATCTTGTCCATCTTTTTTTCGGAGGTCAGTAGAATTTCTGCGTTGTCCAAGTGAAAATTTCCCATATGTCATGGTGTGTAGACGGATATTTGCTTTTTTTAGAATGCGAGATTGGTATGCGGACTGCACATATCTTCAAATTTCTTTCGAACTGCAGATCCGGCATTATCATCGTTTTTCCACTCTCGCAAGATCGGCAAGTTCCTCATACCTAGTGCAGCTGTTTGATACTGTTTTTGAAGTTTAGATCTTTCGGATATTGCTGTTATGTTTTGTAAAATTCGATATTCTATTGTTTTTTCAAGTTTTTGCAGTTTGGCCTATTATTCTTTTTTTATCAAGTGCCTCCTCCCGAGTTGTAACAGCGATTAGTGTGCAATTCTCCATGTGTTTCTGGAGGATAGTGATCTCTCTGTCGAATTTGCTACTTTCATCTCGCGATAATATTCCAACGTTTTTGAAGCATGGGTCGTTTCCCCATCAGTCATGAGGTCTCTCGGAGATGTGCACATCCCAGTCCGCACTCATCAAATGCGCGGGTGAATATCTCCTCATTCACGATGTGCTTTTCCCATGCATTCTCATGGATATTAATTGCTGCAGTGTGGCTGGAAACAGTGTTATATTGTCTAGTTTTTGCAACATCACACGCTTTAGCCAGTTTTCTATCTCGTTTTTGATACTGTGCAATCTCTTCTTCCTTTTGCTCGATTTCTTTCAGAAGGTTGGATGAGGTGGCATAATCTGGAGGAAGATGGGATTTTAGTGTATCAGCGCATGACTTTATACTCACAACGCCTCTGCGAATGTCTTCTACCTGTTGCGTGAGGTGAATCGATCTCCACTCGTGGACAGATACGCTCTCATCTAGCGCATTTAGTTCCTCTTCGATGTTTCTTTTCTCCATGGATAACTGAGAAAGCACTGAAATTTCAGTATT
>DALTYD010000043.1 GCA_029986255.1 Methanocorpusculum sp. | reverse complement strand
ATGCGAAAACTAGGGGAATCCACACATGTCCTCCTCAATACACGAAAAGAAATTTGTACCGATAACAATGAAAACAACGAGTACAATAATAACAAAAAATAAATTTCCTTCTCTTTTATCGATATTTATAATCGTTCATCATCCAAATATACTACAATAGAAAAACTGCCTATGGAACACAAAAAACTTAAAAAACAATATTTTGGAACCAATGGAGTTCGTGGGGTAACTGGTATTGACATGACACCAAAACTAGCTTTAGAAATAGCAGAAGCATTTGGCACTATGATCGGCCCTAAAAAAACCATTGGACTCGGACGGGATACCCGCACTTCTGGCCAAGCTCTCTCAGCAACTGTCGAGGCAGGCCTCATCACCTGTGGATGCAATGTCATCAACTTTGGAATTGTTCCAACACCGTGTCTGCAGTATCTCGTACTCAACCGTCATCTTGACGGAGGAGTGATGATTACTGCCTCCCACAATCCACCAGAGTACAATGGCATTAAAATCATCGATGCGGATGGAACTGAAATGAGTGATGAGCGGATTATACAACTTGAACAAATCATGATTCAAAACAAATTCATCACAGCTTCATGGAACAAACTCGGTATAACAACATTTGATCAAGAGGCTCGCAATCTCTATATTAATGCAATTGTATCTCAATTTCCTCCAAACTGCGGTCATGATCTCACTGTTGTTGTCGATCCCGGAAATGGTCCCTCCTCTGCAACCACTCCAGAAATCCTCCGAAGACTTGGGGCAAATGTATATATAATTAACGGATTATTCGATGGAACATTCCCTGGACGCCTACCAGAACCAACTGCTGAAGGGCTTACACACCTATCCACAAAAGTCATCGAGACTCATGCTGCGTTTGGTGTCGCTCATGACGGGGATGCAGATCGCGCTGTTTTTGTTGATGAACAGGGAAAATTCATAGATGGAAACATCGCATTCGGCCTGATTACTTCATATTTCTGCCGTAAAAAACCAGGAGGCATCGTTGTAACTCCTATCAGCACCTCAAAAATCGTGGAAACAATTGCTACGAGCTATGGTTGCAGCACTAAATATACTGCAGTTGGTAGCATCTACACTGCCCGTACCATGCATAAACTCCTTAAAGAAGGAAAACCAGTTATCATTGGAGGGGAAGGAAATGGAGGAATAATCTATCCAACCCATCAATTATGTAGAGATGGAGGTATGAGCGCAGCAATCATGCTGAATCTCGTGGCTAAACAAACATTCCCACTCTCGACCCTTATCAACGATCTTCCATCATTCACTATGTATCAGGAAAAATTCAAGACCAATCGGGCCGAAAAAATCACCGGACACATGAAAGACTACTTCAAAGATTACCCAATTGACACCTGCGACGGCATTCGTATTTCCCACAACGATGCATGGGCACTTATCCGACCATCGGGAACTGAGCCGCTCATCCGTATCTACACAGAATCCAAAAATCCTCTCAAAGCAAAAGAGCTCATGAACGAAATACTTGAAGAAATCGCAAGATACAGTGAATAATCTTCATTATGATAACCCAATCTATCAAGTATAATAACGAGGTACACTAGTTCAGTCTAGGATATGACAATATAAACTCAGAATACCACTAAGAGGCTAAAGCTTGAATCAAACAGTTTTAAGTTGGATGGAATAAAAAACATGAATAGATTGCTTAAGCTCCCTCCCTCAAACCTTGAAAAACACTAAAGATTCACCATTCCAGATACCTGCGCCATCTCGACGATGGAAATAGTATTCTGATATTCGTTAGAAACATCAATTCATCTAGATAATCTGCTAAATGCCAAAGAAAAGATACCTACAAAAACGTGAGGTCGGTGAGATTTGAACTCACGATCGACGGGTCTCTCCGACAAGCGAATACGAATATGATAGAGAGCCAATACTTTGCATCAGCGCTCCAACGGGTCATCATGTACCAATCAGTAGACCCAATAGTTCATCATACGCTAAGACCGCTGGAGCCCGTCGCCATTCCAGACTAGGCCACGACCCCATCTGTTCTATATAATTAATGTCTGCATCAATTTATTTAAGATTTATGTTTTATTTTCAAAAATATATTTTTTAGTTCCAATGTATCCCCAAAGCATACAATCATACAATGATTCACTGGGTATCAACATATGCCAGAAACTCAATGCATACACATATCCCAAAAAGAACCACATTCAGATGTACTAGAGGTTGAGCATAATAGCAGCAAATTCATACATTTGTAGAGGGAGCATCATCTCAGAGACAAGAAAGATCTCATTCCAATTACTGTTGGATCCAGGATCCAGAATAGAAATACTGACAACTCTAAATAGAGTTTAAATGGCTATAAAATAGAAAAACTTCGGAAAATTGAAAAAAATCCGAAACAGTTTCGGGTGAGATATTTGATAACCTAAGTAACAAGTATAGTATGGAGTTCCAAAAGACTCCAATACAATTGCTATGTATGAAAGATGAACAACAACCCTCTCGGAGATAAGATAAGATGGAGGAAACAATGATCTAGAGTCGCTAATGATTAGATAGGAAAAAACCAGCCACCATGGATATAACCTCATCCGGCATTTATTTATATTTGATTTCATCAATGCCAACCGATTATCCATTTCCAATATATTCTATTGCAAAGATGAGGCGGAGAACTCCAAACAATTTTCTGTAGTATTTTTGCGATTTGCATTCGTTTTTCATCAATCTACTAAACAAGTCCGGTCAGTTAAAGTTCTCAGAAATTCAATACATACATACATACATACATAAAATTTCCCAGGTAGAACTGTGGAGTGAAATACTAATGTACGAAATAGTAAAAGCGCACGCTTTGTCAGAGACAATTTTTGAGATGTGGATTCGGGCACCACAAATCGCACGCAATTCACAGGCAGGACAATTTTGCATTATTCATCCCAACAAGACAGGAGAACGTATTCCTCTGACAATTTCAGGAGTAGATAATGATTTAATTCGAATATTATATATGGTAGTTGGAACGACAACAAAACATCTTTCAACTCTCACATCCGGAAACTATTTGCAGGATGTAGTTGGGCCCCTTGGAATGCCAAGTGGAATTTCCAAAGGATCTGAAACAGTGGTGATTGTAGGAGGAGGGGTAGGTATTGCTTCTCTACCAATTATTGCTCATGCAGCGAAAACCGCTGGAAACTATGTTATTGGGATTATCGGTGCACGTAACAAGATTTTACTAATTCTTGAAGATGAAATGCGATCTATTTGCGACGAGTTGCTTGTAACAACTGATGATGGATCATATGGCATCAAAGGGTTTGTCAGCACTCCGCTTCAAACACTCTGCGAGCGGGGCAGAACAATCGATAAGGTATGGGTTATTGGTCCTAGCGTTATGATGAAAGCAACAAGTGCCATCACCAAACCATACGGCATCAAAACGTACGCTTCGTTAAATCCAATAATGATAGATGGAACTGGAATGTGTGGATCCTGCCGAGTTATCGTGGATGGAAAGATGAAATTTGCATGTGTAGATGGACCAGAGTTTGATGCTCATCTGGTTGACTGGGACGATCTGATGGCGCGTCAACAGATGTACGTTGCCGAAGAGAAGAAATCAATGGTGTATCATGAGATACAGCATGAATGCAGATGCAGGCAGGAGTAGTAGAAATGGAGAGAGATGCAATACAACGAATAGCAGATTTCAATGAGGTTGATCTCGGATTTTCGGATCAAGAGGCTCGCGCTGAGGCTGCACGTTGTATTCAGTGCAAGAAACCAACGTGTGTAGAGGGATGCCCCATAGGAGTTGATATTCCCGCATTCATTCATGCTTGTGGAATAGGTAAATTTCGCGAGGCGGCAAGGATTATTAGGAAAGATAATATGTTTCCGGCAATTTGTGGCCGCGTATGTCCACAGGAGACACAATGCCAAGGAGCATGTGTGCTTGGGAAGAAAAATGTACCAATCTCCATTGGCAATCTAGAACGCTTCATCGCCGACTGGGAGAGAGATGAAGGTATTGAAACACCGATGAGAGACTCCACAACTGGAAAAAAAATTGCAGTAGTGGGATCAGGACCTGCAGGTCTTGCGGCAGCATCAGAGCTTGCCAGGCTTGGTCATACCGTAACTGTATTTGAGTCTCTGCATGAAGCAGGAGGGGTATTGATGTATGGGATTCCTTCGTTTCGACTCCCAAAAGACATTGTCCAAACTGAAATAGAACAGGTAAAAAAACTTGGAGTTGAAATTAAAACAAACTATGTGGTTGGTCGCAGTGTTCCAATCGATGAACTACTCGATTACGATGCCATATTCCTCGGAACAGGAGCTGGGCTTCCACACTTCATAGGATTACCCGGTGAGAATCTTTGTGGAATCTACTCAGCAAATGAGTTACTAACTAGAGTGAATTTAATGGGAGCACATAGATTTCCAGAAATGGATACACCAGTGAAAAAAGGAAAGAAGGTCGTGGTCATAGGTGGGGGTAATGTCGCCATGGATGCGGCCAGAGTGGCACGACGAATGGGTGCTGCAGTTACTCTGATGTATCGCCGTCAGGAGGCAGATATGCCAGCCCGGATGGAAGAAGTACGGCATGCAAAAGAAGAAGGAATTGAATTCCTATTCTGTACAAATCCCGTAGCATTCATCGAAGGCGAAAACAAGAAGGTCATAGGTATTGAAGCGATCAGGATGAAGAGGGATTGTCGAGATGCGGATGGACGCTGTTCATATACACCGATCGATGGAAGTAATTTCACGATTGACGCGGACATGGTCGTAGAGGCTATAGGTCAAGGTCCAAATCCATTACTTTTACGCATGTTACCCAATCTATTCCTCAACAAAAATGGGAGTGTCGCTATAAGTGACCACGGTCAGACATCGATTCCAAAGGTGTACGCAGGAGGAGATGTCGCGAACGGTGCGGCAACTGTGATCCTTGCAATGGGTACAGCAAAGAAGGCCGTTCAAGAAATAAATAAAATGCTATGCGAGAGTTCAGAGTTCTAAAAATACTTTTGTAATAATTTTTACAAAAATACTTCTCAAAAGAATAGAATCACTCGCCAAATTGATGGACACAGAAAACCCAATCGATGAGACTAGACTAAAATGATTTGTTAGAAATATTATAAATTCAATTTTCGATTTTTCAGGAATTCTTATAGAGAATATTT
>DALTYD010000011.1 GCA_029986255.1 Methanocorpusculum sp. | reverse complement strand
TCAGCAGATGATATGAGAGTCATCGAAAAAAATGCGGAATGCTGGGGAATATCAGCAATGCAACGCATAGAGAGTGCAGGAACAGCCCTGGCATCCATCATCAGAGATGAAAATCCAAATCGGGTTACAATTCTTTGTGGTACAGAAAACAATGCAGGCTACGGATTTTGCGCAGCACGGCACCTTGCAAATGAGATCGACACTCTTGTCTTCTATGTAAAAAATCCAAAAACCACTGAGGCAAGAGACCAACTTGCTGCCCTAGCAGCATGTCCCGTTACAATAACAAATGAGATATTACCAGAGCTGTTCACAAGTGACGTGATCGTTGACGCGCTACTAGACTCAAGTGCACGCATGCCTCTTAAAGATCCATATGTAAGTCTCGTTTCTTGCATGAATGATTCATCAGCCCGCATCATCGCATGTGATGTACCAACGCCAGGCTGCCGTACAGATCGTATTGCGGCATTTCATCTCGCAAAAACTCCCAATGCAGAGGTATTCAACATAGGTATTCCACTTGCAGCGGAAATATTCTGTGGTGAGGGGGAACTCCTTCTTATCCCAAAAAAACCAGCGGGATCACATAAAGGAACTGGTGGTTCTGTCCTCATCATTGGAGGAGGACCATATCAAGGGGCACCATTCCTTGCGGGAATGGCTGCATTGCGTGCCGGTGCGGATATAGTCCATGTGGCATCTCCAGCTGATGGATTTCTTCCGGATATCATTCATCACCGACTTCCAGGAGAATATCTCTGTGAAGAACACCGTGAACACCTCCTATATCTTGCAAAGAAGACCGACGCTACTGTCTGTGGACCTGGACTTGGTACTGCAGAGGAAAGCCTAAGTGTGGCTGCAGAAGTAGTACGTACTTCAAAAAAGGCTGTTGTAGACGCAGATCTTCTTCGCAGACCATTACCACGAGCCATAACAGAAACTATTTACACACCACATGCTGGCGAATTTATGCGTGTCTTTGGCAAACTTCCATCGAAAATGGCATCTCGTGGTAAGGCTGTTCGTACCGCTTCCATAGATGCGGGTGGAGTCATACTGCTCAAAGGAGAGACTGACATCATCTCAGACGGAAAACGAGTTCGATTTAATAGAACGGGGGCTTCAGGTATGACTACCGGCGGTACGGGAGATGTGCTTGCAGGATGTATTGGTGGGCTTTTTGCGCGCATGCATGCCTTACCTGCAGCCAGTGCTGCCATATATGCTGTCACTGCAACAGGAGAGACTCTCTGCAAAAAACACGGAGATGGTCTCCTCGCAAGTGATCTTCTTAGGTATCTTGCACAAACAATATATAAAGAGTTGTGAATCTCATGCCAACATTTACCCACATAAATGAGAAGAACGAAGTGCATATGATCGATGTCACACCAAAGTCAGATGTTTGCCGTGAAGCAATCGCCAGTGGGCGAATCTATCTCCGTCCAGAAACCCTCAATACAATTACAAAAGGAACAATGGTGAAAGGCAATGTTCTTGCAACGGCACAGATCACAGGAATCATGGCAGTCAAGCAAACATGGGCCCTCATCCCAATGTGTCATCCAATACCAATCAATGCAATCACAATCTCCTTTGACCAGACCAGTGAATATATAGAAATATCCTGCTGCGTGAAGACCAGTGGTAAAACCGGCATTGAAATGGAAGCACTCACAGGGGCATCTGTTGCCCTTCTAACCATATGGGACATGATTAAGTCAGCTGAAAAAGATACAGATGGCCAATACCCCACTAACGTACATAGGAGGAATTCATGTCGTGACAAAGATTAAGGGGCCTATTGAGTTATAGTAAACTCTAGTTCTAAGAAAATTCCAGATTGCCCTAAGACCTTGGAGGGAAAAATAAACGTACACTAATCCCCCACACAGCAACAAGCTAAAGCAGCAATTTAAACATCCAAAACACAAACACGCAGGTTTGAAAGATGCCTCCAATAGGCCTCTTGGATCATCCTTGGAGCTATCCCAGCACAGAACACATCCTCGGGATCAACCAGATGACAAACCTCAATGAGTGCTTCAACAGTAGGATCGATAACATAGACATGCCGTATTGAATAACAGTCTAATAATTCAGGAATTCGAGACACGGCATCAGCGGAAAGAATCAAATCTCGTTGTATCTCAAGAAGCTCCTCAAGAAATGCATCCGGAACGTAACGAAGAAAGTGTTTGCCAAAAAACTGCTCTTGATCAATTGGATCAGGAACATCGTTATACAAAAGGATATGTCCAACAGCACCCATATCTCGCATAAACCGAAATAAGCGTGTCATGGCATTCACAACCTCCTCAAATGCAATAGCCTCATCCTCAAAGTAATCATCAATAAGATTTAGCTCCTGAGGAGAGGGCACTGCCCACCAAGCTCCTTTTTGAATCTTGTCTGCGGCCTTGCAATCTGCAGAAATGTCATCCATATGCAGATCGAACTCACAAAAAATCCTCTGCTCCGAAACATTTGGAAACGCTGCTAGAATACGATTACCGTACCACATACCACCAGCTGCAGGATAGCGAACATCCGACACCTGAGCCCTAAGAGTTGTTTCCATTTCCCAAGTTATCAAATCTGCAGCAATACCTACATGTTGCTGTATCCAGTCATCAAGCACTCCAATCTCTGAAACAACTGGCTTCTCCGAACCAAGACTTCTTACTCGGAACGATAGATTTCGCATCAGAATTCACTAATCAGCAAATGCGTATTAAAACTATTTAATGATACCTCTCATTAAACGTCACACCAAATTGCTTGCAAGCCGAAGTAGGTCTTTTAACCCAGATGAGATCAGATTTATTGCATGCTGCCATACATGTAAACAACAAAATGGCTGCAATTATCCACTATGGATTACCAGGAACTGCATTTGACACGTACACGGCAAAATATATTGCAGAATCCAGAGACAACCCAAATGCAGTTTGGATGATTCTACCGGAAAATCATCTTGTAGAAATCGTAAAACAAAGCATAGTCGAACAGAAAATTCCCTATATCTCCTCCCACATCACAACAATATCTGCGTTCGCCGAAACGGTTGTTTCCATCGTATATCCCAAAGTGCATATTCTTACTCCAGTTGAACAAAAACTTATTTTCTTCGATATTGCAGAAAAAAATCCAACGATATGGAATATGTTCTCCAAAAAAACAAACAATATGGAATATTCCAGAAATTCCATAGATTTCACATTAGTAGAAAATATCATCACGCTCTACAACACACTTAAGTTCCAAAATGCTGTACTTCCCCAAAGAAACGAAAAATTGAGAGCTTTTGCATCGATATTTACTACATATGAAACCATTTGTGAAAAAAAGAAGATCGCTGACATTCCAACTATCATTCGCCTTGCAGCAACGGCAATCCGAAACGGTATGTTTCCACTGAAATCCGTTTACCTATATGGAATCTTTTCACCAAATGCACGGGAGGTTGAATTACTTGAAGCCATACGCACGATGGTAAAACAACTCAAAGAATTTGTGCCATATGTGACAAACAACAAAATATTCTCTCATCAGAACAATGTAATAGCTGCAAAAAACATTACTAAGGATTTTGCCGAATCAATATTTCAGAAATTTTCGATAACACCTATCCAGGAAATCAAAAAGATAGGCGTGTTTCCAAACCGAATTGCTGAATTTTCTGCAATTACTGAAGAGATCTGTAATCTCCTCGAAAATGGAGTACAACCAAGTGACATTGCAGTTGTAACTCCAGAAGTCTCAAGATATGTCGAACTTGCAAAAGAACTATTCCCTGATTTTTATGCAAACGGACAAAACCCAAAATTTACAAGTTCCTTAGGTTATCCAATATTTCGCAACAGAACAATCCTCGCTATCTTTTCACTTCTGAAAACGATTATTGGAGATTACACCACTCAAGATATGATAACTCTTTTCTCATATCCATACTTTTTCTGGGGAAAACGACGATACATCTCCCCCAAAGATCTCATATGGATATCACGCACTGCTGGGATATCCGGAGGAAAACAGCAGTGGCTGATATATCCAAAAAATCTTCTGAAAGGGTTTGCAGAAAGCAGAGATACACCAAGCATCTGCTCCTCAGAAAAAACAGAATGGAAAAAGGATATTCAAAAAATTGGAAAATTATTAAAAAAACTCAATAATATATTCTCACTACTAAACCAATTTTCCCAAGAAAAACATTCATTTTCAGAGTATATTAATGGTTTACGAAATATCCTCAAGGAACTAAGATATCCACAGGGTCATCTCAACAGACGCCTATCTTTAGAAGACGCACAGGACGTGGAACATTTTTTTTCAGTTCTGGATAGCATTAATGTATCTGAAAGCCAAATACACTCTGAACATATCTCTCTTGACAAATTTTATGCAATACTCTTATCCTGCGTCAAAACACACGATAACAAAAATAGATATATAAAAAATACAAAAAAATTTATAAAAATTATTGGATTTCATGAAATAACTCATCAAAAAATACCATACATATTCTTGGCAGGACTCACCGCAGATGTGCTACCACGAGTAAACCCTCAACTACCTCTCCTTACCATGGCTGAAACACTAGAAACAAGAACCCAGATCTATAAAGAGAGCCTCGAAAAGGAGCGATATGCATTTCTGTCGGCAATTCTTGCAGGTAAAAAATCCGTGTATCTCTCCACTCCAACAATGGATGGAGAAACAAAAAAAATACCATCGCCATGGATAAAAATGTTTAAGCAGCAGGATATCGAATGGAAGAATGAAAAGTACTACCACTCAATAGCCTGGGTATCGGAATATGCAGGTCGTTTAATTGCAAAAGGATTATGGGATGACAATCTTGATTCTGTCCACATCCCAGATCTCTCAGATGTAGAGCGAAGAATAAAAATCGAAAAGGACGAACGAGCAGGATTTCCAACAACAGTATATGATGCAGTATTTACCAAACATCCACTTTGTGAACAGTTTAAATCACAATACAGCACCACAGCATGTTTTACCGTAACGGAACTTGAGCGATATGCCGCATGCCCATTTCGCTGGTACACAGAAATGCATCTGAAGTTAAAAGCGCATCCTAACCTAGAAAATGAGGAACGATTGGAACTCGGGAATGTAATACACAGGACAATGTACCGACTAATTGCTGAGGCAAAAAACTATCTACCATCGAGAGAAACGCGAGATGTTCTCATATCTGACCTCAAAAGGATTGCAACTGAAGAATTTTCCAATACGGGCCTGACAACACCAAAATGGAAAGTCTTACGCAATCGCTTCATTGGCACACCTTCGTATCATGGAAGACTCGAAGAGGTGATCGACCATGAGATTGTACTGTTCGAAGCAGGATATATTACACCAAAAAAATTTCTGGAATATACATTTTCCATGAAAAAAATTCCTGGAATTCCTCTTCCTGATGGAAACAGACTGCGCCTGGAGGGAAGAATTGATCGTATTCATTTTCTGAACGGGACGTACATAGTAACCGATTACAAAATAGGCAGAACAAAAAACACTGAGGAAATAAAATCCGGAAAATCCCTCCAACTTCCACTATACCTCGCGGCTATGAATTATCTCCATTCAAGCTGGAAACAAGGAAGCGGAACCTACTATCGGATAGCAACTGATGCAGTTGAAGAGACAAAACCATTGGACACTGATGCGAATTATTTGATACAAGATGCCCTATCACATGCAGCACGTTATCGCAGCGGGATGCAGCATGGATTATGTCAACCGATTTATAACAAAAAATATTGTAAACACTGCCGTGAACGATTTATTTGCAGATTTAACCAGTTGCGAAGTCTTTCCAAGGAGACTCATTGATGCCAAATCTAACCTCACGACAAAAGGAAGCGCTTACAATTGGGAAGAGCCTTTGCGTAACTGCAGGTGCAGGTACTGGAAAAACATTTCTGCTGAGCAAACGTTATCTTACACTTCTTAGGCATCTACAAGAGAAGAATGGGACGACAACTGTTTCAGAGATTCTAGCCATAAGTTTTACAGAAAAGGCTGCAAACGAAATGCGAGAAAGAATCGAATCAGACATTCACACCCTCGCAATGTCCGCATCCAAAAAAGAAGATTTTCAATTTTGGGCGAACATTCTTGATGAATTCTTTCGCGCCTCCATCACGACATTTCATGGATTCTGTGCATCTATCCTACGTGAATTTTCTCTGGAGGCTGGTCTTGATCCCAGTTTTGACATTTTAGATGAAATAGAAAAGCAAGTACTAATAACAACATTAATCCAAAATATTCTCACACAACCACCTGATGACTTATGTCAAGATTGTGAATTGTTGTTTGAGTATGTGAACACTCCAGAAAAAATCATTGCTGAATTGCTGCCGAAATACCCAGAGTTCAAACATCACTTCCCAGATTCGAACGACGAAATGGACTTATGTATCCAAAAATGGAAACAACACATACTTGCAGCCATCCGGAAACGACAGGAAACATTCTTCTCCGAAGAAACATTAAATGCTATTGAAAATTTGATTGAACTTGCACAGCAGTATGAAGACTACAACGACTCTGGTGCAGAGTACCTCCACCAAATACATCCAATTATTCAACAACTGAAAAAAAATGCAGATGCAGAAACATTTTGCATTGCGGTTACCACAATTAAGAAGATAAACGGAAACAAGACAGGAACCAGACTAGGCAGTCGAAAGGTTTTCAGTGGAGACCTTGAAAAACTACGGAAAGCTTTTGTATCACTTAAATCAGCAATTGAAACAATTCCAAGAGGGTGGGATATGATTCCAAACCCAAATGATGATTTTTCCCGAAAAAGTGTCAAAATAATTTCAGCCCTTGGGAGAGTAACCAATAGGATTCACAACAACTATCAACAGAAGAAACAACAGAGAGGCACATTGGACTTTGAGGATTTAATTCGTAGGACTAAAAAGATCATTAAAGAGTGCCCCGATGTATTACAGACACTTCAACAACGCTTCTCCTATATCCTCATTGATGAAGTGCAAGATACAGACCCAGAACAATCTGCCATAATCTGGAACATCATAGGTACTCTAACACCATCCAATGATGCACTCTTCATCGTTGGTGATCCAAAACAATCAATATATGCATTCCGCAGTGCCGACATCTGTGAGGTGAACGCAATGCAGAAGAGAATAACAGAAAAGTGTGGAACAGAACCCATTGCACTTGACGTTAATTTTCGTAGCACCAAGGAAATCCTGAGAGTGGTAAACTCCATCTTTTCCAGATTGTTTACAGAAACGTCAGAGGCGTGGGATGTAACCTATGAACCCCTCATCGTGGCTAAAGATAGAAAAACTGCCAAAGGGACAGTACAAATTCTGAGAACAATCCCAGACCATTCAACCCCAAATACACTTCTTGAAGCAAGGACAATTGCTTCACGTATTCAGGAGCTTATATCCTCTAATACCATGATATGTGACAGAAACGGTACACATCCCGCACAATTTGGAGATATTGCAGTCTTGCTTGAGACGCGAAATAACCAGGTAATGATTGAGTACGCCTTGCAGGAGGCAAACATTCCATACAACATCTACAAAAGTCAGGAATTCTACCACTCACAGGAGATCATTGACATCACGCAGCTTCTCTCAGTGGTGTCAGGAATAGGCGATGATATTGCACTCTATGGAATTTTACGTTCCCCATACTTTAGCATACCAGATACAGAACTCTGTATTACTGGAAAAGGGAGCTACTATGACCGCGTTATTCGATACGCTTTGGAAAAACCAGAATCCCAGATTGCCGCTGCTATGACTCAACTAAAAAAATGGAAGAATTCTGCTGAAACAGAACAAGTTCCAGAACTTTTACGGAGAATTTTGAGAGAATCGGGAGTATATGCGGTGTACGGTGGGATGAAAAATGGAAGATATATCCTTGCAAATTTAGAAAAATTGATTGAAATTGCCAGAACTCAGATGCGCAAACACGCAATACAGTTGACAGAATTTGTTCAGATACTTACAACTGGAACGGAACAGGAAATCAAAGAGAATGTAGCACAGATCAACCATCTGGAACGAGAGGCAGTACAAATTATGACCGTACATGCTGCAAAAGGGCTAGAATTCCCAATTGTAATCCTTGCAAATTTGGACAGTACGAGCACCTCTCCTGGAACAGGTCTTGTACTTGACAAAGATCTCGGAGTTGGGTTATCACTCCGAATGCAAGGTACAAGAGATCAGAACATGGACACTTTTGTAAAGAGATTTACACAAGAAATTCGAATGGCAAAAGAGATCGCAGAGAGAAAGCGCCTATTCTATGTTGCCATGACCCGTGCACGGGATCATTTAATTCTTTCGTATGTACATGACCACCAAACTCCATCCAAAAATAGTCGCTTAGCATGGCTAGTGACATATCTCCTCCCACAAAAGAGTGCGCCACCACCATCATTCACGTTTTCAACGGATGATGGAAATTCAGTGGAAATATCTATCACAGAATATAGCTCAGATGGAAAAATCGAGATGGGACAACTACCTCACTATAAATTGACACATTTATCCCCATAAATAGACATTATGATTAGAGGAAAGAATACCTAAAAAATAACATTGCAAATCATCGAATTTACCAAACAATCAATACACTAGAGCTGACAAGCCTCTGTAAAAGATGTTCATCCATAATTTTCTTTGGCAGGAGAGAGTTATGTTACAGGCCATACTAAGCGACTATTTTTGGATGGGGTTTAGCAATCAGGTATGGAAATACTACAAGTAGATCATAAACAAATGTGCTCACGACAAAGAGAAGGAGGGCTCGATTAAACATGCATACGAAACATTTTACATATTTCCAGGAGTGTACAAAGAATTCAAAAACATCGGTGAGATTCTGATCTTGGTCGATTAAGATGGGAGGGGAGACCGTTTACAAGATCTATCGCCCAACTAGGTCAATATGCTTAAGAAACATAATATATCGTCAACATCAAATCGATTCCAGAGTAAATCCTGGAATGAAGTATTCCCCCATGTCATAGTCATTTACCATCATCCAACTCTTGTTCGTGTATTCTGTTTCAGGGATCTATTTTGTAAAAAATGAAAGTATCAAGAGAAGAACTCAGGAAAAAGGCAAATTTTCTCCTATATTGATAAACATGAGGACACAGAAGAGGACAAAAGCATGAATAGGCGAAAAATCATATAAAATATCTCATGGTTCATGTTGGTGTTCTTGGGGCAACAGGCGCTGTAGGTCAGCGTTTTGTTCAACTCCTCGCAAACCATCCGTGGTTTATCCTCTCAACTCTCACCGCATCCGAACAAACTGCAGGCAAGACCTATGGATCCGTAGTGAACTGGAAAATTGACGCATCATTGCCAGAATCAGTCAGAGAAATGAGGATATCTCCAACGAATGTTGATGCAGTACAGGATTGTGATATTGTATTCTCTGCACTCCCAGCTGACATTGCAACAACCATTGAGTCCAAGATTGCAGATGAGGGAGGAGTAGTCTTCAGCAATGCAAGTTCACATCGCATGGATGCAGACGTTCCACTCATGATCGCTGAGGTCAACCCTGAACATGCCGCACTCATAGATGTGCAGAAAATGAAACACAAACGAGATGGTTTCATTGTCACAAACCCAAACTGTTCCACAATTATGCTGTCAACAGCACTTGCCCCGCTATCAAAATTTACGTTCACCTCCATTAACGTTGCAACTATGCAAGCTATCTCTGGAGCTGGATATGACGGTGTATCTGCCTATAGCATTTATGACAATGTGATACCCTATATTAAAACCGAAGAGGAGAAGATGTCACAGGAACCAAGGAAAATTTTTGGTACATTTGATGGATCCCAGATTATCAAAGCACCATTTACCGTATCTGCATCCTGTAACCGAGTTCCAGTTATCGATGGACATACCTTAAATGTGTGGATTGATACTGCGGCAACACCCGACGAAGTTATTGACGCCTTTCAGACCTGGAGACCTCCGTTCTCAGGTCTACCGACCCAGCCAGAAAAAACAATTTTCTATCTCTCAGATGAGAATAGACCACAACCACGATTTGATCGCAACCGCTACAACGGTATGGCCGTCTCCATCGGACGTGTGCGGGAAGGGATTAGGTTTGTTGCAATGGGACACAATACCATTCGCGGAGCTGCGGGTATATCTGTCCTAAACGCCGAACTTCTGCACACAAAGAAGTACTTCTGATGCAAATTGAAAACTATCCATGAGATTTGCCAGATAGTTTCGCTCATATATATACATACGATCAACTGATAACTGATTATCACCAAATGATACTACTAGCGATGAATAATACTGTTCTGATTGGAAACAAGCCAGTGATGAACTATGTACGTGCTGTGGTTACACTGTTCAATGCCGGAAATTCTGAAGTGATCGTGAAAGCACGTGGCAGAGCTATCATTCGTGCAGTCGATACAATCGAGATTGTAACACACCAATTTTTACCAAGTGTAGTTAAACAGAGCATAAGTACCTCGACAGATCAGGTCGAAATGGACAATGGATTCTCCAATATCTCCTGCATCCAAATAGTCCTCACAAAACCCTAATTTTTCGATATTAAACACCAAACATTGCATCGAGGCATAATTGCCCCTTTTGGAATTTACAGTGTATCAATCTATCAAATATAAATGAGGTTAGCTGCTAGGAGATAAACACAACTTAGGAAAGGGAGGAGAGGGAGAGATGGAGTAAGAAGCCCAAGAAATGATACACAAAAGACTTTACATACATCTCTATGGATAAACTATCAGAGAGACTCCTAATAAACATTATTCGTGCTGCTTTTATAACTTCCAAAAATTATTCACATGAAAACATCCCAATTGATAGATAATGCAGATATTTTTCAAGAATTAAATCAAAAAATTTCATTCCCAATCATAGATAATATCAGATGATTTTTTTTGTATTTCAAACTGTAAAAAAATAAATAAACAGAACATTTCTTTTTTGAGGATGATGTTAGTATGAACATTAACATACCAGGGACACAAGCACTATTGCGTACACAGGGATATTTGGAGCACGTGCAGCATCGACAACATTTGACAAAAAATGAAGCAATTGAGTGACAATAGTTAATTTTTAAACCATGGAATAACTTTTCAAATTAATATAAACATCTGGAGGGAGCAAGAGAGATTAAACACTAGCGACTTGGTATATTCAGCATTATATAACAACATAGCACTTAGCCAAAATTAAGAGGATTCAAGATTTTTCATAGAAAAAATCAAAAAAATCAACATAAAAATAGTGATAATTACTACAAAAAGAATGATTCCCCAATGGAAAACGGTAATTTTTTCTTTGTTCTAAAATATAAGAAAAACAGGAGAGATGTGACACAAAGCAAAAACACGTCAACAAATGTCAAAGATCAGAAGAATCAAGATCACAAGAATCAACAATGCATCTGTTGGTTTATACTCATGTAAACTATTTTGACAGCTGGCCATATAAAATCATTTAACCCTTTTCTAAGGGCTGTTCGGGATCCAACAGTACCTTCAAGGACTGAGTTCGAAGCGCAACAGCTGCAACAGCACCAATAACACCCCGGCCACCAAACGTTTCTATACCATAGCGTTCAGCCGTAGAAAGAACCTCTTCCATTGTTACGCGTTCGCTTCGGATGCGAGCTGAAAGCAACATTAGCTCCTGAGGCACGTGAAGACCTCGAGCTATTGCAATACCCCAGTGCTCAGATACACTCTCCTCTTCAACAAACCTACTAATTTTTGTCACAATTCCAGCAACTAAGTCCGGTTCAACTGCGAGTTCCAGAAAACTACATGAGTTCCCAGCAGTTTTTTCCTCAATATTCCGAGAAAGCATTGCAACCTGATGACGAATGCCAATTGCCTCCCCGCTTTCAGTAATATATTTCAGGAGAGCTTGAGCCAGGGCAAATGTGGCACCACCACATCCATCTCGATCAGTATCATCAATGCCCACAGTTACATGCACAAGCGCACGCGTTCGAACCTCGCCAATTACCTGACCCTCGACCGAGCGAATGGAAACCCCACAGACTCCCTTTGCCTGCCCCATCATAGATGACAAAGAATATGCTGGACCACCATATATCGAGCAAATCGTTTGAACGATAGTTTCACCATCTCGTCGGACCGCTGCAAGACCAACAGCCGCATTTTCTAGATTCAGATCTGGAACGGTGATACCAATACGACTGCGCTCCTGGAAAAGCATTCCATCTCGCGCAACGGACAATGCAGCGCCACCTGCTTTTCGGTGATGAAATTCACAAAAACCCGCACAACCACTGCTAAGACATTCATGATAAATCGAAACATCATCCCCATCAACCGTAGTGAAAATGCGACGACATGTAGTAGAGGGCATGGCACTGCGGGAGGCATATCGTGCAGGAGAACGCCCGTGTTTTGCTTCTTTTATAAAAATACACCCTTCGTTCAAAAGTCGATTTATCCAATCCTGAGCAGTTGAACGAGGAACCATAGCGACCTCAGCAAGTTCAGCTGTTGTGAAGTAACCAGATTCAAAGGTCATCTGGAGCATCATCTGCAAAAACTGACCACGTCTGGCAACCATTCCTCCAAAGCTTGACACGGTTTTTTTTGGATCTTCTGAATGGATTTTCACAAATACATGTCTCACCATAGTGCTCCTTCACTGCAATCAAACCAACATGGTTAGCATCAAGGATCTCAGCTGAGAGCGATGACCTATCTTCCTATAAAAATGCAGTGTGCTACAAATTTTATCTCCAATGTGATCACATTCCATTCCTTATCTCCACGGGGTCAACAATGGAAATGGTAAGTTTTTTTCAGAGAACGACAGAATTTGATATAGAATGATAATGTGCATTTTGGTCATCACATCTACATTAATCTATCGATATAAAATGGAATCTCAATTATAGTTGAGCTCTATGGATTATTGTTAGGAGGAGGATTTCAATGTCATGTTAAGTTGAAAACGTGTTGAGTACATCTGAATAAAGGGAATTTACATGTACAAAACGCTAATCCAATCAATGAGATTTCCATTTTATCTACAATCGCATGAGCGCATGAACAAAAGAATATTCACTCAGTTATCAAAAATCAATTTAATTGTCACACAGAGCTTTCATGATCTGCTACTGAGTGCAAATCATAGAGATATATCGGAAGCATAGCATATCTCAATACAAACCTATCCAACATCCATTTTAATGTTAGGTGAAGATCTAGAAAAACGCCTGCACTCAGAAAAAAAGATTCGCTACTGTCGTGCAAATCCAGTAAATTGCCACAGAAAACAAACCACCAAATAGGGTGGAAAGCAAATTTGTTCCAGAATTCCCAATGAGACCTTTGTTTTCAATTAGAGCACCAATTAAACTATCCATATTGGTTCCAAAAAACCCTGCGACAATACCTATGAGACAGACATACCAGGGAGCAACCTCAAGAACGAAAGCAAGGACGCAGATGAGGGTTGCGCCAAATAGACAAGCAAGCTCACCAAGAATAGTTACACCTCCATTGGTTCCAGCAGGTACGGGACGCAGTGTTGTGATCATGTAGGGGGTTCCACCAGTTACACCAATTTCACTTGCAAGGGTATCAGCGGTTGCAGTTGCAATGCAACCGAGGAATAGGGATGCAAATATGTAATCATCAGTGATACCAAAGAGAATTGCACCAACAACGCCTACTAGCGCATTAGCGAATGCATTCATATAATCACGCCTTCCACTTTTTTCCTGTTCAACACCAAGGAATACCTTTTCTGCATAATGATACTTAGTAAAGAACGAACCAATAACGAAAAAACTGATAACTATGAGAAACCATGGAACACCTGCGAATGTGATAAGAATAATGCCAAACAAAATTGAAGCAAACCCACCGCTTAGGTCAACCGTTTTTGTCAGATAGGCAAAATAGGCAAATCCAGCACATACCACAACTGCCAGAGCAAGCATCGTTGCATCATACTGGAATTTCAGATCGAAAAACAGGGTGATAGTCATCGCAACACCAAGAAGTCCAATCATTTCTGCATCATCACGATCGATGAGGATACTGCGCAACAAGAGCAAAACAACAACAGCAATGATGGCTATCAAACTATCCAACTGCGTACAACGTAACATGGTTGCAACAATACCAACAAATGTACCAAGGATAAATGCCAAAGTTTCCGGAATAGAATCGTGTAATTTACAGGCAATATATGCTCCCCAGACCATCATCATCATAGATCCAAAAAAGGCAATAATTGGAATAATGCCTATTGCATAAAACAGGGAGAGAACTGCAATAGAACTAGCAAAATAAGGAGTTTTTTGAATGATATAGTGGAGTATAGATAGGATGAGGGCTAGAGCACCGATAATGTAGGAGGGGAGCATTGGAGCTATCAGCATCAGCAATGTTACTACAAACGGAATAGAAACCAAGTGCGAGTTAGACTCCATTGGATGTACTTGTTAGAGTACACTCTGCAATAAGGATGTTCGTCGAAGAGGCTTTACATCTATTTAAAGGAAGAACCAAAATTAGCTGAATAGTAAAAAAAATAATAAAATATAAATAAGAATAGTAATACTAAAATTTAAATTTCAATTAATTTATATTCCATGCGACCAATACCTAGCTCTTCAGCAAGAGTAAACTGAAGTTGAGGCTGAGTGCCAGGCCACACTCTAGTGAACTTTTCCTCGCCTGCACAATAATGATCAGGCAGGAGACTGCCAAAGATTCCTTCGGCATTATTAACTAGATCATAGCATGCTCTGTCAAGTGCCACTGGATCACGGGAAGCAAGAATACCAATATCAGGTACGATTGGGATATCGCTCCAAGGAGTGCAGTCACAATGTGGAGTGATGTTAGTCAAAAAATTTATGTAAAATGCTTTTCCAGTCTTGTTTGCAACAGCTCCCGCAGCATACTCGATCATCTTTTCAACGAATACGACTCCATCATCATTCCAGTCTATATCAATTGCATGTCTTGGGCAAGTGTTCAGGCACATCAAACAACCGATACAGTGTTCAAGATCAATAATAATCTCCCTCCCTCTAAGACTGATGCAAAATTCCGGACATGCATTAATACATGCACCGCATGCAATACAAATTTCTTTTTTAAGGAATGGATTGGCGGTGTGCTGTTCACGTTTACCTTCTCCAGAAGCACACCCCATTCCAAGGTTTTTAAGAGCTCCACCAAACCCTGCTATCTCATGACCCTTGAAATGAGAGACCACAACTAGACTATCAGCAGCAACAATATCTTCCGCGATTTTCACAGATTCAAAGTGTTTTCCATATACCTCAATATCTTTAGAATTTGTCCCTCGGAGACCATCAGCAATGATAACAGGGCATCCAACAACGGGATAACAAAATCCATGAGAAATTGCAGTTTCTATGTGGTTTATAGCATCGCGGCGTCCTCCAAGATACAAAGTGTTTGTATCAGTCAGAAACGGCTTTGCACCCACCCTCTTCACCTGACGAACGATACTTGCAACATGCAAGGCACTGACGAATGCATCATTTCCTCGCTCCCCAAAATGAACCTTGACAGCAGTAAAATCATCTTCCGAGATCATAGTTTCAATCCCAGCAGCCATGCAAAGTTCCTGAATTTTGCTTTCTATGTTCCGTTTTTCAGAAAATGCCCCTGAACGAGCGATATAAACATTCTCCATATATTACTATTATCGTAATAAGAGTTATTTCTAATCTAGGAACCAGCAAACTATGTACTTATGAGATAATTCCAGGTTTACTATATATTCTCAGCCATCTAAACATATTATGAATGGAGGATACGAAAACATTCGCAGAGTTCGCAATTTCTGAAGATCTTCTGCGAGCAATTGAGGATATGGGATTTGAGGAACCAACGCCAATTCAAGCAATGGCAATTCCACTGATCCTGGAGGGGCACGATGTAACGGGGCAGGCTCAGACGGGTACAGGAAAAACAGCGGCATTTGGGGTTCCAATTATAGAAGGAGTTGATCCAAATAACAAATCTGTGCAGGCGTTGGTGCTTTCACCAACCAGAGAACTGGCAATACAGACGGCTGAGGAATTTGCACGATTGATGAAATATAAACAAGGGTTAAATGTCGTGCCAATATATGGGGGACAACCAATTGAACGCCAGTTAAAGGTGCTTCGCGGACCTGCTCAAGTGATCATTGGAACGCCAGGACGCGTTATAGATCATCTAAAACGCGGAACACTGAACCTGGAGGACGTTCGAATATTCGTGCTCGATGAAGCGGATCAGATGTTAGATATGGGTTTTCGAGATGACATCGAAGAGATTTTTCACCACATTCCAGAGAATCACCAGACAATTCTGTTCTCAGCAACTATGCCAGCCCAAATTCTAGAAATTACCCATAAATTCCAAAATAAACCACAATTTGTGAAAATAACCCGCCGCGAGCTGACAGTACCACAGATAGAACAAACGTACATTGAGGTACGCGAGCGCGATAAGCTTGAAGCACTCTGTCGTCTGCTTGATATGAATAATCCTGATCTGGCGTTGATATTCTGCAACACAAAACGAACAGTTGAAGATTTGATGAGTCATCTCCACGCACGGGGATATTTTGTAGAAGCTCTGCACGGAGATATGAAGCAAATTCATCGCGATCGTGTAATGGCACATTTTCGAAGTGGATCTATTGATGTGCTAATTGCAACGGATGTTGCAGCCCGTGGAATTGATGTGGATGGGGTAGATATGGTGTTCAACTACGATGTCCCACAAGATGTAGAATATTATGTACATAGAATTGGAAGAACCGGGCGAGCAGGCAGAACCGGAAAATCCGTGACATTTGTTTCACCACGTGAGATCTATAAGCTCCGTGATATTCAACGATATGCAAAAATTAAGATTGCTAAGACACCTTTCCCATCTCTCGATGATGTTGCAGAAAGAAAAATGCAGATGTTCCTTGACAAAGTGCGGGAGATACTGAACGCAGGCGATCTAGAGAAATACCTACCAATGATCGAACAACTTCTCGAAACTGAGAACAACTCAGAAATTACAAGCATTGAGGTTGCAGCAGCCCTGCTAAAGATGCATTTGGATACTGACAAGAGCAATACTACAGAGAATGGAGATCTGCCAACTGGAGAATCTAAACAAAATTCAAATTCTTTTGAAAATACAGGAGCGGAACCGGGGATGGTTCGATTCAGAATCACACTTGGAAAGAATCAGCAAATTCGCCCAAAGGATATTGTAGGAGCGTTCGCTGGCGAATGCGATATTCCAGGAAATTGTATTGGCAGAATCGATTTGTACAGCAATTATTCATTTGTTGAAATCCCGCTAGAATACGCGGCAACAGTTCTTGAAATTATGAATCAAAAGACCATTCGAGGTCAAGAGCTGGAAATTCAAACAGCAACACCAAGAAATGAACGAAGAGAAATGGAAAACAATCATGAGCGTGCGTTCCGCAGTTATGACTCTAGAGAACGTAGATCATATTACAGCAACCATGGTGGATATATCAACAATCGCAGCAGTGGCAGATTCCATTCAGATGAACGTCGGAGTGGGGAACGTCGCAACTTTGAACGGAGAAATCCACGCATTGGAAACCATGGGTTGTATGATGATGATTAATTTTTCTTTTTTATATATACGAGAAACGTCAAAGATTGAAAGTGGAAACGTTGTGTAGCACCTGAACAGTAAGATATTGTTTCATCTAGACGGGAGTGAACCAACATCGATGAGAGTTGACAATTATTTCTACACAAACACAAGATTCATTCATCTAAATTTTCCTTTTTTAACCCACAATATGACTTTTACAAGAAATTTTAAAAAATAAAAACAACTGAGAGATAAACACTATAAAAACGTGCAAGATGGAAAAAAAGATTATCAGTAGTTTGGGAGATATCGTCTGATTTCCCAGTCAGTAATGGCACTGGAGTAATCCGTCCATTCTAGTTCACCAATCCGATTGATCTGCGAAACAACATGATCTCCAAGAACACTGCATAGTAAGTCATCTTTCAAAAGAGCATTGTTTGCTTCGTGTAAGTTCCAAGGTAGGCAACGAATGCCTTCAATTGCACGTTCCGCATGAGTCATACAAAAAATGTTCTTGTCTATACTTCCTGGAGGATCAAGTTTATTTATAACACCATCCATCCCAGCAGCAAGCATGACAGCAAAGGTGAGATATGGATTGCAGGTTGGATCAGGGCTTCGCAATTCCGCGCGAGTGCTTTTTCCACGTGACGATGGTACGCGGATGAGAGCGGAACGATTTAAGGCGGACCATCCAACATAGACCGGAGCCTCATATCCAGGAATCAAGCGTTTATAGGAATTAACCGTTGGATTCGCAATACGAGTGATGCCATCAATGTGCTTCAGAAGGCCTGCAATGAAGTGATGCGCAATGTCAGAGAGCTGATGAACGCCGTCTGGATCAAAAAATGCGTTTTGTGCATCTTTCATCAATGAACAATTGATATGCATACCAGAACCATTAATGCCGAAAATGGGCTTTGGCATGAAGGTTGCATGGAGGCCTCGTTTTAATGCGAGAGTTTTTGCTGCAAATTTGAAGGTCACAACTTTATCAGCCATTCCAAGAGCATCCCCATAGGTGAAGTCAATCTCATGTTGACTCGGAGCTACTTCATGATGCGATGCTTCAATGTTAAATCCCATTTCAGATAGAGAGATCACTAGATCACGACGGACGTCTTCTCCTGGATCAGTTGGAGTTTGATCGAAGTAACCACTGTGATCCTGGAGATTGATAGATGCATGCCCATCAACAAGTCTAAAGAGGAAAAACTCCATCTCAGGACCAACACTAAAAGTATAATCCAGTTTTTCTGCTTTTTCAATCTGGGTACGCAGAATATGACGTGGATCTCCTGCAAAAGGTTCACCACGAGTTGTGTAGACATCACAGATAAATCGTGCTGAACGGAATTTAACATCTGACCACGGTATAATTTGATAAGTTGTAGGATCGGGACGGAGTAGCATGTCTGACTCTTCCAAACGTGCAAATCCCTGAATAGAGGAACCATCAAAGCTAATTCCATCAATTAAAGCCTTTTTCATTTGTTTCGTCGGAATCGCAACATTTTTTGGCTTTCCTTCTAAATCAGAGAATTGAAGGAGAACCGACCTTACATTATCGTTTTCAAGCTGCAAGAGAATCATGTCGACTTCGTCAGAAACCATGTTTACATGTTGGAGGAGGAACAATATTAAACTAGAACTTGAGGATAAAAAGCATTCTCATGCCAACAAATAGCCATAAGAACATTATAAATGAACAACACGGTATAAGAGAGCTAGAGCTACTTTATGATGCGACGTCTCAATATTAAATCCCAGTTAGTTATGGATTTTCTCTTCAAAAAGATAAGAGAGAGGTATCCATGATAGAATGTTTAAAAAAGTATTGTATTCTGGTGATATTGTATTCTGGTAAGGTTTAAAAAAACATATCCAATGTAGTTTTCTTTGTTTTTGTAGGATCAAACTCATCCCAATCCCAATCAAGAGCGTCAAAAATACGAATCAATGGTGCCCTAATGGTTTTTTCGAGCATGGTTTCCCAGTCTATCTCAAACATTCCATCTGGGATCTGATCAGGATATTCAAAGCAGAGGACATCTGTATTCGGATATACTTCAGGATTATAAGAGCGTTTGATGTATATGCGCTTTGGTTTACTTCCACGTTTAAAGTCAGTTCCAAGATACATATTTGAGTATGTCGCCCCACGACCATGGGCATCAAGAACCGTGTAGTCTTCCAATGATTTGTTGAGACCACTTGGGATTCCTGCTTTTTCAAGCGGACAGCGTCCTGCACGATACATACGAAGAACCCCAGATAGGTACTCTTTAACCTCCTCTTTCCCATTTCCCTTGAGGATCATTTCAAGCACCCGTTCCTGCACCTCACGAGTAATTGGGGCAGAATCAGAGCGTTTCATTTCAAAACCAGTGATGTCGATTTTTCCAACATTCTGACCTTCTTTCCAGATAAGATGGCCTGCATACCTTTTCTTAACCCCCCCTTGAAAAAATCTGCGATAGATCTTTTCAAATTTGATGGAGAAATAGTTCCTATCCGCATTAAGTACGGTTTGAGAAAAAGTGATATAACTGGCATTCAATTCGACTTCCAGTTCATGAGCAATATTCATGGTATCTTCCAAGGAGACATTTGGAAGCTGAACAAAGCAGGAGTCCGTATCTCCATAGATTACCTCATAACCTTTAGCAGTAATGATATTTCGAGTATGTTGGATAATAGCTCTACCAACAGACGTTACGGCGGAACCAATGTCGCAATCATAAAGCCGAAAACGCGAGAATCCTAATACGCCATAATAAGAGTTCATGATGACCTTCAATACATTCTGTTGCATATCATAAAGCGTATATTCCGGAGAACCATAGGGAAAGGTATCGCGCAGCCTTTTTCGATCATCACGTTCTATCATAAGTTCACTTAAGATGCTTCGCGTAAGACCATCAGGTTGACGAAGGAATCGAATACCATTGGGGGCATGGATTTCACCAGAACAAGATTTAGTTTCCGGAGAGGCATTTAAGGTCATCATTGCCATTGGATAGAGAGATTTTAAGTCGAGTACAATAACATTTTCCTTGACACCTTTACTTGCAGCAAAGACTGTCGCGCCTTCAAATTCATCGCCAACAGTGTTTCCTTTGGAAGGGAGGACAAATTTTCCAAATGCTTTCCGGAGGAGAAGGATGTCAATAACATTTGATGAGTTAAGTGCTTTATCAAGTGGGCAACCCACGTAACGAGAAACTTCCTGATAAAATTCGATTATGTTGTTTTTGTGGTTGATGCCAACGCACAACTCTACATCCTTGAAATTGTATTCAATCATCTTCAATGGATTTTTATTCCAAAGATCACCTAGAGTTCCTATATAACGGACTTTTCGCTCACCTAGTTCCTCTTCGGCAATGGCATCAAGTCGATAGGATTCTTTTTGACTGCTTTGCATTTTTTTGTAGGCAGTTAATAGATCAAAGATGGCACGACCACGCATAGCGTTTCGTTCAGTTATTCCAGGCAGACGTGAAAAGGCATCTGTTTTGAATCCAAGGGTTGCAGCTCTCTTAAGGATATAATTGGCATCGAAATTTGCAAAATTCCAACCAGAGAGTATGTCAGGATCCTTTTCTTGAATGTATGATACGAATGCTGTAAAGAGTTCTTTTTCAGTATTATAAGTACATATGGTGTGATGAGTACGAGAAAAACAACCGTTCGCAAGACCAGAATAAGTGGAGTAATCCACAGGTCTATCGCCAAGGAGAACAAATGTAGTGTAGTGATCATCATAGGAATCGTGACATGTGAGACAGATGATCGGATCACGTTCAGGTTCAGGAAATCCATTACGATCATCACATTCAATATCACACATGCATATGCGGGGTTTTGATTGAACCACAGCTGGAACGAGCTCAGAATAGCTACATACATCCGCAGGGGCTTTCAACCCACCAGTTAGGCCAATATCGATTAAAAAGCGGGTAGCAAATGGTATATCAGCTTCGTAGTGATGATAGTGATCACGCACGCTTCGTACATCAGTTGGTTTGACCGTATAAAGGCGACGAAGTGCTTCCCCTTTAATAGAAATTGCTTTGTCATGCGTGACTTCAATATTATCCAAGTGAGGTTGATTAGCTTCACTCTCCCATATCCAGAAATACGGGCGAAAATTAGTTATTTGGAGATGATGAGGGATACCTTCAGAGGTTCGACCGAAAATATGAATAACTGGACCCCCAGGAGCATTGGTGTATTCTGCTTGATTGATAGCAATAGTCACAGGAAAGGCATCGTTTTTAGACATCAGATTCTCCTACAAAGATCTGTGAGATAGTCTGCTGCTTCAAAGAATTTATTCTCTTCCCAATAATCAAAAGTCCAGGTATCGTCAATGGAGGCACCATTTCTGCCAAGAGTGACAGGTAAACCAAGTGCACAACCATCAATATTGTAGGCTCCATCAGCAGGAATTGAGCAGGAGATTAATCGCCGCGAATCTGTATGAATATCAGATATCATGCTGCAAATGTGCCACGATGGACCAAAAATAGTACCTGATTTTCCCTTGATGATAGGCATAGAGGAAGAGCGAATGGTTGTGAGAATTTCTTCACGAAGAGTGGTTGAGATGGTGCTTTGAAGGTGTGAAAAAATAGGTACCTGATGTTCACCATGTTCTCCAAATACCCAGGCATCACCATTAATTCCAGCTGAGGAAAGTGCAAGAGAAAACCTTCGACTGTCCAAAAGGCCGCCAAATCCAAGTACCTGCTCCTGTGCAAGACCAGTGTGTTTTGCAAAGTACCAGGTAAAGACATCCATTGGATTGGTAACAATGATAAGGTATCCTCCAAATCCAGAGAGTAGATTTGCTGCATTTTGAGCAACGGGTAGGTTTGCATCAAGGAGATCAGCCCGGGTTTTGATCTCCGGAGTTCTAGCAACTCCTGCAGAAAAAACACAGTAATCAGCATCTCGCAAGCGTTTGGAGTCGCAGGAGACAGAAATATCGAGTGCATGAGTGATGTCAAGTTTTTGTGCGGTGTAAATCTGCTCATACGTATCGTACAAAATTATTTCATCGACGAGACCAAGAACAGATGCAAGGAAAGCAACTTCTCCACCGATTCGTCCAGCTCCTAGGCAGGCCAGTACTGTCATACCTATTTATATGGAACGGGACAGGTTATGAGAGTTGGGCATCCTTCTGGATAGGAGGATAAGAAAAATGTAAAAAAAAGAATTATGATTTTCATTCAATATTTTTCAATGGATTTTATGTTATATCGCGAAAGAGTTGCATTTTTTTGGTTCTGATACTTTGCATCGGGTTTTTTATCGTAGGGGCAGGAACAACGTTTGGTTACATAGAAGACAAGCTGACCAATTGGCATCCCTGCATAAACACGAACTGGACGGGAATTAACATTGCACATTTCCAGAGTAATTGTTCCAGAAAACCCAGCATCGATCCATCCACCTGTCTGATGGAGTTCAATTCCAAGGCGTGCAACACTGCTTTTTCCTTCGATAGATGAGACAATATTGTCAGGAAGAGTGATTGTTTCGAGTGTTTCAGCAAGAACAAACTGATTTGGCAGAATATCAAAATAAGAAGATTTTTGCTCTCGAGTGTGAGAATATATAGTTTCTGTTGTGTAAGGATCAATAATGTCATCACAAGAATCATACCAAACAAAATGGGTTCCGAGGCGAATATCAAGTGAATTCGGCTGTACAAGGGCAGGATCATATGGATCCACGCCAATAAATCCATGCTTTATGTGATCCTCGATTTCCCAGTCTACCAAAATCATGTTTTATTTATATGATGCAGTAACAGAAAAAGTGTTTTAAAAATAATTATTTTTTCTGAAACACGGCACATAAATGCATATGGGGGTTCATGAGAGAGAAAAGGATAAACAGTTAACATGCAGTCGAAAACAGAGGATAACCTCTTTATTCACGAACGGACAAAAGATATAATGCAAGGCGATAATGGTCTAATGGCATGACAGGGGCTTCCCAAGCCTCTAATCCGGGTTCGATCCCCGGTTATCGCACTCATTTACTCAAATGCCATCGATAACAAACACGTGCTGATGAGCGAAAGCGCACAAATAGCTATTATAAATGAAAACGATGAAACAAAACGGAACAATACCTAATCAAAAGAATATCAATAGATGTAATGGAAAGAAGAGGGATGGATAGAACCAAATCTTGTATCAGAAGATGAGGCATGATGTACACGCCACACGCCATTGATGAACAACAAGTCGTGTACGTCCACGTCCTATCGTGGAACAAGAGACAGGAAAGAATAATGACATGCATTGCAAAAAAGTGCCTTAATTATATGTTTAGAGATATGAGAAAATATTTCACAGGATATGGATATGAAGAACACAGAACTCTAATCCAATTCAAACTACAGGAAAAATAAGGAGATATATCAACATCACAGATATTTTTACTCTCTAGATAAGAGGATATAGTACCATGAAACAACCGATAAAACTAAAAAAAATTGCCTGTAATTACAACTTTAAACATTCAGAATTGAGACCGGCATTGGAAACAATGGTTGAAAAAGCGGTTCGAGTTCTATCCCATGATGGACTAGTGGTATATCCAACGGAAACCATCTATGGAATTGGAGCTGATGCATTATCAGAAAATGCCATATATAAGGTATATGAGGCAAAACAGCGGCCAATGTGGAAACCGATATCTGTTGCTGTTTCAGATGTGGATATGATCTATGGGATCGCGCATGTGGATGATTTTGCCGAGAGATTTATCCAGAAGTTTTTGCCAGGACCCGTGACTGGAGTTCTACCAGTGAAGAACTGTCTCCCACCGGAACTATCGAGTGGGACAGGTATGATTGGCATCAGATATCCTGAACATGCTGTTGCCAAGGCGATTATTGAGAAATTTGACAGTCCAATTACATCGACATCTGCGAATTTATCGGGAGCGATATCGCCAGTGACAGCAGACCAGGTAAATGTTCCACATGATTTCTTGATTGACAACGGGAAACTACCAGGAGTACAGAGTACAGTGGTCGACCTCATTGCAAGAAGGATCGAGCGACCCGGAGCAATGCTCAAAGAGGTTGCAACGTTCTTAAAAGAAGAACAGTAGCACAATTACATCATCACAATCACACCGTTTATTATATCATCTCTAAATGACAGGATTACAAATTCTCACTTTATTGATTCGCTTCGATCTAAACAAAAAAGTGAATAATTACAATGAAATAGGTATTCGATATTGAACAATGAAGAGAGCAGTTTGAAAGAATATAGCGAGAATATGTATTTTTTGGATACTAAAACATACAAAGATGCCTGGGACTGTAGATCAAACAATACATATTGAGACACAGAACATTAGTATCACTCTGGTCATGGACTTTTTTGGATGGCAAAAATATCATACATAGATTTGGATCTAGGAGGAATGGCGTGTAACGAATATTTTGAGGGATAGATAATAACGAGACTCGCACACATATATCCCATTTTATAGAGTGCCTTCAATACCCAAGCATTAACTCCTTGAATTAGGAGATGACCTAAGAATCGGGGAAAGATGCATAACGATGAGCTCCAGTTTCAGCATGAATGGCACATAGCAATTTATGCTAATAGAACAGAGAACATAAATACACTTACGATAAGTTCAATGATCTGGACAATAAAATTGGAGAATTTTTGGAATTAATGTGGTTGTAACAAGATATCTTGCCTTTTTTGATGATAGGATTCTATGAGATAAACAATTTAAAAACATCACACCTTCATCATAATATCAGACAGGGAGTATTAACAAATAGTTCGAATATCACTTTTAGAAATGTTCATACTACAATTCGTTTCTTACAAGTTATATCCAATAAATATAGAGTTTGAGTAATTTTATCGAGAACGAGAATATCATAGTCATAAAAATATAGTCTCCAGAAAGAATTACACTCCCAAAGTTAAAAACGTCTTTTATTACCAATGCAGTAGTTTTCTTTAAAAAATGGATTATTGATGGATCCCTATAGTACAGATACAATAAATAGAAGAGGATAATAAACGAACACAGATCAGACCATCATGGCAACTGAGTTCCAAGAACTTCAAATCCTCGTAAATAATCAGAGATACGAGTTAGACATCGACCATTGATTATTTTCGCAGAAACTGCAAATTTGCGCAAAATATCCAGGCAACAGGGATCAATCACGTCTGGGATCATACCCTCTGGTACCTCAGCAAGGAGTTCATCCTCCAACAAAACCCCATCCACAGATTTCAAAAGAAGCAGTGGGCACTCCAACTGCCCTGCAATCCACGCAGAAATAGTGTCAGACGTAACATCCCAAGAATGTGGTAGAGGATCGACATCTCTTAAAAAACGATACGGAAGAAAAATTTTCACACCGACAGTCGGCATCAAACACTCATCCACTGCTGAAACTCCAAATGTTGATAAAAACCACCCATATTGATCCATCGCAGCCACGGCCATCCAGTGTGCCGCGGTACCATCAATCCCAAGATATCTAACACCGTCGGCAAAGATCCCACCACCAGGCACAATCAATACTGGCACTGGAGATGTTGCTAGAATCCGGATCACCTCATTCGCAGTATCCATCAAGCTGCCTCCCA
>DALTYD010000042.1 GCA_029986255.1 Methanocorpusculum sp. | reverse complement strand
CAATTTGATATTGAAATAATCTCTCTTTCGTGTCCAGAAACGTTATATCTCTGCCTTTCCCGTCGTCCAGGTTTCTTTCTTGATCGCCTTGGAGGGCAGGTTCAGGAGATAATTTCTGAACGTGGAGTATCACCAGTTGCTATTGTTGGGGTGAATTCTTCACCTACATGTGGGGGTTACAGATACCTATTATGGAAATAAGAAATCAGCAGGACCAGGAATTTTTCTCAGACAGTTTGCTGATCTTCGCCTAGTCGGTGTCAGGCGTTTTGTGCAGTACCGTATCTATCTTGCAGCCACATTTTTTTAGATACTCAAAGGATTTATAATTCCAATCTTTTTGATATCTTGACATCACGAGATTATATGGTCCATTTACCACAATATTTTGAATAAAATGGTGATTGTTATCGGGTAAATCGTGAAAAAATGATGTATAATTTGAATCTTAATGCTTTAAAAAGCAGTGACATTGTTGTTGCAGTAATTGATGGTTCTGATGTGGATTCTGGGATTCTGGAATTGCATGGGAGATGGATATGCGACAGCTCTCAGGAAATGAGTGATTACAATTTAAACTGAGTTCCGACGCTACAGTGCCAATGAGCAGGTAAATCTCATACTGGAAATGGATGCTGAGGTTGTGGGAAGCACTGATGTTCTTCTCGCGCTTCTGGGAACATAATTTCTTAACACTTTCTCTACTGGATAAGAGGTAAACAACCCTCACCGTTTTGGTTCTTTTGTCTCTCAAATCATGCAAAACCACATATCATTCAAGGTGTCTTTTTTCAATGAATATTGCATCGAATATCTCTCATTTCTTTAGTCGATAGTCTTACTCCCGGAATGCATTGTTTTTTGTAGTTCTTATTTTTAATATCGATATTTTTCTAGTATTTTTGGATATTCATCACAGAAATCTCTCTTTATTTACTTATTCTTTCTCAAGTAAAGATCTTTCCTTTTCGTCTCGTTCCTATCGTTCCTATATTGTATCTGAATGGGGGTGAGTTGGCCCAAATCATATCTGCATCAGTCGTTTGGCAACTGCCATATTTCCGACATCATTACGCACACAATCGGATGGAGTTTCCATAATAAATGCACAATGGGATATCTTTGGGTATGTTAATACTTCATGAATTATCTGTTCTCCTAAGGTACCGAGTCCGAGATGTTCGTGACGGTCGAGGTGTGATCCAATTCCTCCTTTCATATCATTCAGATGGACTACATGAATTCGTGAGAGTTCTCCTGCTTCTTCTTCAAACAATTCGAACACTGTCTCCGTTCCTTGGCCATTGAAATCGTACCCCGCCGCTCCTGCATGGCACGTATCAAAACAGAATCCAATCCGTGTATTGCATCCTAATTCGTCTGAAATTATCCCAATATCCTTGAATATTCCTCCAACTGTATTCTTCTCGTTTGCTGTATTCTCTAGAAGAACCATTGTCTCTCCCATGGAAGCATCCAGAGCTTGACCAATTGCTGAAATCACCTTTTCTCGTCCTATTTTGTGCCTTTCTGCCTCATGGTGTCCTAGATGTGTTACTAGGTATGGAATATTCAACTGGCTACATCGGCTCAATTCCTCAGTCAGTGTTGTAACTGACTTTGCATAAATCTCTGCTTTTTCTGTTGCAAGATTTGGGAGGTATGGCATGTGATCCACTACTGGTTTTATTTTTGATGCCGAAAGAGCAGTCAAAAAAGCATCTACATCTGTGGGACTAATAGGCTTTGTTGCCCAGGTTCGTGGACTTCTGGTAAATATTTGAAATGTTTCACACCCCAGTGCCTGTGCCCGATTCACAGCATTTGCAATCCCTCCTGCAATTGAAACATGAAATCCAAGTTTAACCATGTTTCAACTCCGTCTTCTCCTTTTCTCGCCATTTACTTAGCATCGTTTCAACTGCTTTTAACATCTCGCGGGGTGATGATCCCCAGTGAACAATTGCTCCAAATTTTCCGTTGTAGATGCCAATCCCAGTTCTTTCAGCTCTGCAGCATCTGGAGACGAACGGCTCTTCTTTTACCTGTGATAAAGGGCATGTATCTTCAAACACAAAATCATTGTCATAACACTCTTCACAGAGATGGCGTCCAGTTAGACAACATGCAACACGCTCACCTCCGTGGAGTCTATCTCTATCTAGGGTTTTTGAGAAACCTCCAGCACGGCATGGATAAACATCTGCTGGAATTTTAGCAATATTTTGAACATGATGTACAAATTGTAGATTATCAGTTCCAAATAATCCAGCTTCCTCTAAAATTTTCAAATTCACAGACAGATTTGCTCGTGGTGGTGTTATATCATAAACATGCACAGTTTCTAATCCAGATAGATCTGGATCCATCACAAAAGTCTGGTGTTCATCATGTGCAGTGAAGATGGTACATCTCATACCCGTGGACAGTGCCTTTTGAATTAATCCTGTACGATCATGCAACGTAACTGCCTCTTCCCAGATAGCAATATCTTCTGGTCCTATCAGGCGATGGACAGATTTAATCTTTCGCAAGTACCCGCTCTCTTCTTTTTCATGCTCAACCTCAAGAATTTCAAATCCTTCTTCAACAGGATGGATAAGATACTTTGTCAAGAAGTACACCTTATCTCCATATGGTTTTGTTGCTGCACTCCCAACGTATTTGCATTCGGTTGGAAAAATCATATAAATATTGTATTTATTGTGATAATGTGAATTAAATTCGACTATTACAATTCAATCTCTACCTGGAACCATATCACAGCCAGTGCAGGCGATGCACATAGTCTTAGCTTTACAAGTATCAAGATCATTTGCCGCAAGAGCCGCGCTGTGATATTTATATAGGTCCATAATTCGCTTAAATTTTGGTCGTGGGAATGTTTTCAGTTCCCCACCTGGTGAGAATGGGCGGAGTGTCGGAATAATCCCCCGACTGCAGAGTTCATCAATTGCATCCTTCATCTCTTCATCGGTCTCGCCAAGTCCGAAGATAAGATTTGTGAATACATTGTTTTTTCCGAATAGTTGCACAGCCTTATCTAGTTCGGTATTGATTGTATCTCGGTCCATACAGGGGCACATTTCTGAAAAAAGTTCCGGAGTTGCTGTTTCTAAGTTAAATTTGACTTCTGCCACTCCTGCTGAATGGAGTCGATGGGCAGTTCCCTGAACTGGATATATCGCCACTCCTATAGGCAGATTAAAGACTTCAAGGGACTGAATTATGGCAAGAGTTCGAGCCTCCTCCTCTACAGCAGAATCCATAATTCCTCCTGTCAGAGAAATAGCTTCAATATCTCCCGCTTCTCTCACGAGAGACACTATCTCGTCCGCCGATTTTATCGGTGATGCGTTTGATGGTACTGCGCAGTATTTGCAGTGAAACATACATGAACCGTTGATTGTAATATATGCCTGCTTTGGGCAATGACTTCCTGGTTTTTCTAGTTTTCCAAGAACCTCAATATATCCATAGGTTAGTATTACTGTTCCTCCACCAATGTGTCGTATCGTAATCGGAGATACATCTACTACAGATAAACGCACTCTGTGCCCTTCATAACTGAAAAAAACTGATCCATGTCCCTCAGTTCCCGGTCCGGAGGTTGATTTTGCCTCGTAATTGGATGCGTTAACGCCGCAGAGTTGTACAGTCCCTATCTCCAAAAGTTGTGCTTTTAAGGATTTCCACATAATTCCAATGCCTCATCAAATCTGGTGTAATATGGGATTGCTGCTGCGGCCCCAATGATTCCTGTTCCATCGATACGAATGTCGAGGTACGGATTAATTGTTTCCATATCTTCCACTGTCACTTCTCTACGTTTGACCATTTGCGCATACGCTTCTAGTGGAGATGGATCAAATCCACGAAACACTACCATCCCTGTCTTGTCTGAGAGAGTGTATTTTTCAACAAGATGTTGCACTCTGTCGCTCAGAGTATCAGGTTCCGTAGAGGCAAACTCTATTGCAACCGAGACACAGTTCTTGGTTCTTTGGGCAACTGGGAAGAGCTGGGTAATGGTATGGGAAAGATACCTAGAGTTGTCATCCTCTACTTTACAGGCGATGTTGTGTGCTAATGCCCATGTTGCTCCATTTTCTGGAGTATCAGTATCATCAATACCTATGATAACTCGTTCCATTTTACGGAGATGTATGGTTGATCCAGCCAATTTTCCACCACCACAGGGCGTTGTTTCGGATCGCAGGACTCCTTTGGCACTTGCTCTGCAAATTGATGCTCCAACTCCTCCTCCCCCCATACCTAGGTAGGATATTGCAATCTCATTCTTGGATATTTTTACCCCATTAATTCCTGCCGGAAATGATGATCCAACAAGCGGGAGTTTTGTTAAGCCAGGAGTGATATAGTACCGAATGCTTGTACCTATTTTTCGGACATTGGTGACCAGGGGACTTTGGGCATAATGTTTTGCTACCCACATACCACCTCCAATACAGTCGAAGCATTCAATGAGTTCTATTTTGTTGTTATCATCTTTGGATGCAATTGCGATGATCTCCTGATATGGCGCTTGATATGGTTCACGGAGCTTCGCCATATAATCCTGCAACTTCTACACCTCCATTTGCCCACAAAAGTGCGCCAATGGCTCCAATACGTCCTTTGCTGTTTGCTGAATCTACGAATGATATATTGAGGTGCTCTTCCTCACTTGTAGCCTCATCTTTTGTAATTAGTTCTGTTTTTATCCGTTTTGCATAGGGTGATTGTGGTAGGCTGATACCAATCCAATAGCAGATTCCAGTATCTGTACTAGTCGCATGTTCTTCGATAAATTTTTTAATAAACTGGATTAATTCTTCTTTCTTTCTTGGTTGTACTGCAAATGTGATGACGGATCCAGTACAGTTTGTGGTTTTTTCTGGTGTTTTGGGATTGAGTTGGATTATTCTCATACCAAGGAAGATTACCCCATCAATACTACAGGAATCTCCACATTTCATAGCAAGCATCCATGTTGCTCCACTTTCTTTGGTATCAGTGTCATCGATGCCGAAAGTGATTTTCTCATATTTTGGCAGAATGATGGTGCTACGACAGATATGTTCTCCCCAAATAAGAAGATCTTTTTCTGAGTTGTACTCTACCTTGATTACTCCTGGTGCGTGTGCCTGGCATGCCGAAATCCCTATCCCAGCTCCCGCAGCACCTATCCAGGAAGTTGCCACTTCATTACCATTGACGAGAATCGCTTCGAGTGCTTGTCCTCCAATTTCTGTATCGGATGGTCCAAATTGAATTGGATGTTGCCCAATTTTTGCCGTCATGATCATAGTTATTCCTTCTGTTTTCTCAGAGAGTATTGCTCCACCAGCTCGTTTTCGATTCATGTGATCCCATTCAATGGGACCTCGGGCCTGACACTGCTCATGAAGTTTTGCAATTCTCTCTTTTTCATCGTTCATCACCGATAAACGACGGCAGAATAATGGTCCAAATCGTTCTTTTACCTGTTTTGGGGTTAATGTAATCATAAATATCCTGTTTATATCCGGATTTGATACCGGAATTTTCGTTAACAGAAATATCGGCGACAACAGTATAATAGATCATCGATATATAGAGCATAGAGCATCTCTTGCATGGAAATGTACAATCCATCATTATAGAATACTCTCTCCCTATTCCATAAAACCCCCACTACTAATCACTTGTTTTCAGAATAATCAAACATAGTTAATATGTTGTTCTGTTTGATACTTTCGAATATCTATTGATCTTTT